>CAZMVE010000005.1:16284-57717 GCA_964569585.1 uncultured Bacteroidales bacterium | reverse complement strand
ATGTACCTATTGAATATAAACTAATTAAGAGTATGTAGCATGTGCATACCCCAGTTAATTTAAATATCGATTCGCGGAGCAGATCACCTTTGTAGCTATCCGAAATATCAATTTGTTTTTTAGAAATATGACTAATTATAGGATTCATAGCAATTAAAAATTTATGGTTATTAACCTTATTACTCGTTAAATGTTATTAAAATATGCTATCTATTATTTCCAACACAAATTACGAAAATGAATAAATATTTCTACGATCCAACAGATATTTCAATCTTTTAGCGTTTCTTATCAAGTTATTATATGTAACTTTTGTATAGGTATGCTTCCACCATCACTATACTTCAATTTGCTTCTGGTTTGAGTAAACTTGATATAGTTAAAAAAAATATGGATATTCGTTTTATCAAATTGAGTACCAATGGCTAGATTTTCTAAAGACAGGAAAATTTCAAAAGGACTTCCTCCCGGCTCTCTGACTTTTATAGGGAATAAAAAAATGGAGTCATCGCAATTGACTCTAATGGACTATGATCATGAATATCTCACTGAAACCCATATTACCGATATCGAGGAAATAAAACATCTTAAGGCCTTACCCACCGTATCCTGGATTAATGTTTATGGAATACATGATCCTGAAATAATTCAAAAAATTGGTGACGTTTTTGAAATACCCCCCCTATTACTCGAAGACATTCTAAATACCGATCAGAGACCTAAGTTTGAAGAAGGTGAAAAAAACCTTGGTTTCATTTTAAAAGTGATCAATTATGATGCTGTAAGTACAAAAATCCAATCTGATCAAATATCTATCCTGCTCGGTGAAAATTATGTAATATCTTTTCAGGAGCAAAAAGCGAATTTTTTTGATCCTGTCCGGGACAGAATCCGCAGTTCAAGGGGTTTTGTCAGATCCTCCGGTTCGGACTATCTGGTGTACGTTTTACTAGATACTATAATTGACAATTACCTCGATGTAATTGCTTCAATTGGTGAACAAATTGAAGAATTAGGGAAAAAAATACTTACTGAATCAAATAGTCATATAACTGCTGATCTCTATAATTTTAAAATAGAGTTTAGTTATTTGAGAAAGAATGTCAGACCTGTAAAAGAAATGATATTGTTATGGTTAAAATCCGATACTCTATTAATAAATAAAAAGACCAAAGCTTACCTTCATGATTTGGCAGATCTGATTACACAGGCTGAAGAGAGTATTGAAATTTATAGTAATCTTCTTGCCGATGGTCTTAATATTCATAATACGAATATTAATAACCGCGCCAATGAAATAATGAAAGTACTCACAGTATTTGCAGCTTTCTTTATTCCCCTCACCTTCCTTGCCGGTGTATATGGTATGAACTTTAAGTATGTTCCAGAGCTTGGATTTAAATATAGTTATCCCATTTTCTGGGGAGTAGTTCTAATAATAGGGATTACTTTATTTATATTTTTTAAAAGAAAAAAATGGTTATAACTATTACTAGTGTTATCATGCGGCATCTCATAATTCATAACTTTAGTTGTTCTTGTGTAGAAAATCAATTATTATGTGGCAGAAATACAAATTCGAAGAAAATAAGATATATACTGCAAAAATTGGCAATACGCGCCTTTGGGTAGAAAAACAACAAAAAATATGGCGAATTGCTTCACTTAATGAAGGAGTGTCGGAATCTTCATCTAGTGGTTTTGAAGTTGTTCAGACCCCGACCGAAAATATATCCTGGAACCAATATATTGCCGATAAACACAGCACACTCCATCTCGTCCCAACTCCTCCTGACCGGCCTGTTGTAATTAAACCGGAAGTCCCTTTTACTATTATGGCCGGAACAAATCTCGATATTTATATTAAAATACCCCTCTGGATCCAACTATATTCATCATCTGTAAAACCTGAAAATTTATTGTTTGAGATTGTTACAACCGAGCTTTCCTCAACCTGGTTTGGAGATCCGACCAATGGCGAACTGGCATATTCTCTTCAGAGTAATATCATACAAAAAGTTTCGGAAATAAATACTTTCCCCACCGAAGCTATCTGCCCGGTACAAATCCGAAACGATTCACAGGCTATTTTGAATTTTCAGCGTTTATCGATCGATGTAAACCAACTCAATGTCTACGCCAACCAAAACCTGATATGCACTAACGAAGTTAGAGTACGTTTCAGGGGTGAAGAACAAAATACTGAAGTTCAGATAGTACAGGTAAATCCTTCCATACAGGAAGGATTGAAACAAATAGGATATGCCCGAAGCATTCCAGATAAGAACCTGCTAAAAAAGAGTTTTTATTTTATTAAATCGTTCACACAGTATTAATAGTAAATACACCGGTTATGCTTGAATTCTTACTAAGATATTTTGAAGAACCTACCTTACTTAAGGTTCGTAATGTACTGATAATTATTGTTTTCGGGTATACTCTTCTTCAATTGATTGCCTTATTTGTACGGCGTGTGATGTGGAAAAATCTTAATCCACAGACAAAATTCTTAATTAACAAGACCATCGTTTATACAGGTATTGTTATTATTTTGCTTCTAGTTCTCAGAATTCTAAATATAAAAGTAACTGCCCTGTTAGGTGCTGCTGGTATCTTAGGTATTGTTCTCGGAATTGCCTCACAGACTAGTATTGGTAATGTAATCAGCGGTATTTTCCTGATCTCTGAGAAATCATTCGAAATCGGTGATCTTATTCGCGTAGGCGACAAAATGGGAACAGTATATTCAATTGATCTGCTCTCAGTTAAACTTAAAACTCTCGATAACCTCCTTATACGTATTCCAAATCAGACCATGATCAGCTCCGAAGTTACCAACATCACACGATTCCCTATCCGCAGAATGGATATCGATATCGGTGTAGCATATAAAGAAGATCTGAAGAAAGTGATAGGAATTCTCCGTCGGTTGGCCGTTGAAAATCCATTTTGTCTGGATGAACCTGAACCACTAATCCTTATTAAGGACTTCGGTGAAAGCAGCATTAATTTTCTATATGGCCTTTGGTTTGAAAAATCGAACTATCTGACACTCCGAAACAGTATTATGCAGGAAATTAAATCAACTTTTGAAGCTGAAGGAGTTGAAATCCCATTTCCTCATATTACTTTATATACAGGCGAAGCAACAAAACCATTTCCCGTAGAAATGAAACCGGAAACCAAAGGCAAACAATAGGCTCATTACCTGGTAGTTGAAATCGAAAAAATAAAAATTTGTCCACTGATTATTCCCTGAATTTGTTAAGACAATATGGGTTTTTTGTCAATATGGCATTTTATTATAAAAATATATGCCATTTTGTCTTATTATTGTTATTGGCATATTAGTTGACTACAATAGGTCGTAACAATAAAAAATGTAAAACAAAAATAATAGGAGGACAAAACAATGTTACCAACAATCATTAGAAAAAGGAATTATTCAGCTCCCAGTATTTTCGACGATTTCTTCAACGACAGTTTTCTCCCACGTTTTGTGAACGGAGATAATTGGTCAGCCAATAATAGTTTGCCGGCCGTAAATGTCGAGGAAGATGAAAAAGGATATCTTATTGAGGTAGCTGCACCGGGTCTTGAAAAAGAAGACCTGAAGGTTTCTGTAAACGATGGCGTTTTGACTATTTCTTCAGAAAAGAAATTTGAAAAAGAAGATAAGAAAGATAGTTACATTCGCCGTGAATTCGGTTACACTTCATTCAGTCGTTCATTTACACTGCCTGATGAAGTCGATTCAGAAAAGATCAGTGCTAAACATAAGAATGGTGTGCTTCACGTAACCATACCCAAGACAGAAGCGAAAGTGATACCTGTAAAGGATATTAAAATTTCATAAATAGTACATGATGGTTTAGGTTGAACGCAGTCCCTTAAAAGGCTGCGTTTTTTTATTTCAGTTATCTGAAATCCTGTGCCTGATATTTCATTATTTATTTGTTAAAAATTCTAAAAAGTATTGATCAATAGCTTACAATATCCTTTTTTTGTGATCGATTTCTATAAATAAGTTTAGCTATGGATATTATAGTAGAAAATATTACGAAACGTTTTGGTTCACAAAAAGCTGTTGATAATGTTTCTTTTCGGGTGAATACAGGAGAAATAGTCGGTTTCCTGGGCCCCAACGGTGCAGGCAAATCTACCACAATGCGTGCTATCACGTGTTTTCTTTCCCCAAATGAAGGAGATATTCGGATTGGAGACTATTCTATTCACCAACACCCTGAAGAGATCAAAAGAATTATCGGGTACCTGCCTGAATTAAATCCTCTTTATCAGGACATGCCTGTACTAGATTATCTCAAATTCATTGCCGAATTACACGGCATACCGAAAATAAAGAGAATTCAACGTATCCTGAAAATGGTACATACCTGTGGATTGGAGGGTGAAAAGCATAAAAAGATCGGGGAACTATCCAGAGGATACAAGCAACGTGTAGGTCTTGCGCAGGCTCTTATTCATGATCCCCAGGTTTTAATCCTCGATGAACCTACATCAGGACTCGATCCAAACCAGATCATTGAGATCAGGGAACTGATCCGGGAAATTGGAAGAGAAAAAACCGTAATTCTCAGCTCCCATATTCTGGCAGAGGTTGAAGCTACCTGCGACAGAATTCTTATCATTAATAAGGGTCGGATAGTTGCCGATGGTACCTCCAGCGATTTGCGCAAACGAGCACAAAACAAAGAGATATTGAAGTTGACTATTGAAGAAGGTGAACGGAATGTTATTTATAAAACATTACAGTCGATGAAAAATACGGACCTGGTCGATATCATTTCGCAAAGTGGGAATACATTTGAATTGCAAAGCAAACCGGGAACTTCTTCTCGTCGCGATATATTCCGAATTTGTGTCGATCAGGGTTGGATCCTTACCGAAATGACTCCCACCGAGACTAAACTCGAAGATGTATTTCGTTTACTTACAATGAACTAAAAAAACTTCTACGATATGGTAACTATATGGATTATAACAAAGAGAGAGCTAAAATCGTTTTTCGATTCACTCCTTGCCTACATAATGATCATTGCCTTTCTGGTATTTACCGGTTTGTTTACCTGGATGATCGGTCAGACTATTTTTCTTGTGAAACAGGCAAGTCTGCAATCATTTTTTGGTGTTTCATATTGGGCACTCTTTATTTTTATCCCTGCCCTGTCGATGAAACTGATTGCAGAAGAACGAAGCAGTGGCACTCTTGAATTGATACTCACAAAGCCTGTATCGGATGCTCAGCTTGTGATGGGGAAGTTTCTGGCAGTGCTTATATTGGTTTTATTATCACTTGCACTTACACTACCCTACTATATAACAGTTGCTTCTATTGGTCCTATAGATCATGGAGCTACAATTCTCGGCTACCTTGGTTTAGTACTGATGAGTGCTGCCTATATAAGCATTGGTATTTTTGCCAGCAGTGTCACAAATAATCAGATTATTTCCTTTTTACTGGCTTTATTTATTGGAATTTTTTTCCATCTGATATTTGATATTCTAGCACGATATTTTCCGGGATTTATTGGTAATACCCTGAATTATTTAAGCCTCTCTACTCATTATGAATCCCTGACACGTGGGGTTATTGACAGCAAAGACCTGATCTATTTCGCTTCACTGATTGTTCTTGGCCTCTTTGGCGCCGAAATGATGATTGGCAGAAGAAATCTTACCGACTAACAGAAATTTGGAAAGCTATGAGATCAATTAAAAATGTAATAATATTCATTCTGTTGGTAGTTGGGGTAATTGTATTAATTAATTACCTCTCTAACCAGTTTTTCTTTCGGCTCGATTTTACGGAAGATAAGCGATTCACACTAAGCGATGCAACAAAAGATATCCTGAAAAACCTCGATGAGCCGGTTACTATCACTGCCTATTTTTCTGGCAATCTTCCACCGCAACTCGAACAGGTAAAACGTGATTTTCGTGATATGCTAACAGAATATGCAAATCGTTCGAAAGGAATGGTTGCCTACGAATTCATCGATCCTTTGAAAGATGATGAGACGAAAAGTCAGGCCGCCCAGGCAGGAATTGCACAAATGCAGGTACAAATCGAGGAAAAGGACCAGATTAAAGCGCAAATTGCCTTTATGGGTGCCAATATTCAACTTGGAGAAGATAATGAAGCTATCCCAATGATCAGCTCTATAAGTGGTTTGGAATACAAGCTCTCATCATCGATTAAAAAACTTTCCGTTACGGAAAAGCCGGTTGTCGGATTTGTGCAAGGACATGGTGAAGCCACCCTTGGACAAATATGGGAAGCCAAGCAGGCACTGGATGTTCTACATAGAACCGAACTGGTCAACCTGAGCGACAGCATGCTGAATCTTGATATATATAACACGCTGGCTATTCTGAGTCCCAGCGATTCACTTTCAACAGAAGAACTCGCAAAACTTGATATATTCCTGAACAGAGGCGGGCGCTTGTTTATCGCTATTAATCGTTCCGAGGCCGATCTGACTAGAGAACAAACAAGTCACACAGTGAACACAGGACTTGAGACTTGGTTAAGCAGTAAGGGCATTGATGTAAATACCAATGTAGTTATCGATCTGAATTGCCAACAGGGATGGATCCAGCCTCAACCTAACTATTACATGCAAATTACTATTCCCTACTTTATTATTGTTCAGAATTTCGAGGATCACCCCATCTCTTCGGGACTTGAACAAGTACTCTTTAATTTTGCAAGCTCTATTAATTTTGCCGGCGATAGTTCAGTTAATTATATACCTCTTGTTAAATCCTCTGATAAATCAGGTACAAATCCTGCCGAAGCTTATATTAATATTATGCAACAATGGAGCGAAGCCGATTTTCCTCTATCGGGACTTACCCTGGCAGCTGCGTTTGAAGGCAGCTTCAGAGGCAGCCCGCATACAAAAATGGTAGTGGTAGCAGATGGAGAATTTGCTGTAGCAGGCGATCAGCAACAACAAGTAAATCCTGATAATGTTAACCTGCTTGTTAATTCTATCGATTGGCTATCGGACGATACAGGCCTGGTAGAACTGCGTACCCGGGGTGCTACGGCACGGCCTCTCGACGATCTGGATGAAAGCAAACGATCGTTTCTTAAGTATTTGAATTTCCTGTTACCGGTACTTCTGGCACTTGCATATGGTATCTTCAGATTTCAGCGAAATCGTATAATCCGGTTAAAAAGAATGGAGGCAGGCTATGTTCAATAGAATAAATTTCAAATGGTTGCTCGCTGTATTTGGAGTACTCTTACTTCTTTCAATTGTTGTTATTTTGCTCAACCGAGGCGAGAGTGCAGCCAATAAAAATCGAACTTTTAAAAGTGAACTTACCGATTTTGATACAGCAAATGTCACGCGTATCATGATTATACCAAAATTGGGAGGTATTCCTGTTGATTTATTTAAACACAACGATCAGTGGAAAGTTAGTATCAATGAACAGGATTATAATGCTGATCCCTCAGCAGTAAAAGGTATGCTCTCCAACTTAATGTCGTTAAAGGCAACAAGAGTAGCTGCAAATAAGAAAGATCAGTGGGCAAAATATGAAGTTACCGATTCAGCCGCTACTCATGTTCTGGTTAATGAAGGGAAAAAAATAGCAGTTAATATATATTTAGGTAAATTCAGCTATCAGCAGCCAAAAAACGCGAATCCTTATATGTACCAGCAACAAGGCAAAATGACCTCTTATATAAGACTTGCAGGAGATAAACAGGTATATGCGGTGGATGGAATGATTGCCATGACATTTAATCGCCAGGCAAGCGATTTCAGGAACAGAACCCTCATTCGATCCAACAAGGAAAATTGGAATCGTCTTGCATTTACTACACCTGAAAATTCATTCAATCTTACCAGGCAGGGCGACAACTGGATGATTGATGGATTATTGACAGATAGTGCATTGGTTGTATCCTATCTATCATCTTTGGCATGGCTGAACAGTTCAAGTTTTATTGAAGAGTCAGCGCTGACATCAAATACTCCGGTTTTCACCCTGAGTATTGAAGGTGAAAATATGGCGGCACCTATTAAAATCAGAGCCTTTCCAGCTGATACAATTAATTTATATGCTATAACCTCATCGATGAATAATGGCACCTATTTTAGTGGCAGTAAAAATGGTTTATTTAATAAAATATTTGCTGATAAGGATTCCTTTTTAAATATTCCTGCATCAGTGACTGAAAACCAGTAAAAACTTTTATTAATGTTACTTTAAAGCAATTACTAATTTGGCTAAATAAAAAAGCGGGCTAAATACCCGCTTTTTCTATTTTTATATCCTTCGCCTTGCTCAATGATAAAGAGTTCACCATCCAGTTTGGTAATGCTTTTTCAGGCCTGCGCTTCATTAAATCAAGGTAAATACCCAGTTTCTTTATAATTGGGATACGGTGTGTTTCTACAAATTCAATCAGCGTACCATCCGGATCCTCGGTATAGGAAAATGCACCTGCTGCCTCACCCATATCAAACGAATTCCCGGTATCAACCGTAAAGGGAAATCCCTTCGATTTGCATTCCTCGCGCAATAAATCCATTCCTCGTATGTCATAGCAAATATGAATAAATCCAAGATCACCCCAATAGCGATCCTGGTAAATTTTTATAGGTTCACGATCAAGCACCTGTATAAGTTCCATCTGGCTTGTTCCGAAAAGTAAGCTGAATGCCCCCAACCGTGGTTTACTATGTCGCAATAAAATCCTTCTGAATTTATTCTTGCCTCCCGGAAGAGCCGAAAAATCTTCAAATACTCCTGTTTCGTCATAAACTACCTGATCATATCCCAGAATACTGCTATAAAAATCTATCGATTTCTCAATATCTTTTACACCAAGTATGGCGCCATAACTTGCTCCTGTCAGTTTCTTCTCATTTCGAAACCAGTTGCCACTTGGAACAATCTGAAACAGATTTTTATAAGAGTCCCGGACAAAAAAGGTTTCTATTCCCTTACACTCGTTTAATTCTCCAACGATATCCAACCCTTCCGATTTAAACCAATCGTAGGTAGCTCTAACATTTTTGCTTTTTATTTTAGCCGCAAAAATTCCAAGGTCTCCAATCTGTAACTCGAACTCAGGTGCCTGGGGAATACGATCAGTGTATTGCCAAATTTCAAATCCCCCACCTCCTTGCAAATTGATTGCCAGAGCGGCGTGCCTGTTTCGCGGTGTTCCTCCTGTATAGAGAACCATAAAATCAGCCGGAGCCGCTTCCTCGAAAATTCGAACATCCATTCCGAAATACTTCTTGTACCAACCCCAAGCCTGGTAAATATTAGGTACCCCGATCCCAATCTGCTGAATACCACTGATAATCTTCTCCTTCATAGAATTATTATTTATAATAAAATAGGTAATTAATTGATGAGTTAAGTGGGTTTTATTCTACGTGCTAAAATATGAAAAAGGAAAGATATATATAATCTTATATATATCATAATTATCTCCGATCCACCAACCCACAATTCTTTTTTATTTTTTTCAATTGCAGTAACAATTTTGCGTGCACACTTCGTGGCTGAAATGCCTTTTGATTGACCTTTGTCCATAATCCCATATTTTTTCCCCTCTTTATCAATGGCATTTACCGAAATATTGGTATATATCCTGCCCGGCGACACAATTGTTACTTTAACATTTTTATCATACAGTTCGGCTCGCAGAGCCTCGAAAAAACCCTGCAGAGCATGCTTTGATGCGCAATAACTTGTACGGAGCGGAAATCCAAATTTCCCTGTCATACTGCTTGTCACTGAAATTTTTCCTCCTTTTCCTGAAATTAGTGAAGGTAAAAGTTCTTTAGTAAGTGTGACAGCACCAAAAAAGTTTATATCCATCAATTTCCGATCGATTTCAACCGGAGTTTCAATGGCATACGATCTTTGACTAATACCCCCATTATTAATCAAAATGTCAATTTTGGGGTATTCTTTCAACACTCGCTTAGTAGCCTTTATAATCTCATTGGATTTTTCCAGATCGAAGGGTGCAAAAACAGTTTTACCTCCCAATTTCTCGCATGCGCTTATTACATTTTTCAGTTTGTTCTCATCACGATCAGTAAGGATCACATTAGCCCTTTTTTTGGAGTATTCCAATGCCAATGCTTCACCAATGCCAGATGCTGCTCCGGTTATCCAAACCGTTTTACCCTGATAATCCATCCATAAGAAGATTTAATTTGATCATGAAAATAATATTCTTTTTAATTTATTTTACTTAGAGCAGATCCTTATACCAATTTATTATCAATTATTTCATCGGTCAGCAAAATAAGCTTATCATACGCTGATTTAAACGAAGCTGTTTCGGAATTTCTTTTTCGTACTGAAAAAGAATATCTTATACGTGCCCATGATTTAATAATAAACCTGCGATAATCCAAAGCGAATAATCCCGAAGAAGGTAATGTAATTAAATATAAAATCTTTATCCACCAGACAGGAAGAAATATAATGGCTACAATAAAGAGAATCAGGTAGTAAATAATAATAAGTGCCAATCCGGCCCCCCACTTTGCGGTACTGAAAAACTGAGTATCCTTTATTCCCTTGGCGAATCTCATAGAAATAAAAAAATGGGGCCAGTTGTTAAACAATCCGAGCAGTACTAAAGGCCACATAGAAACGGAAAGTAAAATAGCCAGTATATTTCCGAAAATGCAATAACGGTTTTTAGAAGGTACCCAATTACGGAAATTCAGTTTTTTGCGCAGTTTAGAATATACAATATAAACCTTATTTAACTTTTCAATTTTACCTGAATCGTTCTGCAAACACTCATCAAATATTTCTATTAGTTTTTTATCAGCCAGGAATTCATTATATAGATCACCTGATTTTAATCCTAACTTTTGACATATTTTGTTCCGGTAAATCATCTTAAGATCCATATACAAATTGTAAAATTTCTCGGTTTCGATATGAATCATATATTTCTTCATCTCCCCCGCCAGGTGCTCTCTCAATAAATTCATGGCAGTTGAAGGATTTTCCTCATACGATTGCCAGTATTCGCTAACTTCAATAGGTTCACCAAAATTGACTAACTGAGCCTGGCGAAATTTCCAGTAGTGACTGTAATCAATGCCAATGGGTATAATTTTTACTCCAGGTTCCGATTTAAATTCTTCCTGTGCTTTGAAAGCAATCCGGAAAATCCCCTTTACAAGCGGACGAAGCCTTCTTTTATCGCCATGATTTCCCTCAGGAAACAATAGCAAGGGATTGATTCTATTATGCAAAACATTTACTGTAATATCAAATATCTCGTCGTTCTTCTGAAGGCTTGAGATACCATCGCGAATGCGGTAAATAGGAAGGATTTTAATGAATGCAAGGATTTTATTAATCATCCCGCCCTTAAATATATCAGCCCTGGCAAGAAATACGGTTTGATATTTAATTCCGGCAACAAATGCCATAGCATCCATAAGAGCATTCTGATGATTTGGAGCCAGAATTACCGGCTCTCCTTTCGGTATTCTGCCTGCATTAACAATTTTAATTTTGCGGTAATAATAATTGTGTACCGGCCGTACAATGAATACCTTCAAAAATGCGTAAAAAAATGACCATCGATCTATCGTATTTTTTTTAGCCATGTAGAAATTGTAATTTTTCTAATATATAAAAATACACAACAAGGAGCGTATTTATCACTTTATTTTTTGGGTGAACGAAGTGACCATACGCCTGCAAGGCTTAAGCCTGATATAATATGCCATACTCCCCACCATGCAGCGACGAATACCATTCCACCATTATTATCCTGAGGGAATATACTTGGATTTACCAGCAATACCAATGCAAGCATTGAGTTTTGGATGCCGGTCTCGATAGTAATTGCTCTACGGCTGGCACCTCCAATTTTCCATAGATGAGCAAATAAATTTCCAGATAGTAAGCTTATTGCATTATGGATCAGAACAATGATAAAAATATATTTTAAGTGGTTCAGAGCATAAATGAAATTGTTTTTCAGTAGGATAATTATCATTGCAAGAAAGGCAAGAATTGATAAGTAGCGCATCGGTTTGAATATAATTTTCGTTGCTTTTGGAAAAAAATGATTAAAAAGCATTCCTGATATTAACGGAATCCCTAAAAGAATAAATACTACCTTAAACATTTCGATAAATTCGATTTGTATGGGCTGCAAGAGTCCATTCGATATATTATGGCTCATTATATCGTTATAAAAACCGCCCCAGAGCGAAAAATTAAAAGGAGTTAAAAAAACAGCACTTAATGTTGCGATAGCTGTCAACATTACCGATAATGCCGCATTCCCTTTAGCAAGAGCAGTCATAAAATTACTAATATTCCCGCCCGGACAACTGGCTACCAAGATCATCCCCAAAGCAATTGTTGGTGTAATAAAATTCTTCATGGTTAACACAAGAAGAAATGTTACGGCAGGTAAAACAACAAATTGGGATAAGAAACCAACAAGCGGTAATTTAGGGGCCATAAAAACATCTCTGAAATGGCTGAATTTGATGCCCAGCGCCACACCAAACATAATTACGGAAAGAGTTATATTTACAATAAAACCGCTTTCAGCTGTAATATTTAATCTTATACTGTCAATTAATTCCAGAGCTTCTTTCATGTTGTTTTTTCGTTGATTAGCCGGGAAAAGATAATAAAAGAATTTATTATTCAAATTCAGTCAGTTATTTTTATAGGGTATTTACAGGGTAGATGTTAGCAAAAAGAATACCGATAAAATTATTCATATTAATACGGAAAGTATTTAATTGCTGTTTATTATAAAAATAATTTTAGTCATACAGATAGGTAAATATTTTTGTCTCAATATTAATACTTTGGTATTCAGTCCAAATCCATTTCTAACCCAAATTTGGTATGCATGGCAATAATTTTAAAAGATTGGCTAAAGGCAAATAAAAATATTTCTCTACTTTCATGGCAGTCTAACCATTAACTTTAATCCTTAATAAAAATGAATAAAATTGATGCTCAATTTCAACAGGTTTTGCCTCAACAACTTACAAATAATTTTATACAATCAATCGGGAATGAATGGATGCTTATCACTACAGGTTCTGAAGAAGAATTCAATACTATGACTGCCAGTTGGGGAGCTGTAGGTGTACTTTGGAACAAACCAATTGCTATATGTTTTATCAGACCCACGCGGTATACATATGAATTTGCAAATCAAGCCGATATATTTACACTGAGCTTTTTTGATGAAAGTAAAAAATCGATTCTTAATTTTTGCGGTTCAAGTTCAGGGAGAAAAACAGATAAGATTAAAGAGACCGGTTTAACGCCCCTGCTTACTAAATACAATGGTATTAGCTTTGAACAGGTTCGTTTATGTATTGAATGCAGAAAAATATATTTCGATGATCTTAAGCCTGATCATTTCCTTATTCCTGAAACGGATAAAAAATTTTATACAAAAAAAGATTATCACCGTATGTTCATCGGTGAAATTTTAACCTGTTATGTTAAATAAGTGAAAACCTTCTTAAAAAATTGGCATAAAAAACTTCATCCTCCGGAGGAAGATGAAGTTTTTAGAATATCTGTCAAGTCTTGTTAATGTTTCACAATCCTTCTGCTGTATATTTTATCTCCGTCACTTAATCGAAGTATATACAAACCCTTTTCAAGACCAGAAGTATTGATACGGTTCAATTTTCCCGATATGCTGAGACTGTAACATAACCTACCTTCTAAATTATAAAATGATACAGTCGCACCCTCTGCTAACTCAGCGCTTGATATCATCAGATAATCGCTGAAAGGAACAGGATAAACATCAATTTCTGCTTCACTATTAATATCAATAGATCCAACGGGTTCTTCCAATGTAGTAAAGTTCGCCGGATTGTTTTCTGCAGCATCAGTTGAATAAACTTCATTTCCCGGATCACCTGAATACTCAAATACGATTACACGGTATTCTGTATCAGGAGTTAATCCGGTAACAGTAAGGGTATCTCCGACACCATTATATATGCAATACCATCCCGATAAAGCACTTCCTTCACCGAATACGGTATCCGCAGTATAGGTTGTACCATCCACCGGATAGAGAGTTCCCGTGTTTCCTGTCTTTATAAATGCCACTCGTTTAGCTGTAAAATCCAAGGTGTAATCCACCGGGACTTCTGAAAAATATTCAACACCTCCATCAGTAGCCACCCAAACATTACCATTAAAATCTTTCTTAATATCATTTACATAAGGACCAACTAATCCCATGCCTTCGCCAAGCCCTGTTCCGCTAATCCAGCTTATAGATACATCATTTGTATCGCTGTCAAAAGTAAGATCTGAAGCTTGTATGCATCCGGGATATTTAAACCATCCAGAAGCTGTCTTTATAGATAATCCTTTATCCGTACCAAACCATATATTTCCTGCATCATCAATTTCAATAGCCGTAACATTCGGACTAACCAAACCTGATTCTATCGGATAGTATTCCCACCACTCTTTGGTCTGATTACCATAATGTTTGTATGCACCTTCAGGTGTACCAAACCATTGAATAGTATCGGTAATAGTGACTGTGTTTACAGTATTTGAATAAAGTAATGTCCATTGTTCGCCATAAGCCGATGCTCCTGTGAAACCATTGATCAGGTCAAAATCATAGCGTAGTACACCAGCACTATCGGTTGTAATAAAAGCCATACTGTCATTTTCATAGGAACCGATAGAAGTAATTGTAAGATCAGTAAGAGATTCCCAATTATGATTTTCATTAAGATACAGGGTTGTGTCGTACCAGTCGGATATCCTGAATATACTAATACCTGCAGGAGTTCCGATCCAGCGATTGTGTCGTATATCTACTCCCACTGTCAGAATATTATTGCTTAAAATATCACTATTACCAATAGTATAGGTTGTTGCAGAAGTCACTCCGTCAACATCAAATCCCATAACTGACAAACCACCCGCTGTTGCGGCCCATATTTCATGGCTGTAAGCAGTACGTTCGTAAGCCATATCCCTGATATCGTTATTTAATAAATGATTGTCAGTAGTAATCGAAGTCCAGGTCAAATCATCATATCTTGAAATCCCCATATCGGTACCAAACCATTTAACATCAAATGAATCGATATAAATTGAGGTGACCATTTCACTTAATAAATCGCTGTTATCAGGTGTAATCTGCGGACCAAGAAATATCTTTACCAGTTCAATTCCATAGCCGGTACCCAGATTTCGGGTATATTGTTTGTCGAACATATTATTCCAGTGTTCATGAACACCGTAGCTGAAAGTATCAGGTACATCGTCGTCCTCCGGATCATAAACAATACCTGCCGGCCAGTTTGTTGAATCAGCTACCTGGTGCAGATAGTCATCAACGGCACCCATATGTGGATAGTCTGCCAGACCATTGGTCCCATCAAATTCTGAATACAGAAAATCGAAGCCTACCGATTCTATAGCTACCGGATCCTGTGAAATAAAAATCGAAGAGCTCCAGTCACCATTGAATGGAGGCATATCCCATTTATCGGGCTTATCAACTTCATAATCGGAAGTAAATAGTCCGTCCATTAGATAAATCAGGTTTTTCTTTCCTAAATATTTATGTGTCATAATATCGACCTGAACCCGGTATAAGCCATAATCAATTCTTGAGGGATTATTTCCAGTAGGATCAACCAGCCCTTGATGCAAATGACTAGCACCGTCGCGAGTATGCGAACCAAAATGATTTTTTGCAAACATGGTGACGCCCGCATGTTTATGACCTTTCATAGTAGGCAGGTTGATCATATATTCCATATCCTCATAAATAGTGTACAAATAATCCTGAACGGCACTTGTCATTATAGTACCACCGTCAGAATAAATTATTTTGGCGGTTGTACTTGGAACCACACGCTCACGACCTAAAGTATTGTTATTATAATCGAGGTAGTGGATATTGGGAAATTCATTGTGCCATAATGTATAATTATCCTGGTAAATATGTCTCAGTGGATCACCAACATAGATCTTATCTTGCGCTACGCCAACAATATTAACCAGGTTACGCAATACAGCCAGAACCAACTGAGGTGATGTTTCTGAAATAGCATAATTGCTGCCATCTATTCTTTCAAATGTAGTGGGATTGATGTTACCACTCCAGGAGCTTGTAGCATTTAATTTAAGAAAAATTATCTCATCGCTGTTATATCCCACATCGCCTTTGCCTTTTTCTATATTATAATACCTAAATATTGCATCCCATGCCTCAGCATTAGTATTTTCGCCTGTAATGTTCTTTAAAGCAGTGTTTACCATTTTGTCAACTTCTGCCTGGTCCGTATTTTCATTGGTAAAGTATCCATCACCAAAAGCATTAGTACAATTTTCATTAGTAGCCTTTGGATTGTGTACCCAAACAACTCTTCCCGGAAATATTCCTCTCGCAACACCCATGGGTTGATTAGAGGGTTCCAACACTACTTTTTCAGCCGATTTGACCAGGCCAGAATTGTTCATTAATGTAATTGCCGAAAAAACAAGCGCCACGACAAAAAATATACCTGCCAAAGGAATTCGTGAAGCTTTTAAATGATCTCTGAATTTTCGGAAAGAAAAAACGGTTACTGAAAGAGATAGCAGATAAATTACAAACGCTGATGCCCATGGGGCAGTTGCCCTTACACAGGGATAAGAGGCCCGTGAGGGCTTTGGAATTACTCGGAATAAAAACCAGACGGTTGAAATGATTCCTACTGTGATAAAAACAATTTTTGCAGGAATCCTGATTTTAAGAAGAAAATTAATCAGTTTCTGAAATCGGTTCAACGTATCTCTCTGTCTCATTTTTTTGGTTTTAAGCTTATTTATCTAAGTCTATAATTTACTAAAGAACATGTAACACAAAAAATGTCCATATATGATTCTGTTAAAGATCAATAGAAGTAAGTTTGATTGTACGTCTTATATGCGCCAGGGTTGCCTAAAATAGGGAATTTAATACGAAAATTCAAAGAACAAGCTGATTATTATATTATGGTTAATCGAATTTCCTGAAAGTAAGAATTTCAAACAATATTGAATAGAGAATCCTTATCACGAAAGCTACCTAATGATCAGTTGCTTCTTTCTAGGTTGTTTTGTACGAATTGGAAAGCAATGCGAGCATATTGCTAAATGTCTGCATTGCCTCCAGTGTACCATCCGATATTTCTTTCCTCTGAAGACGTAATAGTAATAGAGCGTACAAGCCGGTTAAACAACTATCAATTTCATTCCGGGAATTCTTATTCAGCTTTTTCTCAAATGCCTGAATATTAGGAAGTGCAATTATATAGAGTTCAAGATAATTCTTATCCTTTTTTTCCTCAAGCAGCCATTTATGGAGTTTATACAGATTATCGACAAGGGTTTTAAGTAAACTCAGATGTCCCCACTCTTTTATTTTTTCCTGATGCATCATCACAATTAAATTAGCATACCAATCCCGGACTTCAACTTTGATATTTTCCGATACTTTAAATTGATCGATAATGCGTTTTTCAATGAGTGAAATATCGAATTCACATGCCCTTATTGTATCTTCGACCTGGTACATATAGAGCAAATATTCAATAATGTTTTGCTTCAGTTTTTCTCTGGCTATCAACATATAATCTCAGGTATTCAGGTTATCTTTCAAGTCATCAATTTGTCTGCGATCCTTTTTAGTAGGCCGACCTGTCCCTCTGTCATGTTGTATAAAAAATGTTTCTTTGATCTTCAGTTTATTCATTTCTTCCACAGAAGTCTGATCATCGAAATAATCAGGAACAAGTTTGGCCGGCAATCTCTTTTCTGTCAATTGCTTTACAGCAAAATTATATAGTACAGGTAACTTCCGGACAGTAACCTGATCTCCCTCCCTGATCTCTTTCGATGGCTTAGCAGTTAATCCATTCACCAGAATATGACCCCTTTTACAAGCATCGGTAGCGATCGAACGGGTTTTATAAATCCTCACTGCCCACAACCATTTATCAAGCCTTACCAAATTCAATTTTTATTTACAAAGTAGGCAAAATCTCCCTTAATGTGCAACTTCACTTCAAAGAGTATTTTTACAGGCTGTTAACATTTCATGAAATTTATCATAATGCCGGAAGATAGAAATCACTAATTTGTTCCGATAAAAAACTGCAAATTAAAGCTCATCCCGATATGAATATAGAAAAACTAATGCAGGAACTTGAATTTCGAAATCCTGGCGAGCATGAGTACTTACAGGCCGTACATGAAGTTTTAATTTCTATTGCCGACATTTATAATGAAAATCCTCATTTCAAAACAGCCGGAATAATCGAAAGGCTTATTGAACCCGACCGGGTTATTAGTTTTAAAGTACCCTGGACGGACGATGAAGGAAAAGTACATGTTAATCGTGGTTACAGAGTTCAGTTTAATAATGCAATTGGCCCTTATAAAGGTGGATTACGTTTTCACCCCAGTGTAAATCTGAGTATATTGAAATTCCTGGGATTCGAACAAATTTTTAAAAATGCACTTACTACACTTCCAATGGGGGGCGGTAAAGGTGGTTCGGATTTTCAACCCAAAGGGAAATCAAATACTGAAATTATGCGGTTCTGTCAATCGTTCATGCTGGAACTTTGGAGGATAATCGGATCTGAAACAGATGTTCCGGCAGGCGATATTGGTGTTGGTTCGCGAGAAATTGGGTACCTGTTCGGAATGTATAAGAAACTTACCCATGAATTTAAGGGTATACTCACGGGAAAAGGACTTAATTGGGGCGGAAGTTTAATCAGGCCTGAGGCTACGGGTTTCGGAGTTGTTTACTTTACCAAAGAAATGTTGGCTACGCGAAATGAGAAAATTGAAGGAAAAACTGTGGCGCTTTCCGGTTTTGGTAATGTAGCCTGGGGAGTTGCTACAAAACTTGATCAGTTGGGAGCAAAAGTTATCACCCTATCAGGACCTGATGGCTTCGTATACGATGAACAAGGAATAAAGGGCGAAAAGATCGATTTTATGCTTGAATTAAGGGCCAGTAATGAAGATATTGTGGAGCCCTATGCACATGAATTTCCAGATGCAGAGTTTATTCCTGACAAGCATTCATGGGAAGTAAAATGTGATATAGCTATCCCTTGCGCTACTGAAAATGAGCTGGATGCAAAGGATGCACAAACTTTAACTACAAACGGGTGTATTTGTGTATGTGAGGGAGCCAATATGCCCTGTACACCCGAGGCTATTAGTATTCTGCAACAAAACCATATTCTCTATTGTCCGGGGAAAGCTGCTAATGCAGGTGGGGTGGCTACTTCAGGCCTTGAGATGACCCAAAATGCAATGAAACTGCACTGGCCAAAGGATGAAGTTGATCATCGCCTTCACCAGATAATGGAATCGATTCATGCGGCTTGCAGACATTATGGTAAACAACCCGATGGTTATGTTGATTATGTTAAAGGGGCCAATATTGCAGGATTTCTTAAGGTAGCCAATGCTATGGTTGATCAGGGAATTGTTTAGCCGAAAAAGAATTAAAACAACTGCAATAATAACTGTTTCATTTCATCATAATTTGTAGCTACCGGGAAATCGGGATAATCATCGACAACATTTTGCGGAGGTTTGTAAAGAAACGCCTTGTCTGCTTCCTGGAGCATAGAAATATCGTTATAGGAATCGCCAAAGGCAATTACTGAATAATTCAGTGATTTTAATGCTTTGATAACTTGTCGTTTCGGGTCCTTCTGACGAAGCTTATATCCGGTAATCCTGTTATTCTCATCCACTTCGAGCGAGTGGCAAAAAAGCAAAGGGTAATCTAACTGACGTAAAAGTGGATCGGCAAAATCGGTAAATGTATCGGATACAATAACCATGCGTGTAACGGATTTAATCCAATCCAGCATCTCTTTTGCCCCTTCGAGAGGCTTCAGTGTACTTATTACTTCCTGTATATCCTTAAGTTTCAGATTGTGTTTATCAAGAATTTTAAGACGGTATTGCATTAATTCATCATAATCTTTGATATCACGTGTAGTAAGCTTTAACTCTTCAATACCGGTTTTTTTTGAAACATTGATCCAAATCTCGGGAATCCAAACGCCTTCGAAATCACAACATACAATATGCATAGTTGAAAGTACTTTTTCTGTTATGAGTATTTTTTCTTCAGTAATTGCTTAAAAATACTATAATTATTTTCGATTCGAACAAATTGCTCTTCTTTATCTTCAAGTCCTTTCATGCTATCTGGTAATTGGGGATCGATACCCAGAACATTTTGTATTTCCATAGGAAACTTTGCCGGGTGTGCTGTCTCCAAACACACTGAAACCTGTGAGAAATTATTATCCTCAGGCGACAGAGCAAAAAATCGTTGCAAGCCCGTCCATCCTACCGAACCATGTGGTTCGAGTAAAACCTTATGTCGGTTATACACTCTCTTTATCATTTCCAGAGTTTCATCATCAGAAATGCTGATGGTAAACATATCCTGTTTCATGGCTTCCATATCAGGCATTTTAATAACTTCCCCTTTTTCGTTCATTACACCGCCATAAAGTGCCACCACACGGGCCATATTACTGGGGTGCCCTACATTCATGGCACTGGATATACAATTCAGGGAAGGGACTATGGTTTTATAGTTACCTGTTTTAAAATATTCCGGTACCTCATCATTCTCGTTGGTGGTTACAATAAATTTCTTTACAGGGAGCCCCATTTTAAGGGCAATAAGTCCCCCCATAAGATCACCGAAATTGCCTGAAGGAACCGAGAAAATGATAGTATCGTTGTTCTTAATATTGCATAGCCGGGAGTAAGCATACAAGTAATACATACTCTGTGGTATCAGCCGCCCGATATTTATAGAATTGGCTGAAGAAAGGTTCAGAGATTCTATCTCAGGGTCATTAAACGCTCTTTTTACCAGGGACTGGCAGTCATCAAATTTTGCATCGAGGGCAACTATTTGAACATTTTTATGCAGAGTTGTCATTTGCTTTCGCTGCCGGTCAGTCACTTCTGCTTCGGGAAACAGAATCACCACATTAATATTCTGCAAGCCATAAAAAGCATTGGCAATGGCACTTCCTGTGTCGCCCGAAGTAGCTGTAAGAATGAGTAGACTACGGTTGTCTTTACTTAAAAAATATTGCATGAGTCGCCCCATCATCCGAGCGGCAAAATCCTTAAACGAAGCTGTAGGTCCCTGATCGAGCCTCATGATATATTTCTTCTCATACACATTTTCCAGCGGGATATCGAAATTATACGCATCACGGGTTATGTCCAATAATTCATCGTCGGTAATTATATCATGTAAAAATTTGCGGGCTACACTGAACGCAATCTCATAATACGATTTGTCTGAAAAACTTTCAATCTCCTCGTTGGATAGTTGGGATATCGATTCGGGCATATATAAGCCACCATCGGGTGCAAGACCTTTTAAGAGGGCATTACGGAATGAAACACTTCCGGCTTTAAGATTGGTAGAGTAATATAAAATCTGCGACATACATCTCGTATTTTAGTACCATGAATTAATTACAGATGGCTTCAAATTTATGAAATGATTCCTATTAAATACCAGCAAAATGTATTTCGTATGTTTATTATTCTCTATAAAAATGATTATTAAATTCTATGCACTTTGTGTAAGAACCTCCCGATCGAGTTTTTTTATCAATCCCTGTAACACTGTTCCGGGCCCCACTTCAGTAAATGATGTTGCACCGTCGGCAAGCATATTTTTAACGGTTTGTGTCCACTTCACAGGTGATGTCAGCTGAAGTTTTAAATTTGCCTTTATCACTGCAGGATCGGAAACTGCGGTAGCAGTAACATTTTGGTATACAGGACAAATAGGGATATCAATTTTTGTATTGTCAATAGCTTTTCCGAGTTCAATTTTTGCAGGCTCCATTAACGGAGAATGAAAGGCACCGCCTACAGCAAGCTTTATAGCTCGCCTGGCTCCCAAAGCCGATAATTGCTCAATTGCCAGATCGATTCCCTTTATCGATCCCGATATCACAACCTGCCCCGGACTATTATAATTTGCCGGTACAACAATCTCAGAGATTTCGCTGCATACCTTTTCAATAACATTGTCATCGAGTCCAAGTATAGCAGCCATTGTAGAGGGTTCAACCTCGCAGGCCTTCTGCATAGCCTGTGCTCTTTTTGAAACCAGTACCAGGCCATCTTCGAACGACAAAGCTCCATTGGCCACCAATGCTGAGAATTCTCCGAGTGAATGTCCGGCTACCATTTCGGGCTTAAAATCATTGCCTAAGGTTTTTGCCAGAATTACAGAGTGCAAAAATATGGCCGGTTGAGTAACTTTGGTTTGTTTTAAATCTTCATCGCACCCGTCAAACATAAGGTCAGTTATCCTGAATCCTAAAATTTCATTTGCCTTTTCAAACAATTCTTTTGCTTCAATTGAATTCTCATAAAGTTCCTTACCCATACCGACAAACTGTGCTCCCTGACCGGGAAATACATATGCTTTCATGAAATTATTTATTGATAATCAGCAGCAAAGGTAATAATTAGATTGTATGTTCAAAGCGGGTAAAATTGCCCGGTTACATAACTGATAACTATGAAATTTTGGCTCCCACCAAATGAATAAACTCTTCTCTTGTTTTTGGATTATTCATAAAGGCTCCGGTAAAAGCGCTGGTAGTAGCTTTTGAATTCTGATTACGAACACCGCGCATTACCATGCAAAGGTGTTTAGCCTCAATAACTACGGCTACTCCCATTGGATTGAGTGTCTCTTGTATACAGTCACGAATTTGTACCGTTAATCGCTCCTGTACCTGCAGACGTCTTGAGAAAGCTTCTACTACCCGGATTATTTTACTTAATCCTGTGATGTAACCATTTGGAATATAAGCAACATGTGCTTTGCCGAAAAAAGGAATCATATGATGCTCACAGAGTGAGTATAATTCAATATCCTTTACCAATACCATTTGCCTGTAATCTTCTTTAAAACGGGCACTTTTCAGAATTTTTTCAGGATCGATACGGTACCCGTGCAATAGATACTGCATGGAACGGGCAACTCTGCCCGGTGTATTTATTAAACCGTCTCTCTCGAGATCCTGATCCAGAGTTATCAGGACATCTTTATAAAGTTTCTCAAGCTTTGCAGTGGTCTTTGGATTCAAATTCTCAGGCATTTCAAAGCCTTCATTATACTCAGTACTATGAAAAAATTCCTCGGAAGCCATTTTTGTTTATTTTTGAATGCCGGAATACGTCTTAATTTCAGCGCAAATTGTTTAACTTTAATTTCAAGACATCGTCAAAGATAAAAACAAAAAGTATAACCCTTCTTAATTTTAGGAATATTGAGAATACTAATAGTCGCCGCCTCGAATCGTGAAGTATTGGATTTTACAAACAAATTAAAATTTGTTCATCAGATGGAACCAAATTACCGGAGTTATAAATACGGAGATATGCAGCTTGATATTCTCCTTACCGGCTATGGAAGTGTCTTTACCTGCTATCAACTTACACGAGCATTGAGTATGATTAATTACGATCTGTCGATCAATATTGGTCTGGCAGGAAGTTTCGATCATTTTCTCGAACAGGGCTTCGTTGTTAATGTAATCCAGGAACAGTTTGCCGATCTTGGATTGGAACAAAAAAACAAAATTTATACGCTGTTTGAGGAGGAATTAATGGACGAGAATGAGTTTCCTTTTTCCGAAGGAATACTCAATAGCCTTGGCACTTTTGAAATTGATGAAGTGGAATCCTTAATTCCGGTAAAGGGAATTACTTTGAATACTTTATACTCCAATCCGAAACAAATTAATATGCTTCGTGACAAATATTCTCCTGAAATAGAAACTATGAATGGTGCGGCATTTTTTTATGTATGCCTGTCAGAAAAAGTACCTTTTCTTCAGATCAGAGCCATATCTAATTTTGTAGAAATAAGAAGAATTGAAAACTGGAATATCCCCTCGGCCCTTAATAACCTCACAGGATCGCTTATAAATATCCTTGACGAATTACGGATTGATTAATACATACCTATTGATTGCCTCTATAAGTTTCTTTCTTCATGATATTATATAAATTTACCGACATCCTTGATAAAGGAACAAATAACATAATTTCCAACTTTTAAAAATTAAGATTAAATGATCGTAATTACAGGTGCTGCAGGCTTCATTGGTAGTAATATGGTATCGAAACTAAATGAAGAAGGTTATGACGAACTCATTCTGGTAGATGATTTTTCGAACGAAATAAAAAATAAAAACCTGGAAAATAAATCCTTTTCCGAAAAAATAGATCGTGAAGTATTTTATAACTGGATCAACGAGAAACATCCCCCAATTGAATTTATTCTTCATATCGGAGCCCGGACTAATACTGCTGAATTTGATAAAAAAATATTTGATAAGCTCAATCTCGATTATTCAAAAAAAATGTGGGAATTATGCTCAAAATCCCAAATCCCTTTAATCTATGCTTCTTCAGCTGCAACCTATGGCATGGGCGAATTCGGTTATAACGATGATCATAAGATCATATCAAAACTCAAACCTCTGAATCCTTACGGAGAATCGAAAAATGATTTCGATAAATGGGTTCTGAAGCAGTCTGGTCGGCCTCCATTCTGGGCTGGTATGAAATTTTTTAATGTATATGGTCCCAACGAGTACCATAAAGGAAGGATGACATCTGTTATTTTTCATGCTTACCATCAAATACTTAAAACCGGTAAAATGAAATTATTCCGTTCACATAATCCCGATTTTAAAGACGGTGAGCAAAAACGCGATTTTATTTACAGTAAGGATGTGGTTGATGTTTTGTTCTTTTTCATGACGAATGTATCACAATCGGGAATCTATAACCTGGGCACCGGAAAAGCCCGTACATTTCTCGATCTGACTAAGGCAACCTTCCGATCTATGGGCTATGATGAAAAAATTGAATTTATTGATACCCCTGCCGATATCCGTGATAAATACCAGTATTATACACAAGCCTGTATGGATAAACTGTCTGAAGCGGGATATGTAGTACCATTCTCAACATTGGAGCAGGGAATAGATGATTACGTAAAATATTTTCTTCTGCAGGAAAAGTACAAATGATTAATTATCAATTCTTCATCGGGTTTGAATTTTAGGATATAAAGCCGGATTTTATTAATATTGTACATGTCGCCTAAATCGGCTGTATAAATAATGGAACAAGCTCACAAGTATATAAAGCGCTTATTAGCCTTTCTTTTCTGCGTATTTCTTTACTTTTTTTCTGTTCCATATATATCCTCTTTCATAAGTATACCTCTGCTGCTTTTAACTTTCTCCATCTTACATAGCCGTATTACCAATGAAAAGCCTCCGCACCTTTTCGCTTTTTACCGGACCGACAGTTACTTTAAAAAAGGAGGCCTTCGCGATCTGATACGCATATTTGTAACACTTTTCGGCTTTATCTATGATGTTATTATCTGGACCGTATGGGGTATTTACCTGGTTTTCATATTGTTTATCGATATTCTGGATCTTTTAAAAACGATCGCCTATTGGATAATTCATGCCTTGCTTTGGGTATTCCGCCAATACGTACCATTTATTATCTTTTTGTATAAGATATTCATACATTATGTTATCCACTGGTGTTGGTGGCTCTATCAAATAGCTTATTATAATATCCGGTATGCATACAATAAAAATTGCTACAGGGTGGCTTTATGGGGCACACTGCAGGCTACAGTTATTGTTTTTATTTTTTACTTTCTGGAAGTCGTCCTGCTCGATATTCCCGGAATAACACTCATTGGAGTTATTATTGCTCTGCTTCCTCTGTCATGGAGCTTCGGGGAAATTGCTACTATAAGGGTTCAGAAACTGGAAAATGAACCTTTCAAAGCGGTGAAACTCAAATTTCAGAACGGTATCGAATCGGTGCGCAGCATATTGTTTTATATTACGCTGTTTGTTATCCTGTTACTGGCCCAGCTAGGTATGAACCTGCTCGGCTGGATACCAAAATCGGGAGTAGTTATTGTCGGAATTCTTTTCAATATCAACACTTTTATAAGCTTAATGCTGCTTTTTATTTCCGTATTAAATGTACTTGGCGTAATTATTATCCCTTCCTACAGACTCTATACGCCATTTAGCGAACTCAAATTTTCAGACACGGTCGATTTATTAAAGACGATACTGAGGAAGTTTTTACAATATTTCATTATCACAGTTCCTAAGCTTATTTTTTCACTGATTATAATTGTTATCCCTCTGGTTGTGATGATATTAGTAGGTACTCTTACCTATAACCTGAAGAATGGAGTTATTGATATAAAAATAAATCGTCTTAAAACTGAACAGGCGTCTACCGATGATATGGTCACTGCCTATACATTTGGTAAAAGGGTTGAGCACCTGGAATATCTTAAACAATTCCCCTTAGAGCTGTCTCAGGAAATTAACCATCGGAAAATTCTGAATAACGAATTAATCCTGTCCAGGGAAGATTTGAAATCGGAACAAGAAGAATTTTTAAAAAACAGTGAAGACTATAAGAACAGAATATCCCAGCTGCAACTGGATATTGATGAGATGACCGGACTGAATCGTCCCGCCACAACAATCGACCTTCTCACTACGCAAAAAAGTCAGTTACAGGAAAAATACCGCGTCTATGAATATTCTCAGCAAGTGGAAATAGGTAAGCTCCAAACCGATATAGAATATCTCGACCTCAAAAGAAAACAATTTCCAATTTTATTCTTCTTCGGTGGACTCTGGTTAGCTATATTCGGTGGAATGGTTCTTGCCTTTATAGTTGCCTATTTTGGGAATGTGTACCATCAGGTTTATATATTCCGAAATGATAATGAGCAAAGTGAATGGATGAAAGTTATTGAACAAATCCGGGCAAAGGATACCAAACAACCTCTCCTTGGTGCCTCACTCTTTATTGTTACCGGATTGCTGGTTTATCTTTTGCTCGTTAAAATGAAAATGCTTACTTCTCTTCTAACTGTCTTTTCAGGAATATTTCTTTAAGGATCGGCTAGAATTTTGACTGTCTGATCTCCCCCATGCTCGATGACCTGCTATCAATTATCGAGGGATTTCCTCTGTATATAATATCTGCTGCACTTGAAGCATCAAAATGAGCATCTCCCAGAATTGTGATCCTTACATCGGCTGCACTCGATGCCAATACATCTCCCCTTTTGGCTGAAAAATCGAATCCATAAATATCCGAAGCACTATTTGCGGTAATATTCAGATAGTCTGCTTTACCTTCGAGAAATATATCACAACCACTGCTACCATTTACCATTAAGGAGTTAAAATGTCCCATTATTCTTGCATCGGCTCCGGTACATGCCGAAAGTGAAAACTCATCACACACAATTGTATCACTACTCATTACGGAAGCTTTAGTTGAAGCCTCAATTTTACAAAATTGATTCCCGTAAACCCTAACTTCTTTGGAACGGGCTATCCGGATATATTTGTCAGTAGATATTCTTAATAATCCGTTATCAACTGATATGTTTATAACATCATGAAGGTTTTCATCAGCTTCCAATACAACCATTGTACTGTCGGAAGGAATTAATAGTAGATCTATTCTATCGGAAACTATAATACAAGTAACGGTATCAGTACTTACCTCTGCGGTTCTTACTTTTCCATTACCTGATATAGAATCGTGGTATTTTATGCCACACGAAGCGGCAACAAAACTAATTATTAAAAGTCCAGCTGTTTTCATTTTTCTATTCTTTTTTTTCCGTATCAAAACTATGTATTTCAAAAAAATAGTCCAATCAAAAATCGGTAAAGAGAAGAATTAAGCAGGTGAATATATCAAAACTTTAAGCAAATTTTTGGCTGTCATTTAAAGCAGTGAGTAGTTATTTAAAAGACAGCATCCGAATTTTCGATATAACTTATGACTTTTCAGTTGTCGCAACTGATTAATTATCGTCAGCCTCCGGAAATTAGTTATTCAATAGGAAATACTTCCTAATAAAGATTTACCGCTGTACTACCTCCCGACTTAATTTCAAAAGTCCGGTTGATGGTATACAATATTTGCCTGGCATTTTGTGCCCTGAATACAATCCTGTAATCACCTGGCTGAAGCACCAGCATCTCATTTTTTACATTGGGATCGAGATTACAAACCCATTGTTCTTCTTTCTTGCTCTTGCGGACATAAATAGAACCATATCCGGGAGCTGATTTAATTAGGTTCAGAATTCCGGGTCGTGGAATGGTTACTGTTGTCACAGTGCTTTGATTAATTTTCACTCCTTCAATATACAATCGTGGCAAGATCGGTAGCTCCAGATCGTACTTACCTACAAGATATTTTTCCTGTTTATTTATTTCCTGAACATTTAGTGTCTGCATATCGTCCGCTTTACGAACAATATATTGTAAACCCCTGTACTGGTTACTGCCTTCAACACGCACTTCCAAGGTACCCTGAGGGCAATCGGCCGCTATCACGGTATGTTTCCCTACATGTACCCTGAAACTATCTACTTCCACAGGAGGAATAGTATTGACACGAAGCCTGTAGGTTACCAAATGATCCAATACCAGTGTATCAGGTACTCCCCTGTTATTCATCGTATGAATATAATTGTACATTATCTTCCCGGAAAAATAATCATAGAAAGTCATATTAACATTTGTTTCGGTCGGATTCCCTTTAATATCCAGTAAATTGACCTGGGCTGTAGTTGAATTTAGTGCCTGTGAAATTACGACTTCCATAACTTCGGAAAATCTCTCCTCATCGGCAGCATTATAATAATGCCCGATACATTCGAAAGTTTTACGAAATCCTTCATCTATACCAATACCTATTACGAAGGGTTTGAGAACAATGCCCTGTCTTTGCAACTCAAGCGAAACTGCGCAGGGATCGCCATCACAAGCTTCAATTCCATCGGTTATCAGAATGATTATATTCCTGCAATTGTTGCAATCTGCTGGAAAATCCTTTGCCCCAAGCTCAAGGGAATGTGCTATCGGTGTTGTCCCCATAGGATTAAGAAACCTCAACTCCTGGCGAATCTGGGAGGCATTGCCTTTACCAAATGGTACTTCAAGACGGGTATCGTTGCAATCCTGAGGAGGAACCGGTTTCTGATGACCATAAACTCTCAGGGCCATTTCAACGTTATCAAGGCCTTCAAGGCTGTCGATGATACTAATCAGAGTTTTCCGTGCTATATGAATTTTACGGTCGCTTTCCCAAAAGGCCAGCATACTTTGCGAAGCATCAAAAATGAACAATATTCGTGTATTGGGAGGTACATATTTGGGCGGCGTTGTATATTGGGCATGTATTGTAACATGTAACAATAAAATTATTGCAGAAAAAAATACTATCCTGACAGCTCTCATTTTTCTTAATCGTTTAGTTACATAACGTACAAATGGCCTGTACATTATGTGATAGAAAGATAAATATAATAAACCTGTATAAACAGGTAATTACGAAGGCTTTTATGAACATACCATCTGTTTCAATGACCCAGATACCTTGATTATTCCTGATCCGGGGATTGTAGATAAGTATTTCAATTCCTATAGAAATAACGCAAGATTAAGTGTATTTTTGCGCCAGAAGAAACAGATACGTTAAAATGGCTTTACAGTGTGGAATCATTGGCATTACAAATGTGGGTAAAACAACCCTTTTTAACTGTATTTCCAATACAAAAGGAGAGACAACGAGTTACGCTTTCAGTACAAATAAGTCAAATATTGGAATAGTTACAGTCCCTGATCCGAGACTGTATGAACTTGAAAAATTTCAGCCCACTGAGAAGATTGTCCCTGCCACTGTCGATATTGTCGATATTCCGGGATTAACAAAAGGAGCAAACCAAGGTGAAGGGGTCGGTAATAAATTCCTTGGCGATATACGTAATACCGATGCATTGATTCATGTGTTACGATGCTTCGACGATGATTCATTGCCCCATGTTGATGGCTCGGTCGATCCGGTTCGTGATATCGAAACTATTGATTTCGAACTTCAGGTTAAGGATATTGAGTCGGTTGAAAAAAAGCTGCAACGTATCGACAAGCTGGTAAAAGTAGGTGACAAGGACGCAAAAATTAGTCTCGAGATACTAAAGCGTGTAAAGGATTATATTGAAAACTTTAATAACGTCCGTGACCTTGATCTTTCAGAGAATGAAGAAAAATATATTTCGGATCTTTTTCTTCTGACCATGAAACCCGTACTCTACGTTTGTAATGTCGACGAGGCATCAGCTTTACATGGAAATACCTATGTAAATAAAGTTAAAGAATGCCTGGCCGATAAAAATACGGAAATACTTGTTATTGCCGGGAAGCTTGAGTCAGAAATTGCAGAATTTGAAAACCTGGAAGACAGAAACGCATTTCTTGAAGCTTCAGGACTAACTGAACCCGGTGTTAATAAATTGGTGCGTTCTGCATACAATTTGCTTAATCTTCAATCGTTTTTTACCGTAGGTCCGAAAGAAATCAGAGCATGGACTATTAAGAAAGGAATGACTGCTCCAGTAGCCGCCGGAGTTATTCACAGCGATCTTGAACGAGGTTTTATCAGGGCCGAAGTGATAAAATATAAGGACTTCATCGAACTAGGTTCTGAGCATGAATGCAAGCTCAAGGGTAAATTGTTGGTAGAAGGTAAAAACTATATCGTTGAAGAAGGAGATATTTTGCATATCCGGTTCAATGTTTAAAAAACTTGATGGATAGCTCCGTTTACTATTATTATATATGCATTAATTGAGACTTTATTCAGATCATACAGAAACCACTCAGAATTCTCATATATATGAAAAATAAAAAAATTATTCTCTATACCATTCTCTGCATACTCTCTTTAAATATTCCGGCTCAGGAAACAGCACGCATACCCTCAGAAAAACCACGACTAATTATGCTATTGCAGATCAGCCAGTTTCGGTACGATTATATACCACGCTACTGGGATAAATTATCGGATAACGGTTTTAAGAAACTTATTAATCGTGGGAGCTACTGCGAAAACACCTCCTACAATTACCTATTTTCCGATGTCGGGATTGGATGTGCTACAATTGCAACCGGAACTAATCCATCCCAACACGGTATTATTGCCCGTTCATGGTATAACAACCTTCAGGATAAGATTATCGATTATATTTACGATGATAAGGTAAATACGGTCGGAGGCAGATTTGATGACGGCAGATACTCTCCTGTCAATCTTATGACCACTACCTATTGTGATGAAATAAAATTGGCCAGCAATTTCAAATCAAAAGTAATAGGCATATCTCTTGATCCGGCACCTGCTATGTTCTCAACCGGTCACACTGCCGATTGTGCCTATTGGTACAATTTCAAGAATGGCGCATTCATCTCAAGTTCCTTTTATATCGATTCGCTTCCAAATTGGGTTAATGAATTCAACTCAAAAGAATTCTCCGAGATATATCTTAAAAATGAATGGAATACCCTGTTGCCTCTTTCCGAATACAATGCCAGTTTGCTCGATAATAATGAATATGAAACAGGCATGTTCGGGCAGGTTGTATTTCCCTACGTATTAAAAGATCTGTCTAAAAAGTTTAAAGGAAAAGAAAAATATGATATACTCAGGTATACACCTTATGGAAACAATCTTATTAAAGATTTCGCTATCTCAGCCATCGTTAACGAAAATCTTGGACAAGATGAAAATACCGACGTATTAAGTATCACCTTTACCGTTAGTGAATATTTAGGGAACCTTTACGGCCCGCTTTCTGTTGAAATGGAAGACCTGATATTAAGGCTTGATAAAGAAATAGAACACCTTCTCGACTTTATTGAAAAAACACTGGGGAAGGAGAATGTTCTGATTATATTAACTGCCGAGCACGGTATCAGACACCTCCCGGAATACCTTCAGGAAAATAAAATACCTTCAGGCTACTTCAATGCACCGAGTAATATTTCGCTTCTCAAGAGCTATATGAACAACATTTACGGAAAGGGCGACTGGATAAAACAATACCATGGCCAACAAATTTTCCTGAACCGAACACTTGTTGAAGATGCTAAACTTAATCTTGGAGACATGCAAGCCAATGTAGCAAATCTTATGCTTCAGTTCAGCGGGGTTTCTAATACAATGACTGCCACAACACTGCAATCCACAAATTTCACAGAAGGCATATTCTCGATAATGCAAAATAGTTATAATCAAAAACGTTCGGGAGATGTAATACTAAATTTCACCACCGGATGGGCTGAGATGCCCGTAACTAATGAGAATATTGCCGTACCCTACGGTCACGACCGGCGTGTCCCTCTAATTTGGTATGGCTGGAAAATTGGCCGTAATTCCATTAAACGTCCCATCAATCTTACAGACATCGCTCCTACAATATGTACATTACTTGAAATATCCTATCCGAATTCCGCTTCGGGAGAACCAATACTGGAGATAATTGAATGATAATTTGATCTAATTTGTTTCTTACATACAATATTTAGTTCAACTATCAATATTATACTAAAAAAGCCGGGAGATAACTATGTGTCTCCCAGCTTCCACAAAACTACTAACTAAACCAACTTGGGCAAAAACCGTCTAACCAATTGAATCTATGGGCGTAATTAAGATTGTTTGGTTATAATATTTATTAGTTATTACGTCACAAATAATATTTATGTTGATAATAATAGACAAATCGTTATTAATAATTGACAAACGATTCGTTTTACATTATGAATTTTCACGAATGAAATTTATAAAAAAAAAATAAGACAATTAAAAAAGATATAAACAACTAGAAATCAAGATAAAAAAATCATTTCATGGCTTTTGCGAACGAGTCAAGTACATCAATATTATTCTCTACCGCATTCCCAACTACAATAATATCGGCTCCTGCTTTTGAAATATCGTATACCTGTTCAGGTTTACAAATACCTCCTCCCACAATAAGTGGAAGGGAGATATTTCTTTTAACTTCCCTTATCAGGTCGGGATGGGCAGGAACACCGGCGCCACTGCCCGATTCAAGATAAATCAGTCTATTACCCATTAGTTCACCTGCCAGGGCTGTTGCCACCACCAGGTCATATTTATCAGAGGGTATAGGTTTTGTATTACTTATGTATTCTACTGAAGAGCCATTACCTTCACCCATTAAAATATACCCGGTAGGAATTATTTCCAAACCCGATTTTTTAAGGAATGGCGCAGCAAGTACATGATTGCCTATGAGATAATCCGCATTCCTGCCGGAAATAAGAGAAAGTAATAGCACGGCATCGGCTTTATTGGTTAATTGCAATAAACTTCCGGGAAACAGAACAACAGGGATGTTGGTGTGCTTTTTAATGATTTCAACCGTCGAGTCAATCCTGTCGCTAACTAAGCTGCCACCCACCATTATAAGAGAAACCTTCGATTCGTCGGCTGCAAATAGGGTTGCAATGAGCGAGTGTACTGAATATTTGTCAGGATCGATTAAAAGCACCAGCTTCTTACCTGGTTTGCTGAGTATATTAAAAACTTTCACGAGCCAATATTTTTACAACAATACACAACAATATAGTTGTTAATCGAAAAATAATTAAGTTGAAATTTATCATGCCAGTATTGATTGTCAACCCAACCTATTACGATACCATAATCACTGGGTTCGAAGGGTTCAATAGTCAGATTTTTCTGAAAACTGATATCCTGTTTATCACATAGTTTATAGAGTGCTTCCTTGGCACACCAGTGTATATAAAGATGATACCTGCGTTTCTCCGGATCTTCGGTTATATATTCATCCTCATTAATAAAGCGACGTTGAATTTCTGAGATCTTATGCGACATAAACTCCAAATCGAGTCCGATTTTTCTATTCTTACTAATCATAATTGCCGTAAGAGTCCGGGAATGTGATATACTTATCCTGTAATCGCTCTGATGCAGGTATGGCTTTCTTTGGTTGTTATATACAATTGGACCGCTGTTACCTATCAATTGTTTTAGTAACATTCTGACACTTAAAAATTCGATTTTTCGGGCATCACTGCCAAAACCTATTAAGCGTTCTTTCTCGCCGGGAAACAGATGTAATTGCGAGAGTAATTTATCATACGTCTCCTGAATTTCCCAAATACCAAATAAACAATCATCCTGAAATGTTTCCTTAAGGATAAGTGGCATATTAATTCTATTCCCATGAAAAAGACCGGATCAAATGTACAATATCCTCCCGAAAAAATTGTATTGCGGGAGCTAAAGAATCAATGTTCGGCTTCAAATTAAAATATAGAGAACCGCTAAGAAATCCTGAAGTACTGTCGGTAATATAGAAATTAACCGAAGAAGCCGCATTTCCTTTTATATCATAAAACAATCCATAAACTGTTTGTTCAGGTAAATTAATACGTGTCTCAATTATATCATCGGCTTTGATACTATGCTTATATACTATCCGACGGATATCTTCCACATGTGAGGATAGATTATCGCCGCTCAGCGGTTTATAAGTTAAATAAATTGTAGCTTTGTAATTTCTGAAATCAATGTTATACCAGCAGGGTTCGGCAGTTCTTAACTCAGTACTATTAACTTCACCATAGAGTGGGTATTCGAACGAGAAATTACAATCACTCCTGAACAACCCGTATTTTTTTTCCGGAAAATCGATCCGGAAGTAGGCTCTTGGTTTAGGTGAAAGTGGTTCTCTGCAAGCATTAAACATAAAAATTACACCTGCAAGAGAACAATAACCTAAAAAAAGCCGAATCCTAATAATCATGATATTTCTTTCCAATTGAGCGAATAGTTACTTTTATCTTCTTTATCCGGCGTTTATCGACAGAAATTATAACGAAACCCAGATTTTTATAGGCCAATTTATCATCTTTTGCTGGTATTTCACCGCGGAGTTCAAGAATTAAACCCGCAAGAGTATCAGCTTCACCTTTAACGGCATCGAAAAATTTATCATCAATGCCAAGTATCTTATAGAAATCATTCAGCAAGATTTTACCTTCAAAAATGAAATTATGATTATCTATTTTCTCATAGGGAGGTGGTTCATCATCAGATTCATCGGTGATTTCTCCTACAATCTCCTCCAGGATGTCTTCAAGAGTAACAATACCGGAAGTGCCCCCATATTCATCCACTACTATGGCCATATGAATACGATTGGTCTGAAATTCTTTCAATAAATCATTAATTTTCTTACTCTCAGGAACAAAATAGGAAGACCGAATTAATGATTGCCACTTAAAGCTAGCCGGTTTGCCAAGATATGGCATCAGATCTTTGACATATAAGATTCCCTTGATTTGATCAAATGTTTCTTCGTAAACCGGAATTCTCGAATATCCCGATTCATTTATCACATTTAGCAATTCACTAAATTTAGTTTTAATCTCTACTGCAACCGTATCGACGCGGGAATGCATAATATCGCATACGTCGATATTACTAAACTTCACAATCCCTTTCAGAATATTTTTTTCCTGGGTAAGATCTGATTCCGTCAACTCAAGTGCATCAGACAGATCATCGATTGAAAGATTGCCTGAGTGTTTAGCAAGCCGTTTGTTAACTATCGATGTAGAATAAATAAGAAATGTACTGATTGGCCAGAAAATAGCACTGAAAAATTTCAGCCCCGGTGCAGTTAACCGGGCAAATTGTATGGAGAACCGGTTAGCATATATTTTTGGAAAAATCTCACTGCAGAAAAGAATTAAAGAGGTAACTGATACTACCTGGATAATGAATTTTATCCACACAGGTCCTGAGAAACTTATGACTGAATTTATTATAAAAGTCGAAAGAACTACAATGGCAACATTAACAAAATTATTCGTTATCAGAATGGTGGCCAATAAACGATCAGGTACCTGCAAATGATTCAATGCTAACTTACTAAGTCGGCTACGACTATTTTCTAGCAAAGAAACATCGCCCGGAGTTAATGAAAAATAGGCTACTTCACTTCCGGAAACAAAACCTGAAATTGCCAGAAGGATCACCAAAATAAAAAGACTGACAATAACACCTCCATTGAAATATCCAATGGAAATACTTCCTAGAGAAATAGACGCGTAGTATAAATCTGATTCCAAACTATTTTACAGTATTAACCAATCAGAAAGGTAAATCGTCGGCACCATCGTTATCACTGGCAAAGTCGTCATTCGACTTTGTTTCAGGAGTACTTTCGTCAGTAGTATTTTGCGCAGGGCCTGAATCGTATCCAGCATCCCCCTTCTTGCCCAATAATTGTAAACTATCTGCCACTATTTCGGTAGTATATCTTTTATTTCCATCGCGGTCGTCCCATGTACGGGTGCGAATTCGTCCCTCGATGAATACCTGAGTTCCTTTTTTAACATATTTTTCAGCCACTTCAGCCAATCCCCTCCATAAAACAATATTATGCCATTCTGTTTGTGTTACTTTTTCACCCGTACGGTTTGTATAACTTTCCGATGTTGCTAATCTAAAATTAGCTACTGGTGTTCCACTATCGAGATATCTGATCTCAGGGTCGTTTCCAACATAACCCACAAGAATTGCTTTATTAACCGACATATAGATTTTTTTTATTTGTGTTAAAAATACAAAATTATTCAAATCTGAAGTATCTGATTTAAATATTATTAATTTATCTCAGTATCCTTTATATAACGCCCGATTAATCTTGGAAAAGGATATTCTTCCAGTTGTGTTTCGGTTATCAATAATGTTTTGATGGGAATCGGTGTGTGTATTTCAATCTCGATAAACCAGGCATGCAGGATCCGATGTGTAAGTTTATGAATATATTCTTTTGAAACTTTTTTCACTATCGGCTTTGTCGATTGAAAGATTCCCTTCCATTTATCGCTATTCATCAATTTGGTCAGGTTACTAATTTTATCTGTTTCTATCATGGGAAATTCATAAAGTAATGCCCAGATATCATTTTGTTTTCTCTGTTTTATATAAAGCTTCTGATTATGGCGAATAACCAGATAGTAAAAATATCTATCAATAACTTTTATTTTTTTTTGTCGTACCGGTAATTCTTCAGCAACTTGCTTCTGAAACGCATAACATGCTTCGGATATCGGGCATTCTGTGCATTGCGGGTTTCTTGGCAAACAAATTAGTGCTCCAAGTTCAATTATTGCCTGATTATGTTTACCAGCATTTTTATAATCCAGAATTTCTAAAGCAGCTTTTTTAAAATCAGTCTTAGATTTTGCCTGGTTAACTGGAGAATATATACCGAAAAAACGAGCCAAAACACGGTATACATTTCCATCGATAGCCGGATATGGCTTGTTGAATGCCAGCGAAGCGATAGCAGCTGCTGTATAATCTCCAATCCCCGGTAATTGCCTGATAGAATCATATTCATTCGGGAACTGCCCCTCATATTCATTGGTAATGATTTTGGCTGCCTTATGCAGATTCCTGGCACGTGTATAGTATCCCAGACCTTGCCAAAGAATTAACACTTCTTCAATAGATGAAGAAGCCAGAACCTCAATACTCGGGAATTTCTTAATAAATTTTAAATAATAATTCATGCCCTGATTCACCCTTGTCTGCTGCAAAATAATTTCCGATAACCAGATATGATACGTATTCAAATGCTCACGCCACGGTAAAATTCGTTTGTTGATATCGTACCATCTTACAAGTCGTTGCGAAACATTCATCAGGTAAGGTAGTTATAAATTCAAAACAAATAACAAATTTAATATAGATGAATTTCGTATATCGATAGAAATAATTTATATTTGCAACTCATTTTGAATGATACTAATGTAAATAACTGATAATTAAAGATTTTAAAAATGACCAAGGCAGATATCGTAAACGAGATTTCAAAAAACACCGGAATTGAAAAAATTACTGTTCAAAAAACAGTTGAAGCCTTTATGGAAGTCGTAAAAGATTCACTCACCAAAGAAAAAAACGTATACCTGAGAGGCTTTGGTAGCTTTATCGTAAAAAAGAGAGCAAAGAAAACTGCTCGAAACATTTCAAAAAACACAACAATTATTATCCCAGAGCATTTTATTCCGGCATTCAAACCTGCGAAAACGTTTGTGAATAAAGTGAAATCTAATATTAAGTAATAAACATTTAAGGATTAAAACTTATAGTTATGCCTAGCGGAAAGAAGAGAAAGAGGCACAAGATGGCTACTCACAAGCGGAAAAAAAGACTTCGTAAAAATAGACACAAGAAGAAGAAATAACAGTAATTATTTTACTTTGCCTTATTGTTGGATAAACCTAGAGTCATCCTGACTTTAGGTTTATCGTTTTCTTTATGAGTCAGCTTCATCACTGTTAGATTTCTTCGTAATAGATAGTACTAGTGACAAAAGAACTTATTATTGATGCAGCTTCTTATGAAATTGATATCGCCCTGCTCGAAAACAAAAAGCTTGTTGAATTAAGCAAAGAGAAAAGTAATCCTAAATTTTCAGTTGGCGATATTTATTTGGGGCGAATCCGGAAGATAATGCCCGGACTCAATGCTGCATTTGTCGATGTCGGATATGAAAAGGATGCTTTCCTTCATTATCTCGATCTTGGTCCTCAATTCCGTTCACTTCAGAAATTCCTCGACGCTGCCCTTTATCGTAAAGGCAAATCATTATCCATGCAAAAGTTAAGGCGTGAAAAGGATATTGATAAAAACGGGAAAATTGGAAATGTACTTGCTACCGGAAAATATATTCTGGTACAAATTGCAAAGGAACCCATCTCGACCAAAGGACCACGACTCACTTCCGAAATAGCACTTGCCGGGCGTAATATGGTTTTAATGCCCTTCAACGATAAAGTATCCGTTTCGCAGAAAATAAAATCGGAGGAAGAACGCAAGCGTTTACGCACTTTAATGCAGAGTATTCGCCCTAACAATTATGGAATAATTGTACGTACAGTTGCAGAAAACAAAATGGTTAAAGTGCTGGATGAAGAACTCCGATCGCTTGTCAGAAAATGGGAATCGGCATTCGATCGTTTAAGAGGTACAACTCCTCCTGCCCTTATAATCAGTGAGTTGAACCGAACATCTGCAATTCTACGCGATATACTAAGTGTTTCCTTCAATAATATTCATGTTAACGATGAAAATGTATATAAGGAGATCCGGGATTATATTAGTACCATTGCCCCGGAAAAAGAAAAAATAGTCAGCTTCTATTCGGGTTCGACTCCCATCTTTGAAAAATTTAGCATAGAAAAACAAATCAAGGCTTCCTTCGGAAAAACCGTATCGTTTAAAAGCGGCGCTTATCTTATTATTGAGCATACCGAAGCTTTACATGTAATTGATGTCAATAGTGGAAACCGGGCTAAATCGGTGAATAACCAGGAAACCAATGCACTTGAAGTAAATATGGCTGCCGTCGATGAAATTGCCCGTCAGCTCCGGCTTAGGGATATGGGTGGAATTATTGTAATCGATTTTATCGATATGCATTCGCAGGATAACAAGAACAAAGTGTTTGAACGGATGAAACAGGTTATGGAAGAAGACCGTACAAAACACAGTATACTTCCTTTAAGTAGGTTTGGCCTGATGCAAATTACGCGCCAGCGTGTCAGACCCGAAATGGAAATCAATACACGTGAAAAATGCCCAACCTGCTCAGGTACCGGAGAAATCTCTCCCAGTATCCTGCAAATCGACAGAATTGAAAGTACACTGAGCGAAATACTTACCAAAACGAAGTTAAAAAAGATCACCTTACGGATACACCCTTTCATAGCAGCATTTATTACCAGAGGGTGGCTAAACTCTCAAACCAGAAAGTGGAAAAAAGAATTCAAATGTACTATTAATGTTGTGCCGGTCAGTTCTTACGATTTTCTGGAGTATCGCTTCTTTGAAGAGAGTGGTCGTGAGATACATCACTAAGCCCTTCAACCTTAAGTTTTCCATTTCCTTCTAATAATCTGATCTATTATTTATTATTGCTATTGTAAGCATTTGCCTGACTCTGCGACAAAGTACCACAAACAGGTAGTATTTCGCAAAACAAGATATCTATGTTTTAACATCTGATTAGCCTGTCTTTTTTAATATCTTTAAAAGAAAAATTACTCATGAAGAAAGTATCGATCATTTTAGTGTTAATTTTTATTTCTTTATGTTACTCCTATAGCCAGGTCCTCAATCCTGTAAAATGGAAGTTTTCGTCGGAAATTGTCAGGCAAAATGTATACGAACTTAAATTCAGTGCTACTATTGATAAGGGGTGGCACATGTATGGCATGAATATTCCGGAAAATGGACCCATTCCTACCTCCTTTCTGTTCTCGCCTTCATCAGATGTGAAATACCTTAATGAAATTACACCGGGGAAAAACCCAGAAATTAAATACGATCCAACATTCGAAATGGATGTCGAGCTTTTTAGTGAGCAGATAGCCTTTATACGTAAGGTTGAAATACCCTCAGGAAAACAAATCAATATTGAAGGAAGTGTTGAATTTATGGCATGCGACGATTCCCGATGCCTGCCTCCTAAAGAAGTAGAATTTGTTTTCACTTTTGATGAAAAATCAGTAAAAAAGCAGACAGAGTCAATTAAAACCTCTGACGAAAAAGATGCCCCTAGTAGCGTATCATCAACTTTCGAAACCAGAACGATTGGGATACCATCTGAATCTGCTTCTCTGCAAGATAGTATTTCCGGCACAATCTCCGGTTTTCCAACCGATACAGTATCATCTGATTTCGTTCAGGAAAGTGATAATGGAACCGGTGAAAAGAATGACAGATCCCTGCTCGGTCTATTTCTGCTTGCACTCATTGCCGGATTTGGAGCCCTGTTGACACCTTGTGTATATCCTATTATCCCCCTTACCGTATCATTCTTCATGCGCGATGTTTCACGATCGAAAGCCATTGCGAACGGTTTACTATTTGGATTTTCCATTGTAGTGATCTATACCCTCGTTGGATTGCTGGTAGGCATTTTGAAAATTGACCTTGTAAGGCTGGTATCTTCACACTGGTTACCTAATATAATCTTCTTTCTTATATTCCTTGCGCTGGCTTTCTCGTTTTTTGGCATGTTCGAAATTACCCTGCCTGGAAGTTTGTCTAACAAAATTGATCAGCAAGCAGATAAGGGAGGCTTTCTAGGCCCTTTCTTCTTGGCCCTTGCAACCGTTATAATCAGTTTTTCATGCACGGGTCCCATAGTAGGCGTAGTTTTAGGATCTGCATTGCAAGGTGAAATTATCAAACCTGTTGTCGGCATGCTGGGCTTTTCTATCTCATTTGCTTTACCATTTACTTTAATGGCAATATTTCCCGGATTTTTAAAGAAATTGCCCAAAT
>CAZMVE010000005.1:4430-16184 GCA_964569585.1 uncultured Bacteroidales bacterium | reverse complement strand
TTACCATTTACTTTAATGGCAATATTTCCCGGATTTTTAAAGAAATTGCCCAAATCAGGGGGTTGGTTAAATTCGGTTAAAGTATTCTTTGCGTTTATTTTGCTGGCCTTTTCACTGGTATTTATCGGTAATTTACGCTTAAGTTTTGTTTCCCGCGAAGTAATTCTCTCGGTAAGTATTGCCATATTTTATCTTTTGGGATTTTACTTAATGGGTAAAATTAAATTTCCACACGATACTCCTGTCGAGTCCATTTCCGTTTTACGACTCCTATTGACTATAGCATCATTTAGTTTTTCGATTTATCTATTTACTGGATTATTCGGGGCTCCCCTTAAAAGCATTTCTCCCTTCCTCCCACCCCCGGATAGTCAGAGCGTTTTTTACTCCAACAGACAAGCTATACCTTCATCAGAAAACAAGCTTTCTGAATTCTCTGTCAATGTTTGTGATTCGACTCCTAAATATTCCGATATCTTTGATTTACCACTGGGATTGAAAGGATATTTCGATTATGAAGAGGCCCTGACGTGTGCACAACAAGTAAATAAACCTGTATTGCTCGATTTTGCAGGTCATTCGTGTAAGAACTGCAAAAAAATGTACGCCGAAGTCTGGTCTGACCCTCGTGTTTTGAATAAACTGAAAAATGACTTCATTATAGCTGTACTTTATACCGATGACCGAACAAAACTTCCTGAGAACGAATGGTTCACCTCTTCAATCGACGGAAAAGTTAAAAACACGATCGGAAAAAAATTTAATGACCTGCAAATTACTAAATTCAGGTCAAATGCCTTACCGCTGTATGCTATTGTTGATGCACAGGGAAATGTTCTTACTTTGAAAGAATATTACACATACAGCCCTGATGTTGAAGGATTCCTTGAATTTCTAAATGAAGGACTTGAGCATTCCGATAATTAATATCAACCTACTTTTCAATATTTATAGTAAGGATATTTTCTTTACTGACTGATTCAGTTCTGATAGATCTTCATAAGTATGATATTCATCATGTTATAATCTTTTTTGACTGTTATTTGTTTACAATTAATAAAGGATTTTCTAACATTGTCAGGCCGAAAAGAGTATCTTAATCATACTGGGTTCGGGATTATCAATTTAACTCCCATGGTAGTAAAAAAAGATAAGAAAATTATTGAACTTGAAGAAGTTGTAGTCAAGTTTGCAGGCGATTCAGGTGACGGAATGCAACTCACCGGCAGTCAGTTTTCCGAAACTTCTGCCTTTGTAGGAAACGATCTGTCGACATTTCCAGATTATCCTGCCGAGATCAGGGCACCTGAGGGTACTATTTCAGGAGTATCAGGTTTCCAGGTTCATATAGGACAGAAAAAAATTCAAACTCCCGGTGATAAAGCTGATGTCCTGGTGGCCATGAACCCTGCAGCTTTGAAAGCCAATCTTCGCTGGCTTAAAAGTGGAGCAACTCTTATAATTGATATAGATAATTTCGATAATAAGCATTACAAGAAAGCCGGATACATTGAAGACCCTTTATATGAAGGCATTCTTGAGGATTATAACGTTATCAAGGCACCTATCACCAGCCTGACAAGGGATACGGTGAAGAGATTCGAAACTGATTTTCATCTTGCAGATAAAATGCGCAACCAGTTTGTAGCAGGCATGCTTTATTGGCTCTTTAATCGTGAGCTCAGAACAGGAGAAACATTTCTGAAGGAAAAATTTAAAAGTAAACCCGCACTTAAAAAAGCCAATATTGCCGTTTTGCATGCCGGGTATAATTATGCCGAGACAATCGAAGCAATGGCAGTTACTTTCCAGGTAAATCCTGCTTTAAAGGGTAAAGGTCTTTTCCGCAATATTAATGGTAATCAGGCTACTGCCTGGGGTTTACTGGCAGCCTCCGAAAAATCAGGACGGAAATTATTTCTGGGTTCATATCCTATCACTCCGGCTTCTGAGATCCTGCAGGAACTTGCATTAATGAAACATCTCAACGCTATTACTTTCCAGGCTGAAGATGAAATTGCAGGTATAACCTCAGCTATCGGAGCTTCTTATGCCGGTCGGTTGGGAGTAACTTCTACTTCCGGTCCGGGCCTTGCCCTAAAGAGTGAGGCCATAGGTCTGGCAGTAATTATCGAGTTGCCACTTGTTGTGATCAATGTTCAGCGCGGTGGACCCTCAACGGGCCTTCCTACGAAAACAGAGCAGGGCGATCTTCTTCAGGCATTGTACGGACGAAACGGGGAAAGCCCATGTGTTGTACTGGCTGCTTCAACGCCTGCCAGCTGTTTTCTCTTCGCCTATCAGGCAGCCAAAATTGCTATCGAACATATGACTCCGGTTATTTTACTTACCGATAGTTTTCTGGCAAACGGTTCAGAACTCTGGCCTATTCCCGATACAAATAATCTGGAGGCTATCGAGCCGCCAATGGTTAAGGATAATGATCCTTTATATTTACCCTATAACCGCAATCCGGAGAGACTCTCGCGGTACTGGGCCGTTCCCGGTCAGGCAGGATTACGGCACAGGGTTGGAAGTCTGGAAAAAGCCGATGTAACCGGCGAAGTATCACACGATCCTATAAACCACGAAATTATGGTGCTCACCCGCGCTGAAAAAGTGGAGCGGATAACAAATTACATTCCCGAACAGGAAATCATCGGGAAAAAACGAGGGAATCTTCTTGTTATAGGATGGGGAGGCACTTACGGTTCTTTGTATACTGCCGTAAAAGAACTCCAGAATGAAGGCATGAGTATATCGCTGGTACAATTTAACTATATAAATCCATTACCAAAAAACACAAGGGAAATACTTAAAGGCTTTAAGAAACGGATAGTATGCGAGCTAAATATGGGGCAGTTTGCCACTTACATACGCTCAAAACATTCACAATTCGATTATTTACAATACAATAAAGTACAAGGCTTACCATTTATGGTATCGGAGCTGAAAAACAAATTCAAAGAAATTCTGGAGGAGATTTAGTTATGGCTTTTGAGACTGCAGCACCTATTATTTCACCAGCGGACTTTAACCTCGATTCAGAGGTTAAATGGTGTCCCGGATGTGGAGGACATGCCGTACTATCGGCAATTAAAAAAGCATTGCCTGAGATCGGAGTACCAAAGGAAAAAATTGTTTTCGTATCGGGAATCGGATGTTCAAGCCGCTTTCCGTATTATATCAATACCTATGGTTTTCACAGCCTTCATGGAAGAGCCCCGGCAATAGCCTCGGGGATTAAACTTGCCAATTCCGATCTCAGTGTCTGGATCATTACCGGCGACGGCGATTCTATGGCTATCGGAGGTAATCACTTCATCCACATTCTTCGGCGCAATATTAATGTTAATATCATTTTATTCAACAATAAAATATACGGATTAACCAAGGGTCAGTATTCTCCAACTACTCCACTTGGAAGTATCACCAAAACCTCACCCGATGGTACAATAGAACCTCCTTTTTTACCGGGTGAACTGGCAATGGGAGCTCAGGGAACTTTTTATGCACGTGTTGTCGATACTGATCCTAAAATGATGACAGAGGTATTTATTAATGCTGCCAAACATAAGGGAACTTCACTGATAGAAGTCCTGCAGAATTGTGTCATTTTTAATAACAAGGTACATGCCGATATAACCGGTAAAGATGTTAGAGAAGATCACCAGATTTACCTTGAGCACGGAAAGCCAATGATTTTTGGAAAAAACCGTGATAAAGGTCTCGTACAGAGTGGTTCGAAGTTTATTGTGACTAAAATTGGTGAAAATGGAGTAAGGAAAGAGGATATACTCATTCATAATGCTCATAACCCGGATGATACACGACACTACATGCTTTCAAGAATGACACTTCCCGACTATCCCGTAGCTATGGGAATCATCAGAGAATGGAAAACGGATGTATATGAGTGTATGCTCAATAAACAAATTAAGGAAGCAAAGAAAAGATCAAAGATTAAAAGTGTCAATGATCTTTTAAAAAGTGGACACACTTTTCGAATCGATTAGCTCCTGAGAAATGACCGGTCAACCCGATAATAGTCACCCTCCATATTCAGTCGACACATCCTTCAGCCTGCTCATGCAGAAAAGGATACGAAAAGTACTGGTAATCAGCAGCCAGTACGATTTCTATATGCTGGAGTCGGACGGGCGGATCGACGAACATATTTTTAATGAATACGTTTCATTAAGTCTGCGTTATCCGCCTATATTTATTCACGCCAGCTCAGCCAAAAAAGCCTTTCATATTCTGAAACAGGAAAGTATCGACCTGGTTATTGAGATGCTAAGTACAGGCGATACCAACGCTTTTCATCTAGCAAAACAAGTCAAACAGCTTAATCCGGGAATTCCTGTTGTTGTCCTTACCCACTTCTCACGTGAAGTGTCGCTTCAGCTTGAAAAAGAAGACCTGTCAGCGGTCGATTATGTTTTTAGCTGGCTGGGAAATCCTGACATTTTTCTGGCTATTATCAAGCTTATTGAGGATTCCATGAATGCTGAAAACGATATTCTTGCCATAGGAGTACAGTCAATACTCCTTGTCGAAGATTCGGTACGGTATATTTCTTCGTATCTGCCACTGTTATACCGGATCATTCTGGAACAATCGAAAGAATTTGTTAAAGAAGCATTGAACGAACATCAGCAGATGTTGCGCCGGCGGGGACGCCCTAAAATACTCGTGGCAAAAGACTATCAGGAAGCTGTTGCATGTTATAAGAAATACAAGGGACATATTCTCGGCATTATTTCGGATGTCAGCTATAAGATAACACCCGATCGCAGAGATACTATTGCTAAAGCAGGACTTAATTTCTGTAAACTGGTAAAAAAAGATGATCCTAATATTCCCTTCCTGCTACAATCGTCCGATGCGTCGAATATAGAACTGGCCAAAAAGCTAAAAACTGGTTTTTTGAATAAATACTCGAAAAACCTGCTTAACGAACTTAAAGAATATATTTTTAAGAATTTTGGCTTCGGTGAATTCGTTTTCATCGATCCTAAAACCCGGAAGGAGGCTTTTATAGCCCATGACCTGAAATCGCTACAGGAACTGATCCTTTCTGTTCCGGACGACATCCTGGAATACCATACACGCCGGGATGATTTTTCGAAATGGCTGAATGCCAGGGCACTCTTCCCCATAGCAAAACGATTTAAGGAGAGCAGGTACGACGATTTCTCAGATCCCGATGAGGTACGGAATTTTATTTATAACAGCATAGCCGATTTCAGAGTAAGCAAAGCGCGCGGCGTTATCGCTGAATTTAACCGGAGTAAATTCGACGATTATCTTCTCTTTTCACGAATCGGACAAGGAAGCCTTGGCGGTAAAGCACGAGGACTGGCTTTTATATCCTCGGCGCTGAAGAAAGAAAACCTGATCAACAAATATCCGGGAATTATTATTTCCGTACCACCTACCGTTGTGTTAAGTACTGATATTTTCGATGACTTCATGACTAGTAATGACCTGTATGCAAAAGCCTTATCGACCAGTGATGATCAGGAAATCCTGAATCACTTCATTCAAGCCGATTTTCCTCAAAAGATAAAAGACGATCTTTTCAGTATCGCCCGTATTGCACAGAATCCTATTGCCGTCCGGTCGTCGAGTAAGCTTGAGGATTCTTTGTTGCAGCCCTTTGCAGGTATTTATAATACGTATATGATACCTCCTGTCAGTGATCCGGCAGTTGCTTTACTGAAACTTGAGCAGGCCATAAAAAGTGTTTATGCCTCGGTGTTTTTCCAGGAGAGCAAATCGTACCTGATGGCTACGCAGAACCTCATTGATGAGGAAAAAATGGGAATAATTATTCAAACGGTTTGTGGCAATGATTATAACGGCCGCTTCTATCCTACGCTTTCGGGCGTTGCGCGTTCGTTAAATTATTATCCTGTGGGCAAGGAAAAAACCCGGGAAGGGATAGTGAATCTGGCATACGGGCTTGGAAAGCAGATTGTCGAAGGAGGAATTTCCTTACGATTTTCTCCAAAATATCCCCGCAATATTATTCAACTCTCTTCACCTGGTCAGGCATTAAAGAATACCCAGAAATATTTTTATGCCATCGACATGGATCCTGAAAGTTACAAACCTTCGGCAGACGATAAAATCAATATGCTTTATATACCTGTTAAAGAAGCGGAAAAAGATCGCTCTTTCACTTTTGCTGCTTCAACATACGATCTGAATAACCAGGTAATTCGTGACGGTTTGCTCTATGAGGGTAAAAAGATAATCACCTTCTCAAATGTACTCAACCATAATACTTTTCCACTGGCGGATATAATCAACGATCTTCTTACCATCAGCAGCGATGCATTGAACCATCCCGTAGAAATTGAATTTGCAGCCAACCTCGATACTCCCGACGGAGAACCTAAAATATTCAACTACCTCCAGGTCCGCCCTATTGTTACGCATTATGGACAATGCAATATCGATATGAGCAAAATTTCGGAGGAACGTTTAATATTAAGTTCGGAAAAAGCTATGGGAAATGGTAGCATTAATGGAGTCCACGATATAGTGTATATTAAAACCAAAGACTTTAATCCGTCGCAGAATAAAAATATGGCACGCGAAATTGAATCGCTGAACCGGGAAATGGTGAAGGAGAAAAGGAGTTATGTACTTATGGGACCGGGGCGCTGGGGTTCGGCCGATCCCTGGCTCGGTATCCCGGTTAAATGGTCACAGATTTCAAATGTTCGCCTCCTGATCGAATTGGGTATCGAGGAATATAAGGTCGATCCCAGCCAGGGAACCCATTTTTTCCATAATCTGACCAGTTTCGGAGTGGGCTATTTCACATTGACACCTCATATAAACGATGGCTTTGTAAACCTTAATTATCTCAATTCACTTGAAGCCTGTTCCGAAAGTGAAAATATAAAACACGTCCGGTTCAAAAAGCCTCTCACTATCACCATAGACGGGAGAAACACAAAAGGCGTTATAGCTTATAAATAAGATGATCTATTTTGAATACAAATGTTTAATATATTTGAAAAGGGAAGAATAACTATTATGTATACTGCCACCATATCCGTGTAATATTAACAAAATACTTATAGGAAATATTATTAACCTATGCCCTGCAAATTAAAGCTACTATCTATTACAACACTTTTTGTCTATTCTTTTATATTATGTAATTGTGTATATGCAACTGTGCCCGATCCATATAAAATTACGGGTCGAATAATCAATACACTAAACGTTCCCATACCATTTGCCCCTGCTTGTTTATTACATCCTGAAAATGATTCCTTATTAATCGCTGCTATTTCCGATACTTCCGGCTATTTTTCTATTCCATATTCAAAACCGGGCAATTATAACCTGCGAATCAGCAGTTTTACTTTTAAGCCAAAAACTGTGAAAATAGAGCTAATCCCCGGTAATGTTGAAATTGCTTTAGGCGATATACAACTTATGAATGACATATTTTATCTTGATGAAGTTTTTGTTACGGGGGAGCAAAACAAATTGGATTATCGTGTCGATAAAATAATTTTTACTCCTGATTCTATGAGCCTTGCAAAATCAGTAACTGGAGCGGATTTACTTAATTATATACCCGGTGTCACTGTTTCACACATTGACCAGTCAATTCGTGTAAAAGGCAATGAAAATGTTTTGGTATTAGTCGATGGAAGAACCAGTGACAGGGAACTTAGCACTATTCATGCCTCTGAAATAAAACAAATTGAAATTATTTCTAACCCCTCAACCCGGTATAGCTCCGACATTGATAATATTGTTAACATAATCCTCAAAGAGGAAAAAAATAAAGGCATTCAAATCGTTACCAATCTGGAAACTACTTACAAAAATGCCCTTTTCTTCGGAACTTTGGCCCTGGATTATAAAAATAAAAAATCCAGATTCTTTGTAAAATATAATCTTTCAGCCCAGAACATGACGAATGCTGACAGCAGCATCAGGATCGAGTCTTATGATGATGCTGAAATCAGGTATAATACATATCCTGTTAAAGATCAATTTTTTGGCGCACTATTCCATTCTATTTACTATGGTATGGATTATTCCGTTAACCAGAAAAACTTTTTCAATATTACCTGTAAATACTTTCACCAGGATGCGGAAGAAGAAATGCTCGACGGAGTGAAAAGTTTTACAAATGACACTTTTTCAACTCAATATTTTTATAAATCCTTATCTCATTCAATAGTTAGTAATCACAATTATTCCTTTTTTTATAAAAGAAGTTTTACAAATCCTAACCATGAAATCTGGTTAAGTAGCAGTACGTTTCTTTTAAACAGGACAAATACTGATGATTATTCAAGCGGTGAAACGGAGGACTGGAATAATTATTCCGAAGCCTGGAATGAAGAAACCCGGAACAGGCAGCAGTCAAATGACACCCGGTTAGAATAATTTTTCTCGAAAAACAGCCTGAAAGTTGAATCCGGCTACCATTTTTACATAAGAAATATTGACAATAACTTTAACTCATCTGCATCAGATGAAAATTTTACTTATAGCGATATTCGCCAGGCAGCTTTTGCCAACATAGTATTCCGAAAGAATAAGTTTTCTGCACAGACCGGGGCAAGAATTGAAAATACAGGTTATAAAATAAACCATAAAAAAGAAGATGATTTTCTATATCCCTTGCTTTCATTAAGTACCACTTATAACCTCAAAAAAAACAACACTATCCGTTTTACCTATAACCGCAGGCTTTTATATCCCAGCTACCGGCTTTTAGTCCCTTTCACCTATTTTACCGCCGATTCCCTTTCTTCCCGGTCAGGCAACAGCCATCTGAAACCTGAAGTAGCAGATAAATTTGAATTGGCCTTTTCAACTGAAAAAGATGACTATTCATTTTCAATTAGTGCAGTTACCAAAAAATACAGGGACTATATAGGAAAGCAATATTCTATTACAAACGGAGTCCTTTCAAGTCAGTATCACAACTTATCAAATATTCTAACTGCCGGAGGGGAATTCTCCTTTTCGGCTTCCCTATTGTTCCTGGAACTAAATCTGGACGGGAACCTTTATTACTGGGATTATCCGGGTATTGACCACGACGGGTTATCGCATACCCTTTTTACAGAAATAATTGCCTATCTTCCGCTGGATATAACAGCAGGTATGGAATTTGAATTTTTTGATAATATTTTATATCCTTATGGATACTTAAATTTTTATAATCCTTGTGAATATTTTTATATTGAAAAAATGTTATTTAAAAACAAGGCCAGCCTAAGCCTTTTTTATTTATATCCATTCTCATCTGATAAGGATAAAACCGTGATCTGGAATGATTATTTTACCGAAACCGAATATTCACAGGGTAACGATTTTATAATTGGGATAGGGTTTTCATACTTTTTCAATCGGGGCGAAAAAATTTCTGCAACAAAATCAAAATTACACATGGAATATGATGAGGAAAAAAGATAATCCAAACCAAATAAAAATGAATAAAAAATTAAGTTTATTGATAGTCCTGAATATTACTATACTGGTGTTTACTTCTGTAACATTACCTGACAAAAACAATAAAAAGATAAAGGCAGGAGTAAAGAATGGAAATATAGCCCCGGAAATAGTATTAACAAACCCGTAAGGAGAACAGGTTACATTATCCTCACTCAGGGGGAAAATGGTTTATATCGATTTTTGGGCTTCATGGTGTAAAGGGTGCAGAATAGTCAGCAAGAATCTGAAACCTTTATACGAAAAATATAAAGATGAAGAATTTATAAATGGAAAGGGATTCCAGGTTTTTTCAATATCACTTGATACAAACCGTGAACGATGGCTCAATACCATTGAAGAAGACAGCATGCAATGCTTTGTTAATGTCTCCGATTTAAAAGGCTTTGATTCCCCGGTAGCCTCTGATTACAAAACAACTGGTTTACCTCATGGATATTTAATAGATGGCAATGGAGTTATTATTAATTTCGATTCAGGTTTTCAGCGCACACTTGATAAATTATTGATTTCCAATAATTAACTATAAAACCAAGTTCAAAAATCTGTTTAGTACAACTCCGGATATTTCCCCGGTTTTGCCTCGTGCATCATTTCATAAATGGTATCGAAAACATTTTCGGCATTCGGATTGGAAAAATAATCGCCATCGGTAGCATAGGCCGGCCGGTGTTCCATACCTGTCAGGGTTCGTAGTTCGGCATCGAGGTACTTGTAAGCTTTCTGCTCTTCCAGTACTTTCTGCATCATAAAGGCGGTTGCCCCTCCCGGAACATCCTCGTCGAAAAAGACTACCCGGTTGGTTTTTCTGACCGACTCAACAATGCTGTCGCTGATGTCGAATGGCAATAAAGTCTGCACGTCGATCAGTTCCACGCTGATATTAAATTCTCTCAGTTGTTTTACAGCATCCTCGGCAATGCGTACACACGAACCATAGGTTACCAGTGTCACATCGGTTCCTTCGCTCAATATTTCAGGTTCGCCCAGCGGTACCTGGTACTCCCCTATATTCTCCGGCATATATTCCTTTAACCGGTAACCTATAAGGGGCTCAATGACTAATGCGGGATCTTTCCCTTTGAGCAGGGTATTATAGAATCCTGCAGCCTGTGTCATATTCCTGGGTACACAAACATAAACTCCCCTGATGGAGTTAATGACCATGCTCAGGGGAGAACCTGCATGCCAGATACCCTCGAAACGGTGCCCCCTTGTACTGATAATAAGCGGTACAGCTTGCCGGCCTGCTGTGCGCCAGTGCGTCGTTGCCAGGTCGTCGCTGATGGTTTGCAGGGTGAAAAGTAAATAATCGAAATATTGTATCTCGGCAACAGGACGAAATCCCCTGAGTGCCAAACCAATCCCTTTACCGATTATAGAAGTTTCGCGTATGCCGGTATCGAATACCCTGTGTTCGCCGTATTTTTCCTGCAAACCGGCATAAGTCTGGTTAACACCCCCTATCTTACCCACATCCTCGCCAAATGCCACCAGCAGGGGATATTTTTCGAATAATTTATCGAAATTCTGCTGCAGGATATCACGTCCCGTAACCTCTTGGGGATTTTCAGAGTAAACGGGCCTGATACCTTCAACATTAAGTGCAGAGTACTTGTTCTCAAGATACAGGAAGGCATTAAACTTTTCATATTTATCGACAAATCGCCGATCGAACCATACGGACAGACTCTTCTGCAACTCCTCACGTTTCGGACAATCGGTACAGATATAGCGCAATATCTTCTTTGCTCCTGAAATTATATCTTTCCGTATCGGGGCCTTTATACTCTTCAGGTTTTTTGCAACAATAGCCACTTTATCTATCCGGTCCTTTTTGCACATACAGCCCCGTTCCTCTATGATATTGAGAAGTTCCTGCCTTTCGGCCCGGATGGGTTCCTGATAGAGCTTCCATGCCTCGTCGCGGGCTTTTTGTACATCGCGGAGTGCTTTTGCTTCCATGCTATCCAGCTCCTCAGCTGATGCGATCTGCCGGCCTATGATCCACTCCCTCATCTTTCTGATGCAATCATATTCCTCTTCCCATTTCAGCCGTTCAGCTGGTTTATAACGTTCATGCGAACCCGATGTGGAATGACCCTGCGGCTGGGTTAATTCGTCGATATGAAACAGAACAGGTACGTGCTCCTTCCGGCAACGGTCGACTCCCTCAGCGAATATTTTACACAGGCCCGCATAGTCCCAGCCTTTCCACCGGTATATGAGTATGCCATTGGTTCCGTTTTG
>CAZMVE010000005.1:0-4330 GCA_964569585.1 uncultured Bacteroidales bacterium | reverse complement strand
CCGCATAGTCCCAGCCTTTCCACCGGTATATGAGTATGCCATTGGTTCCGTTTTGTTTCTCGAATCCCCTAAGGGCCTCCGATATAGACGATTTTACCGTCTGAAATCTCTTCTCGACCGAAATGCCATATCCGTCGTCCCACACGGCTACGGCAATGGGTACCTGCTTTACAGCAGCTGCATTCATTACTTCAAAAAAATGCCCTTCAGAGGTGCTGGAATCACCGATGGTGCCGAATGCCACCTCGTTACCTTTATGTGTGAGTTGCTTGTATGAGTGCAATTCCTTATTCTCTCTGAATAATTTTGAGGCAAGCCCCAGACCTAGCAACCTAGGCATTTGTCCCCCGGTAGGTGAAATATCGGACGAGGAATTCGGCTGTTCCATAAGATCCACCCATTCGCCTTCCTCATCGATATTCCGGGTCGAAAAATGATTGTTGAACGACCTTCCGCTGTTGGAAGGATTGAGATTGGAATCGGTAACTCCATAGAGCTGGGTAAAAAACTCCTGTAGGGAGAACATGCCGGTGGCCAGCATAAAAGTCTGATCGCGATAGTAGCCCGAGCGCCAGTCGCCCTTGCGGAATGTCTTGGCCATGGCAATCTGGGCCACTTCCTTTCCATCTCCAAAAATACCGAACTTGGCCTTCCCGGTGAGTACTTCTTTCCGGCCCAATATACTCAGTTGCCGGCTCTGGTTGGCCAGTAAATAATCGTGCAGCACTTCTTTCCTGAAATCCGTAAATGAGAGCGAATAAGTCAACCCTACCTGATCTTTTGGCATTTTCCTGATTTTTAATCAAAAGTATTACACACCATCCACAAGTACAAAAAATACTAACAGATTAAATGGAGATTGGTTTTTGCAGGAAGGAAATAGCAAAGTTCAAAGTACAAAGATGAAAGTACAAAGATCAAAGATCAAAGTTCGAAGTTCAGAGTTGAAAGTACAAAGTTCAAAGTACAAATTCCTTTGGAATTTTAGGCGGTAACAATTACACATTAATGATGTTTTACTAATTTTGCCTCATGAAAATATTTATCCTGGCAGCCATACTGGTTACCATCGCTTTTATTGCACTGGGGGTCCGGATCTTCTTCCGGCGCGGGGGAAAATTCCCGGAAACCAAAGTAGGCCATAACCGGAATATGTGTGAATTGGGTATAACCTGTGCCAAATGCGACGAACGGAAACGGTGGAACCGGATGAAACGCAACAGGAAACCCAAAATACATCCTTCGGAATTAAAGATCGACATAAACCGCCTTTCCTGAAACTTTACGCTAGTCCGTTTGTTATACAATAAATCACTCAGTCATGATCTTTAAAGTCATACTTATATCGATTGTTTTACTGATTATTGCCGGAATGGGATTTGGTATCAAACTCTTTTTCGATAAAAAAGCCACCCTCCCGTCAGGCAGTTGTTGTTCATCAACTCATGAGGAAAACGAATTCCACTGCGAATGCGGGAAGAGAATGAAGGATTAATAATGAAGAATGAAAAATTATGCAAATCGTAATTTTTCGAAGAATTTCACATACCAAATTAGAATTTTAAAGACAAAGTAATTTTTTAAACTTCTTATCAAATTACTTTTTTTCATCAGCGAAAAAAAGTAATCAAAAAACGCCGCCGCCTATGAAAGTACTTTTATGGAGAAAATGGAGTATCGAATTTAAACCATCGGATTTTTCAGCATATTTAATCAGAGTTTAGATAAATCTATCAACTCAATTTATAAAAAGGTAATCTCTGAACTATAAACTCCGGAACTTTTAACTCCATACTTCTTCCCTCCTACTTCCTCTGTTCGATAATATGATCCTTCATCCCCGGAGTAGCATACACCCTGGAATTTCCTTCCTCATCGTTAAATACCAGGTAGGCTTCCAGTTCGTCCTGATCTTCGAGGTAGCGAATGCTTTCCTCTAGTCCCATGACCATGAAAGCCGTGGCATAAGCATCGGCGGTAATGCATTCATCAGCCAGAATAGTGACGCTTAACAGACGGCTCATGACCGGGTATCCGGTTATTGGATTGATGCTGTGGGCATACTTAATTCCGTCTTTTTCGTAGAACTTCCGGTAGTTGCCCGAGGTAGCCAGCGATTTGGTTTTAACTGCCAGCACAGCCTGCAGGTTGGCTCCCGCCACGATGTTTCCTTCCTCTGGACGGTCGACCCCGATCTTCCAGTCTTCGCCTTTGGGATTTTTTCCCTTGCATTTCAGCTCTCCCCCAATCTCAACCATATAGTTCTCTATCTTTTTATCATCGAGAAAGGCAGCCACCACATCCACCGAATAACCCTGTGCAATGGCATTGACATCGAACATGATGCGGGGATCGTTCTTAATGACCTGCCGGCCTTCGAGGCGCACCTTATCCATTCCCACAAACTGGAGCAGGCTGTCGATCAGGACACTGTCGACATCGGCGCCGGGAGTGAAACCGAAACCCCAGGCATTGACCACCGGGGCTACGGTAATATCGAAAAGACCCCCGCTTTTTTCATACACCTCACGGGCTACTTCAAAGACTTTCATGAATTTTTCATCGGCCCCGACGGTGGGATCGTTCCGGTTGATACGGGAAATCAGGGACTGCGGCAAATAAGTGGACAACGACAGGTCGAAATCGGAGAGTACCTTTTCGATGTCGGGTTTCAGATCCCTGTTGCGGCGGTACTCGTAGGTTATATTATAGGTAGTGCCCTGTATATCGCCGTGAATTTTTTTGTATTCCTGCCGCGGAGCATCGTACAGCCAAACGGCTACGACAACAGCCACAATTACTATGGTAGGTGTGATAAATTTTTTGTTCATGTGTCTGGTATTAAAGATTGATGCCATCAAAACAGTTCCTGCAAGTTACAAAGAAAATTCAGTTGCAGCAGATGGTCTGCAGTTGAAATCTGTTCTATTGATGAAGAATTGAAGACCCGGAGCGAGGAAATGAACTCCTGGTTTGAAGCAATGACTATGATAGACATCCCGGATGCACTGGAGGATATAAGTAATGACTATGATAGGCATCCCGGAAGTACTGGAGGACATAAGCAATGACTACGAGGGCAGGCCGGAAGGTAATGATTCTGATTCTTTGATTTTTAGTAAGAAAGTTGTAATTTGTTTGTGATAATAAAGATTAACAAACTTGAGTTTTACATACCCAGGTGGAAGGATAAACCAACAAAGTATAGGTATATAGACGAGTTAGTTTTAATGCGTAAACTGCAGCACACATGAGAAGACTCATCCATATATCTCTAATGATTTTTCTGACTCAAGGAGTTTTCGGAAATGAGATACCTTATTTCATAACCGAACCGATAGAGTACCTTGAAGAATTTGATTATTACTCCTACCAACTGGTATCAGTTGATCCTGATAGTGAAGATTCACTTTATTATTTTGTAGTTGAGAAACCAGATTGGTTAACTTTCACTGATTTAGGAAATGATACTGCTAGATTGGTTGGCAGTCCTGATAAGTATTATGACTCTAATCCCGTGATAATATCAGTAAGCGATGGCAAGGATACAGTATCTCAAGAATTTAACATTAGTATATTGTGTCTAAACTGTGGACCTTCGATAATTACAGAACCGATCACTGAGATAAATGTGAATGAAGAATACACTTGCTATATTGAGGCAAATGACTGTAATGGAAATACAATCCTAACTGCTGATTCCCTTCCAAATTGGCTATCCTCTGATAATTCTGAGTTAAATAGAATATACCTAACAGGGATACCATCAATCGCTGATACCGGATCACACTATGTTTCTATATTAGCTGAACGAGAGAAGCCAATATGCTCAACAAACTCAAATCTTATCTATACAATAGAGGTAAGACCCCAAATTGAGACATATATCAATCCAAATTACAATCCAGATATTTCATTTTATCCTAATCCATTTGATAGATACATTCTTATTAAAAATTCTAATTCGCAATTTGAAAAAACAAGTATTGAGATACTTAACCTAAGTGGAATAATTCTTTATCAAAAGACACTACTGATCAATAATGAATATAAGTCAATAGATTTGGGTTTTCTAATCCCTGATGTTTATTTTATAAGGATTACTAAGGCTTCTGGGACAGAAATTAAAAAGATGATCAAGGTAGAAACGCACTAAAAACTAACATGCAATATAAAAAATTGAGGTCAAAGTGGTATTTCAAAGTTGGTGCCCCGCGCCAACTTTCGGTAACGGTAGACAGGAACGCAGCTCGCACTCCCCAACTTTTCATATTGCAGGAACGTTATAGTGCCATTCCGCTAAAGCGGACTTTTATCCCTCCGTGCTCTG
>CAZMVE010000004.1:31584-57885 GCA_964569585.1 uncultured Bacteroidales bacterium | reverse complement strand
TTTCGTGGATGATCCTCCTGGTCCATTTCTTCATTAAGTAGTTATAATTAAAAAATTAAATAACAGAACTCAAATTGTATTAAGAATTAATCGTAATCACAAAGTCAGTTCCTTTATCCTTCTTCCTTCTGAAAGTAATTCCAAATTTATGAGCATCCAGTATTTTCTTGCATATCGTTAAGCCTATACCGGTCCCCTTTTCACCCTTTGTCCCCCTTTGCGACTTGTTTAACTTTCCGGAAAATAATACCTCCGGGCTTAAATTTTCAGGCATACCTACTCCATCGTCGGATATAATAATCTCAAGTGAATGATCACCTTCTGTATTATAGCACCTGACCGTACCATTTATTTGAGTGTATTTAATTGCATTGTTAATAATATTCATGATCACCTGTCTGAAAAAAGTCACATCGGCCTCTATCGTTAAATCCTTACTTACGTCATTTATCAGACTAAGATTCTTTTCATCGGCTTTCTTCACTAATATCCTGAAAATATTGTCGATTAAACCTGCTATATTAATTTCTGATATCGATAGTTCAAGATCATGAAATTCAAGCATGGTCCAACTCAATAGTTTGTTGAAATATTCATTGCTGTATGTTACCGATTCAATGATATAATTCAGTGATTCTTTCTGATCAACTGTCAGGTTCTCATCCTTAATAAGGAGTTCGGCAAAGCCATTGATCGCTGCAAAAGGTGAACGAAGATCGTGCGAAATAATTTGAACAAAATCATCCTTTTGCCCGATTAAATCGTGCAAATGATCTTCGTTTCTTTTCAACCTTATCCCCACCTTTATCCTGGCCAGGAGTTCCATTTCATCAAATGGTTTCCTGATATAATCAATGGCACCTTTATCCAGGGCTTCCTGTATATCTGTTGTTGCTGTTTTTGCTGAAACCATTAATACCGGTATTCTTTTAAGTTCTTCCGATTTATTTAACTCATCGAGAACTTCAATTCCCGTCATCTTGGGCATCATAATATCCAGAAGAATCAGATCCGGTTTCTCCGCATTCAGAATATCCAAGCATTGTTTTCCACTTTCTGCCTCTAATACTTCATAAGCATTGGCATTGAGCAAACCCTCCAACAGAAACCGATTTGCCGGCTCATCGTCAACGATTAATACTGTCGATTTATTCATAATATGAACATTTAAAACATATAAACATAATTCATCTCAGAGCCGTAATTTTCGTAATTTCTGAGAAGTTAAATATTTTATAGTTGGGTAATTGCTCTAATTCTTTCATGACCGGCTTAAACAATTTGTGAGAAACAGCTATTGCTCTCTGAGGTGCAATGGCCGGAATTTTGTTTAAAGCTGTTAATAATTGAAAGTTTTGTCCTTGTAAATCAAGACCATCAAATACCAGTGTATTTATTTTACGCCGGGAAATATAGAGTAATGCACTCTCAAATGAATTATTTAAAAAGTATTCACAGCCTGATATTTTCAGCGACTCAAGATGATTATCTTTCTCGTATAAAGTAACTATATCGATCGCTGGTTTTGGATCCTCGGGATAGTTAATGTTCTGAAGATTGGATAGAATCTTTTTCTCGGTTAAAGGTTCATTGATAAATTTTACTGTAGAATCGTATGAATCAGGATTGAAATCCTCAACGGTCGAATAAGTAATAATGGGTATCTGCTTAAAATTTTTCTGATTTTTCAACAAGCGTATCAATGACAAGCCATGCATCTTCGGCATTTCCAATCTTAGTATTATTAAATCGGGATTCCATTTTTGTATTTCCGCAATAGCTGAATTGGACTGATTGCATAGAACCGAATTAAACTTATTGATTTTAAGTATTTCTGAAAATAAATATTGAGTTTCAGGCTCAACATCAATTATAATTGCAAGCCTTTTACTTAGTTCTAAGCCATCAAGAATATTTATTTTAGATGTTTTTATTTCATGGGGAGTCTCCTTTTCGCTTTCTTCTCCTATTAAGGGTATATAGAATTTCATTACCGTACCTTTACCAGATTTGCTTTCTGCGGCAATTTCACCCTTCATTAGTTCTACCATTTTTTTGGTGATATTTAAACCCAAACCTGTGCCTTTAAAGCTTTTACTCGCTGAATTATCGATCTGGTGAAAGCGATCAAATATCGATTCAAGGTATTGCTCATCTATTCCAATTCCTGTATCGCTCACTTCAAAATATAAATGGTTTTTAAAATAATGAACGAATAAAAGGATTTTACCTTCCGATGTAAATTTGGCAGCATTCCCAAGCAGGTTTATCAGAATCTGATTTAATTTCTTCGAGTCCGTATTGATAAATTGTGGGACACTTTTACTTTTGCGTATAAGAAATCTGATCTTTTTTTCACCTATCAGGCTGATAACTATAGATTGTATTGTAGCTAGAAATATATCGAAATCGAATAACTCGTTGACTACCTTTTCCCTGTTTGCATTAATCCTTGAAAGATCGAGTATATCGTTAATTAAGTCAAGTAACCTGGCCCCACTTTGACTTATTATCTCCAAACCTTCCTGTTGCTTAGCTGTTAGATTATCAGAATTGTATTTTATCAACATATTCGATATCCCTAAAATGGCATTCATTGGAGTTCGCAATTCATGACTGACATTATCCATGAACTCCTTCATAACCATATTCGATTCACGAAGTTCTTTTGCCGCAAGGGCTTCCTTTTCCATTTTAACTCTGTGAGTGATATCACGGATTATTACGGTATAATTAATCTGCTCCTGCGCGGTGGTATAACTTGCCACGGAAAGTTCAATTGGAAACTCCGAGCCAAGATTATTCTTTCCTGTGCTCCGTATCGAATTTGACAGCTCTGTATTCGAAATTTGGATAAGATCAGTAAACTGTTCCTTTAAATTGCTTCGTGCTTCATCAGCTATGAGGAGTTCAAAAAAGTTCTCGTAAATAATTTCGAACTTATTATACCCAAAGGTAGTATTCGCGGCCCTGTTTAAAAAGCGGATATTAAACTGATTATCAAGTACTATGATCGAATCTTTTGCGGAATTTGTGATCCGTTTAAACTTTTGTTTGTTTTCACGGATCCGATGATTCATATTTTCTAACCTATTTACCAACAAATCCAGTTTTTTCTGTTTTTCATAAAGTTTTAGAAAATTGGAAACTTTATTGATAAGAATCGGAATACTAACGGGTTTAATAATATAATCGATGGCTCCTTTACTAAGCCCTTTAAGAATGTACTCTTCCGAATTAAAAACAGCAGAAATAAAAATAACCGGTACATCTGCCAGATTATTATCTTCGCGCATTTTCTCCAAAACCTGATAACCATCCAGAACCGGCATTTGTACGTCAAGACAGACTAATGAATAAATATTATTTTTTAAAATCCTCAGACATTCTTCTCCCGATGAAGCCTCATCAACATCAACTTCCAGTTCACTTAAATATTCGATAAATAACATTCTATTCTGAGCCTGATCATCAACAATCAGTATCCGGGGTCGATCTTTATTCATTTTACTATCGTTTCAGTGAGATATTCTTTCACTTAAAATTTACTAAAAAATGAATTAAAAAAGTTTACAAAAGGTAGAATACTCTGTTAATAAAAAAAAAGACTGTCTCAATTGCTTAAGCAGTCTTCAATTTAAATAGAGATAACTATTATTTAAACCTATACGATAATTAGTAATTTAGTTCGTAGCACACTACACTATTATCAAGAAAAGTAGGGACATAGAGCTTTCTGATATCAGCAATATATCCGAAATCTGCGGTTTTAGAAGTTCTTGATGCTGAAGTATCAAGCAATAGTTCTTTTTCTCCATCCTTTTTCATAATATGAATTTTTCCCGGCCAGTCGGAAAAAATGAATACACCCGGTTCAATCATCACTAATCCGTCAACACTGCCGGTATTTAACAGACATTCCCTGACCTCAAGCGTTTCCGGATTGATTGAAATGACATTTTTACCGGTACCAACAAGTATTTTGTTATCAACAGTAATAATTCCATTGGGAAATAGAAAAAGATCTGATTTTATCAGTACACTGACTGTATCGTTTTTTAATCTGTGAACTGTACCGGTGCGGGAATCTGTTATAAAAAATACTCCGGATTCATTCACTGTAATATCGTTAAGAAAAATTGCGCCATCAACAAAAAACGATTTGACTTTTTCCCCTGAGCTTATATCAATTTTTGAAACCCTTTCGACCTCCGTAACATATAAATATCCATCATAGAGTGCCATGCCTTTTGGGGAATTTAAATTACTGCACCATGTAAGGTTTTTAATACTTCCATCGATACCTAAAATGGAGATAAATCCATTGTTCTCTTTTTCGTTTGAATTATTACTTCCCAGATTCGAAACATATAAGATCCCCTCTTCATAAACAGGAAGAACACATTCGGGAATACTCAATCCTTTCGCTACCCAGATTTTTTTCAACTTTCCTGATTGAAAAAAGTTGTCCTGAGCCATTAAAGTAAGGCTACCTGCCAGCAAGAATAATATCAGAGCATTTTTTAATTTCATAAGATAATAAGTTAAGAATTTGTTTAAGAAATACAAAACAGATTTAGAAATGTTCATTCAGGTATTTTTCGATTTTTCCCATAGCAGGCTGTTCTATTAAGTAATAAAATATAAAATGCTCATTATCAGATGATTTATCATGAAATCGGAACACCAATTTTTAGATAAAATATTGAAGTCATCGGGAGCATTTTTATAATTTTATAGTATCTTTGCGCTTCATTTTGCGGATGTGGCGTAATTGGTAGCCGCGCTAGACTTAGGATCTAGTGCCTTCGGGCGTGGGGGTTCGAGTCCCTTCATCCGCACCATAACATAATCCGCTAATACTCTCGAAAGTACGCTGGTGTTGGCGGTTTTCTATAAAAGGTGCGATAAAATAGTTGGACTATGAATATTAGCAGAGAGAATATTGACAATTTAAATGCAATACTAAGCATTAAGCTCGAGAAAGAAGATTATGAATCGAGAGTGACAAACGTTTTAAATGATTATCGTAGAAAGGTTAATCTTGATGGATTTCGTCCCGGGAAGGTACCCTTTGGTTTGATTAAAAAAATGTACCGTAAGCCTGCATTGATAGAAGAAATAAATAAACTTATCTCCGAATCAATTTCAAAATACCTTCTCGAAGAAAAACTGAATATTTTAGGTGAACCTTTACCGCATATAGATGATAACAATCTTATTAACTGGGATGTTGACGAGGTTTTTGATTTTAAGTTCGATCTGGGTCTGGCTCCCGAAATTGAGGTGAAAATATCGTCAAAGGATAAATATCCATTGTACCTGATAAAAGTCGATAATGCGCTTATTGATAAATATATCGAGAATTATAAAGAACGTTTTGGAGAATTTGAAAGTGTTGATACGCCTGACGAGAAAGATGTAGTTAATGCAGAAATCCAACAACTGGATAGTAATGATGAACTTCTTGCGGATGGAATCCATGTTGAGGAAGCCAAATTATCTATTGAACTGATCAAGGATGATACAATTAAGAAAAAAGTGCTTTCAGTCCGAAAAGGTGATTCGTTGATCATCGATCTGAAAAAAGCTTACCCCAGTGATGCTGAATTAGCAGGTATTCTGAAGATTGAACATAAAAATGTTAGTACTGTCGAAGGTAATTTCCAGATTACAATTAAGGAGATATCACGTTTTAGAAATGCAGAAATCAATAAGGAATTGTTCGAAAAAGTATATGGCCCGGGAACTATTAATTCGGAAGATGAATTCCGTAAAAAAGTGGCTGAAGATGCAAAAGTACATCTCAGGCAGGATAGTGAATACCGTTTCCGAAGTGATGTAAAGGAATTACTTCTGAACAAGATAAAAATGACCCTCCCAAAGGAATTCCTGAAACGCTGGCTTGTTACTATCAATGAAGGAAAATTCAGTGAGGAACAGATAGATAAAGAATTCGTTCAATTTGAAGCAGACCTGAAATGGCAACTAATAAAAGATAAAATTGTTGAAGATAATAACCTGAAAATTTCAGATGATGATCTGAAATTGGTTGCCAAGGATGTCGCACGGATGCAATTCAGCCAGTATGGCATGAACAATGTACCTGATGAGCATCTGGCGCAATTTGCTCAACGAATACTAGAAAAAGAGGAAGATCGAAACAATATTAAATCAAGAACCGTAGAAAACAAAGTTATTGAGCTTATAAGGAGTACTGTGAAAATCGACGAGAAGGAGATCAGCTCTGACAAATTCAATAAATTGTTCGAAAAATAATACTACCTTTACTAAGCTTAATCACTACTCATGGAAAACATTAACGATTTTAATAAATACGCAATAAAGACCAGAGGTATCAGTAGTATGAACCTGCACCGATTCATTTCGGTATACAATAACTATATTTCCCCTACTATCATTGAAGAACGGCAAATGAATGTAGCATCCATGGATGTCTTTTCCCGATTAATGATGGACAGGATCATTTTCCTGGGATTGCCGATCGATGATTATGTGGCAAATGTAATTCAAGCCCAGCTTTTATATCTCGATTCTACTGAACCCGGAAAAGATATCCAGATTTATTTTAATTCACCTGGCGGAGCAGTTCATGCAGGCCTTGGTATCTATGATACCATGCAATATGTGAGCTCTGAAATAGCCACAATTTGTACAGGAATGGCAGCCTCAATGTCAGCAGTATTACTATGTTCTGGAGCGAAAGGGAAACGCTCGGCATTAAAGCATTCCAGGGTGATGATACATCAACCTGTTGGAGGCGCACAAGGCCAGGCTTCAGATATTGAAATAACCACGCGTGAGATACTAAAAATTCGTAACGAATTATACCAGATCATTGCCGATCATAGCGGTAAAGATGTTAAGAGAGTTGAAAAGGATTCGGATCGTGATTACTGGATGACCGCTAAAGAAGCGATGGAATACGGCATGGTCGACGAAGTACTCGAAAAAGAGAAAAAATAGTTAACTCATATGGATAGATGCTCATTTTGCGGACGGGAAAAACGAGATACAAACCTGCTTATTGCAGGAATATCTGGTCATATCTGTGACAATTGCATAGAGCAGGCCTATGAGATTGTTCAGGAAGAACTTAAAAAAACCGGCGATTTTGATATTAGCTCCCTGCAACTCATTAAACCCGCCGAAATCAAAAAATTCCTCGACGGCTATGTCATCGGGCAGGATCAGGCAAAAAAATACCTGGCAGTAGCTGTTTATAATCACTATAAGAGGTTAATGTATCATCACCGAAAGGATGAAGAAATTGAAATTGAAAAATCAAACATTATTCTCGTTGGGGAAACAGGAACTGGTAAAACCTTACTTGCCCGTACCATTGCCCGTCTGTTAAACGTACCATTTACAATTGTCGATGCCACTGTACTTACTGAAGCAGGCTATGTAGGGGAAGATATTGAAAGCATTTTAACACGCCTTCTGCAGGTTGCCGATTATAATGTGGAAACTGCTGAAAAAGGCATTGTTTTTATTGATGAAATCGATAAGATAGCCAGAAAATCGGACAATCCTTCCATCACCCGCGATGTATCGGGCGAAGGAGTTCAACAGGGCCTTCTCAAACTACTCGAAGGCTCGGTAATAAATGTTCCTCCTCAGGGCGGACGTAAACACCCCGACCAGAAAATGATCCCTGTCGATACAAAAAACATACTTTTCATATGCGGAGGAGCTTTCGACGGTATCGAACGAAAAATAGGCCAACGTTTGAACACCCGGGTAGTTGGTTATTCAGCTGCAAAGAAAAACGAAATTATCGACAGGGAGAACCTCCTGCAATATATTACACCTCAGGACCTGAAAGCCTATGGAATGATCCCTGAAATCATCGGTCGTCTTCCGGTTCTGACATACCTTCATCCACTTGATCGCAAGGCACTCAGGCAAATACTTACCGAACCCAAGAATTCCATTATCAAACAGTATGTGAAATTGTTCGAAATGGATAGTATAAAGCTGTCTTTTAAGGATACCGTGTTGGATTATATTGTAGATAAAGCCATTGAATTCAAACTGGGGGCCAGAGGATTGCGTTCTATCTGTGAAGTTATTATGATAGATGCCATGTTCGAATTGCCCGATAGCGGCGAAAAGGAAGAAATTGTGATCACAAAAAAATATGCAGTGGAAAGGCTTGACAGACAAGATATTAATAGATTGAAAGTTGCATAGCCTTTGCATATGTGAGAAATATTCCTTTATATTTGCATAGACAATAACGAAAATGTATAACATACTTTTTACAAACTGGTGGTGGTGGCTCCGAATTCTTCCGAAATCGTGAGGAACTACCCGTAATGTAAATTGATAAGATAATACAAACGGCCTGTCGCTCTCACGACAGGTCGTTTTTGTTTTAACCACACAGATAATAAAGAATGAAAACATACAAGATCAAACTGGTTACCGAACACATACTTGCCGACCTGATTACTCCGGTGGTCATTTATTTGAAAGCCCGTAAGAAATTTGCCAATTCACTACTTCTTGAAAGTTCCGATTACCATGGAAATGAAAACAGCTATTCTTTTATTTGTCTCGATCCTATCGCTACTTTTCAGGTCGATCAATGGAAATTAACTGAAGAATATCCTGATAGAACAGGTAATCAATCACAAATTACTGATATAAAAGATTTTCGTAATAAATTCGATGAATTTATCCGCTCATTTCAAATCATAGAAGGTGATAAGAGTTTGGTAAACGGAGTTTTTGGCTATTGCTCATACGATGCCGTGCAGTATTTCGAAACAATAAAATTCAATAATCCTGTTAAACCAGATTACAAAATCCCCGATCTGCGCTATAACTTTTTCAGGTACATCATTGCCATTAACCATTTTAAAAACGATCTCACCATAGTCGAAAACCTTCTGGAAGGAGAAAACAGTAAAATTCATACTATCAAAGAATTAATACTCAATAAAGATCTCGAGGTGCCGCAAAAATTCCTTGCCTCAAACAATGAAAGTTCCAACATTACTGATGAAGAATACAGAAACATGGTAACAAAAGGAAAAGGACATTGTTATCGTGGCGATGTTTTTCAGATTGTGCTCTCACGGCAATTTTCCCAGCCATTCAGCGGCGATGATTTTAATGTGTACAGAGCACTACGATCCGTAAATCCTTCACCCTATCTGTTTTATTTCGATTATGGCGATTTTCACATTTTTGGATCGTCGCCTGAAGCTCAGCTAAAAATAAATGAGGGCCAGGCCGTGATCAACCCCATTGCGGGTACCTTCCATCGTACCGGCGATGATAAAAAAGACAATGAACTGGCAAAACAACTTTGTGCTGATCCAAAAGAAAATGCTGAACATGTAATGCTGGTCGACCTGGCAAGAAACGATTTGAGTCGCCACGGACACGACGTAAAAGTAAAGAGCTATCGCGAAGTTCAATTCTATTCGCATGTTATTCATCTGGTGTCTACAGTTACGGGTCAGCTTAACGATCCATCAAAGTTCGTTGATATGATGATGGCCACATTTCCTGCAGGTACACTCTCTGGTGCACCAAAATACAAAGCTATGGAGCTTATCGACAGATACGAAAACCAAAATCGCAGTTACTATGGAGGAGCTATCGGGTTTATCGATCTGCAATATAACCTAAACCATGCTATCATGATCCGTACTTTCCTGAGTAAAAACGATACGCTTTTTTATCAGGCCGGAGCCGGTATTGTTTCAGTTTCGAAAGAAGAAAATGAACTTCAGGAGGTAAATAATAAACTCGGTGCTCTTAAAAAAGCTATAAACCTTGCAAATACAATCTAAAAATGGAAAGAATACTGGTCATCGATAATTACGATTCATTTACCTATAACCTGGTACACTATATCGAACAGCTGACAGATGCTCCGGTTGATGTATACCGTAACGATCAAATCTCCTTAAAGGATGTTGACAAGTATTCAAAGATACTCCTGTCACCCGGACCGGGAATTCCCATAGAAGCTGGAATATGTCTTAATCTTATCCGTAAGTATGCCGCTACAAAAAGTATCCTCGGTGTTTGTCTCGGGCATCAGGCTATTGGTGAGGCTTTCGGCGGGTCACTTACAAATCTCGATAAAGTGTATCATGGCGTTGCGACTCCCATCAATATTACAGCTCCTGAGGACCCACTTTATAAAAACATACCGGGAAGAATAGAAGTAGGACGATACCATTCCTGGGCAATTTCACGCGACGAACTTCCCGAATGCTTAAAAATAAACAGCCTTGATGATCAGGGAATGATCATGGGTGTCAGTCATAAGGAATACGACGTAAAAGGCGTGCAGTATCACCCCGAGTCGGTACTAACCGAATATGGATTAAAAATCATTGAAAATTGGCTGAATAATTAAGACCTGAAGATAATTGAAAACTATGCGATACACTTTCGGATATAACCATATTGCAGCTGAAAGATTGAGAACAATTGCCGGTTTTTTTAATTCGCTTGCCGAAAAATTTATCCAAGCGAATCTTGACAAAGCTGTCAAAACATCCGTCGATCTTGGGTGTGGGCCTGGCTATACAACCCAAATGCTCGCTAAAGCCTCACAAGCTGATGATGTTATTGGAATGGATATTTCAGATTACTACCTGGAACTAGCACAACAACAATTCCCCCAGCTGAATTTTGTAAAACAGGACCTGACACAATGGAATTCAAATGCTAAATACGATATGCTTTATTGCCGGTTTCTCCTTTCTCATATGTCAAATTTGAATCAATTATTAACCAGTTGGATAGATCATTTGTCTCCCGGAGGTAAGCTTATTATTGATGAACTTGAAGATATTTACACTGATATTCCTGTATTTCAACAATATCTTGAAATGAATCGATCATTAATAAATTCGCAGGGAGCTGAATTGTATATCGGTAAAATTCTCAACGATCTTGTCAAAGGATTAAATATTCTTGTTAATCAGAGCGATCTTATTCATGTATCGGACAGCCTGGCCGCCCAATGGTTTTATCCCAATACGGTTGGAATTTGGAATGAAGAAGATCATGTTCTGAATACATTAAATTTTCAGCAACGAAAATGGGTATCGGAAGAATTATTAAAGATCAGTGACAAAGAGAGTAGTAAGTCGAATATAACATGGAAAATGAAACGAATTATACTAACTACTTAAATCACCCTGTAACATGAAAGAAGTATTAACCTACCTGTTCGAAAAGAAAGTTCTGACAAAAAAAGAAGCAAAGAATACCCTGCTGAATATGGGCCAGGGGAAATATTCCGATCCTGAAATAGCCGCATTTCTCGCCGTCTATCTCATGCGCGATATAACTCCCCAGGAATTATCCGGATTTCGCGATGCATTTTTGGAGTTGGCCATACAGGTGGACCTTTCAGATTATGACGCTATTGATGTATGTGGCACAGGTGGTGATGAGAAAAATACCTTTAATATTTCTACCCTTACTGCGTTTATTCTGGCCGGTGCCGGCGAAAAAGTCGTAAAACATGGTAACTATTCAGTCTCATCGGCATGTGGTTCCTCAAATATCCTGGAGCAATATGGCTATGAATTCTCCAATGATCATGAAAAACTCAGGAAAGAAATTGAAAAGGCCGGGATTTGTTATATGCATGCCCCGCTGTTTCATCCGGCCATGAAATATGTAGGGCCTGTAAGGAAAAGTTTACGGCTGAAAACATTTTTTAATATTCTGGGGCCTTTGGTAAATCCAGGTCGGCCGCAAAGGCAGATTGCAGGAGTGTTTAACGAACAGGTACTTGACTTATACCACCAGGTATTTGTCGATGCGGAAATTAACCATTATGTACTTTACAGCCTCGATGGATATGATGAGATCTCTCTTACCGGTGACTTCAGAGCCATTTCAGAATCGGAAGACAAAATCTATTCACCTGAAAGTATCGGTCTTTCTCCTGTAAAATCCGGGGATATTTTTGGTGGTAATTCCGTGGAGGAAGCTACATCCATATTTACACATATCCTCAAAGGCAAAGGCACAGAAGCACAAAATAATGTTGTTGAAGTGAATGCTGCATTTGCACTTAAATGCCTGCATCCGGAAAAATCAATTGAAAGTTGCATTGAAATATCAAAAGAATCTTTACTAAGCGGAAGTGCTCTTCAAAGCTTAAAAAAACTAATAAGCCTGCAATAACAATCATTTGATGAAAGAAATGTCGATCCTTGAAACGATAACTGCAACTAAAAAGAAGGAAATAGAGAGCTGTAAAGATCTTTTTCCTCTTGAAAACCTGAAGAAAAGAGAATTCTATAAGAGGAAAACCTTCAGCTTGAAAGAGTCCTTGCTCAATCCGGATAGAACAGGAATAATTGCTGAGTTTAAAAGAAAATCACCCTCTAAGGGAATTATTAATGATAGGGTACAGGTCGAAAAAGTGACCACAGGATATGCAGAAGCAGGTGCATCAGCATTATCGGTTCTCACCGATTTCAACTTTTTCGGAGGTTCGGTTGACGATTTGCTAAAAGCCCGGAATGCCAACCAAATTCCTATTCTGCGTAAAGAATTTATAATTGATGAATACCAGGTTCACGAAGCAAAAGCTATAGGAGCCGATGCCATATTATTAATTGCTGCTATACTCACTAAAATTCAGGCAAAAAAACTGGCCAGGCTGGCACATGACCTCGATTTGCAGGTGCTCATGGAATTTCATAACGAACCGGAACTCGATAGGTTGAATGAATATATCGATATTGCTGGTGTAAACAATCGTGACCTTAAAACTTTTGAAGTCAGTTTGCAACATTCGGCTGACCTGGCAACTAAAATTCCGGATAATTTTCTGAAGATATCGGAGAGTGGCATCTCAACTCCCAATGATATTATCTTTCTTCGTAAACAAGGATTCAAGGGATTCCTGATTGGCGAAAACTTTATGAAAACGAGCGATCCCGAACTTGCTTTTGCTAGCTTTGTTGAAGCTTTGAGAGGATACTAAATATGATCAAACAAAAACTTAAAATAAAAGTGTGTGGAATGCGCGATGCGGAAAATATCCGGCAACTCGTTGCATTAAAACCTGATTTTATCGGATTTATTCTTTACCCCGGTTCAAAAAGATTTGTAGGAGAAGATTATCAACTCGAAGTTGAAATACCAGCTACTATTAATCGTGTAGGAGTTTTTGTAAATGCTCTTTTAAAAGATATTATTCATTGGGTAAATCGCCTTGGATTAAATTATGTGCAACTTCATGGGAATGAGCCGCTCGATTATTGCCGTGAACTATCCGAGATGAATATCCATGTTATAAAAGCCTTTGGAATTGATGAAAACTTTGACCTGGACTCATTACACTCCTACTGTCAGTACTGCAAATATTTTTTATTCGATACAATTAGTCCATTACACGGAGGTTCTGGTGTAAAATTCGATTGGAGTCATCTGAATGGATATACTTTCGATAAGCCTCTGTTCCTCAGCGGAGGTATCAGTCCTGAGGATGTAGAAGCAATTCATTTGGTAAGGAATAAAATACCGCTCTATGCTATAGATATTAACAGCCGGTTTGAAATTTCACCGGGTATAAAAGATATCAAATTGCTCAGGCAATTTTTCATGACAATGAGAAAGTATAATAACAAATAAAATATTGAACCAGTGAAATACCAGGTTGATGAAAGAGGATTTTACGGAGAATTTGGAGGTGCTTATATACCTGAAGCTATGTATCCAAATATTGAGGAATTGAGAAAGAATTACCTTACAATTTTAAACAGTTCCTCGTTTCAGAATGAATTCCGCAGCTTACTTAAGGATTATATTGGCCGTCCTTCTCCACTCTACTTTTCCAAACGCCTTTCGGAACGTTATAATACAAAGATTTACCTGAAACGTGAGGATCTGAATCATACAGGATCACATAAAATAAATAATACGGTAGGCCAGATACTTATTGCCCAGCAATTAGGCAAAACCCGGATTATTGCTGAAACAGGTGCTGGTCAGCATGGTGTTGCCACAGCAACTGTATGTGCGCTGAAAGGAATCAAATGTGTGGTTTATATGGGTACACTTGATGTCTCCAGACAGGCCCCAAATGTTTTGCGCATGAAAATGCTGGGTGCCGACGTTATTCTCGTTGAAAGCGGTAACAAAACATTAAAGGATGCTACCAATGGAGCCATGCGCGATTGGATTAATAATCCGGTTGATACACATTATATCATAGGTTCGGTAGTTGGACCTCATCCTTATCCCGATATGGTAGCGCGTCTGCAATCTGTTATTAGTGAAGAGATCCGATGGCAATTGAAAGAGCAGGAAGGTCGTGAAGAACCCGACTATATAGTGGCTTGTATTGGCGGAGGAAGTAATGCTGCGGGATCGTTCTACCATTTTATGGAGAATAACAACGTGAAATTCATTGGTACCGAAGCAGCCGGTCTTGGTATTGACACTCACGAAACTGCAGCTACACTTGCTGTTGGTTCCCCGGGAGTTTTGCACAGTTGCCATACCATGCTTATGCAGAATGAAGACGGTCAGATCACAGAGCCCTATTCTATTTCTGCTGGTCTCGATTACCCGGGTATCGGTCCTATGCATGCCTACCTGAATAAAACCGGGAGAGCACAATATGTCAATATTACCGATAGGGAGGCACTTGAGGCTGCTTTCCTGGTCACCCGGCTCGAAGGTATTATTCCTGCATTGGAATCGGCACATGCATTTGCCGTACTTGAAAAAAGGAAATTTAAACCTGACGAAGTGGTTGTAATTAATGTATCGGGTCGTGGCGATAAGGATATGGCAACCTATATTGATGAAATGACAAGAAACTCAGGCCTTTCTTAGTTGAACAATTGATGAAATGAATATCTCTGAACTTTGAACTTTGAACTCCGAACTTTGAACTCTGAACTCTGAACTTTGATCTGTAAAATATGAATCGCATTGACAGACTTTTCAACAGCAAGAAAAAAAATATATTATCTATATACTTCACCGCCGGACATCCAACCCTGAATTCGACGGTTGAAATTATCAAAACTCTTGAAAAAGAGGGTGTCGACCTGGTTGAAATAGGAATACCATTCTCCGATCCTGTAGCCGACGGTCCGGTAATACAAAAAAGCAGCCAGAAAGCATTGGAAAATGGTATGAACCTTAAAATTCTCTTTAATCAGCTCAGTGAAATACGCAAAGAAGTAAATATTCCACTGATCCTTATGGGGTACTTTAATCCTGTTTTGCAGTATGGTATAGAAGCTTTCTGTGCAAGTTGTTCAAATACTGGAATCGATGGTACTATTCTCCCTGATCTTCCCCTGGAAATGTATGAAGAACATTGTAAACAAATTTTCGAAAAATATAATCTGTATAATATCTTTCTTGCAACGCCACAAACAAGTGATGAACGATATCGCCGTCTCGATTCGGGCAGCCGTGGATTTCTGTATATGGTGGCCGCTTCATCCATAACCGGTGCCCGTGCAGGTTTTGAAGACTATCAGCAGAAATATTTCGATCGTATCCTTACTCTCAACCTTAAACTGCCCAGGTTAATTGGTTTTGGTATCTCATCGCACGAAACATTTAAACATGCCTGCGATTATTCCAGTGGTGCTATTATTGGAAGTGCCTTCGTGCAAATACTGGAAAAGGAAGCAGATATAAATCAAAATATTCGAGAATTCATCCATTTTATAAAAGGAAAATAAAGAATCCGCAGAGAAGCAGCATCTGTCATTTTATGACTCCATTCTTATCTCTGCGGATTGTAATTCACCCTACTGTATAATAAATTGTAACATTCCCTACTGGCCGTTACCGCCCGTATGATTCCGGTATCGATGATGCTCTCTGATCCTGATACGGTATCTTTCGCCATCGCCTATGACCTCGGCAGTACCATCGCAACCACCATCGCTATAATCGATTGTTCGTTCCTCATCCCCCTTTAAACATACAATCTGCCCATCGACTATTACCCAGCGCCTTCTATAATCGGGGCAATGAGCAAGGGTCAATTTTTCTGTAATAGTACATGTATAATTATCTCCTGCAACATTTACTCCCCACATAGAACCACTCAGATAAATGCTGTCTTCAACCGGCACCGGGTCACGATACCATTCCTTCAGCAAATCAGCTTCGCGGGTATATTCCCGGGATGTTCCTGTCGATTCATCATAGAAAATAAGTTTGCCATCTTCGAGCTGTACATCGTACTCAAGAAGTTGTGCATTGTTAATTCCGTTGAAGGTAGTGGTAAGAATGCCTTCAACCTTTACATCGTTCACATAGAAATCTTCGAAAGTAACGATATGTTGCGATCCCACAACAAAACATTTCTCCGTGATGGTAATAATGATCTCGCCTTTCTTGGTTATGGTATCGTTATGGAAAATTACCGTGCATCCTTCACCATAATCCAGAGTAATAACCTTAGGAAAACGCGTTGAATCGGGATAATCAACCGTTATTATCAGACAAGGGAAATCATCAGTTCCCGATTTCTCCGTTACAACCTGATAGTCTGAATTTTCCAGCTCACTGATTTTTTCAAGAACGGAAGCATCAATTTCTGTATAGATATCGTCGGCAGCAGCATCGTCCTGAGCAAGGGCAATATCTTCAGCGGTAAGTGTATTTACCGGAGTGTCGCCTTTTTCGCAGGCCACTATGAATAAGCCAGCCAGACCTGCCAGAACAATTAGTAAAAACAAGTTTTTGCGTCTCATTATTGTAATGTTTTTAGTTTAACATAATTTTTTTTCAGGATGATCATCGTATTGTTTAGCCCTTAGAGATATGGAATTCAAAAAGGTTTAACCGGGAAGATTTATTATACATAATTTTAATTGACGGTTTGGCATATTGATATAATCTGCACTAAGCTGGATTTTAATCTGTCTGATATATTTCCTAGCTTTAAGAAAAATTCTCTTCCATTTGAACGAACGTATTATACTAGGCATCGATCCCGGCACAAAAATCATGGGATATGGAATTATTCTGATTACAAACAAAAATCCACAATTTGTAAAAATGGGAGTATGTAATTTTTCACGAATTGCTGATCATTACCTTCGGCTTGAAAAAATTTTTGAGAATACACTCGAACTAATTGATACCTATCATCCCGATGAACTGGCCATTGAGGCACCTTTTTATGGTAAAAATGTACAATCGATGTTGAAACTTGGAAGAGCACAGGGAGTGGCAATTTCAGCTGCCCTTAGCCGTCAGATCCCAATTTTTGAATATGCTCCACGTAAAATTAAATTATCCATTACCGGACAGGGAGCTGCATCGAAAGAGCAGGTGGCCGCTTTCCTGAAAAGTGTGCTTCATTTCGACGAAATTCCAAAAAATCTCGATGCTACTGACGGATTGGCTGCTGCCTTATGCCATTATTACCAGCGAAATCCTGTAAATAAATCAAAAAGTTATTCCGGATGGGAAGATTATATCAAGAAGAATCCGGATCGAAAACTTTAAGCCTGAAAATCATTATCTTAGACATTTTTACATATTAAAAAAAATGGAAAAAATGCAAAAATCGCTAAACAATTTTTTATATTTAGCCTGATTAATTGGAAGGAGATAGACTGATTATGCATGGTATTCAGCTTCAAAAGACAGATTCTTCGAGTAAAGATCTGAAAAGTGATATTAAATTTTTTTTTAGCGTTAGCCTTTTAGTATTCCTGTTCATACTGTTTTTTCAGCCATTCGATTTAGTTACACTGAATTTTAACAATAAATTGCTTTTTATTGCCGGAATGGGAACCATCATTTTTATGTTCTCAATACTATTTCATATATGGACCCCGGTAGTATTTCCAAAATTTTTTAAAACCGGAAAATGGGAAGTGGGCCCCGCATATATCACAAGTGTGCTGGTTGTAGTCAGTACATCAGTTTCCTATGTATTTTACTTACGTTTCGTAGGTTCTGTATCGCTCTCGATGTTCATTGTATTTAAAATATTTATAATTTGTCTTGCCCCTGAAATTGTCATTCGCGATATCTATAAAGAAAGGCTTCTGAGACTTCAAATCAATACCTTGAGAAAAGATCACACAAGGCTTTTAACCATTCTTGAAAAATATAATTTGGAGAACCAGATTGATTCCATTGAATTGTATTCGGAAAACAGATCGGAAAAGATAGAACTTCATATTACTGACCTTGTGCTTATTAAATCGGCCGATAATTATATTGAGGTTTTCTATAAAGAGGAAGAACAGATCAAAAAGAAACTCATCCGAAATTCACTTAAAAACATTGAAGAACAACTGAACAAATACAATGTGTTTATCAGGTGTCATCGGACAAGTCTGGTAAATGTTAAATACATAGCAAAACTTATCAGAAACGACGGTGCCCATAAAATTCAAATGTTAGAATACGACGAGGAAATTCCGGTATCGCGACAATATTTATTGCGTGTGAAAGAAGCCATTGAAATCGATTGAGCCGCGAATGTCATTCACCCCGGGATGAAGGTCACTCTCCTAAAACTTGATATATTAGTCCCAAATATTTCATGATTAGCCACTTATTGTTTTGTAATTAAAAATCCACGGTTATTTTTGCCCGATAAATTTTAAAACCTAATGATTCATTAAGTTTCATCTGGTAATGGTCTTATATTAACTATAAAAATACTATTATGAGTATCCTGATTAAAAAATATTGTGAAATGCCAAGTACTATCCGCAAACCCATGTGGCAAGTATGGCATAAACTATTAATCCGTTTCGATAAGGATGTTGCCGTACATTTTATGAATTACGGATACGATGATCCCAGCCAGATAAATCCCATCCAATTAAAAAAAGTTGATGAGCCAAACCGTTATTGTATTCAGCTATACGATCATGTTGTACGCAAAGCTACAATCGAAAATAAAGATGTCCTTGAAGTTGGTTCGGGCAGAGGCGGTGGTGCTTCATATATCGCACGATATTTCAAACCTAAATCCTATACCGGTCTCGATATTTCAGGAAGCATTATCGATTTTTGCAATCGTTACTATAATGTTCCCGGCTTGTCATTTGTTCGGGGAATTGCCGAGAACCTACCCTTCGAGGATCAATCGTTCGATGTCTTAGTGAACGTAGAGTCGGCACGCTGTTACAGTAGTCTTGATACTTTTTTCAATGAGGTCAGCAGAGTATTACGCGATAAAGGTTCTTTTTTGTTTGCCGATATGATGAGCCCTAAAGAATTACCAATCATTCGGAAAAAACTCAATAAAGCAGGATTCACTCTTCTGAGCGAGACGGATATTACAAAAAATGTTGCCCACGGACTCAATAAAGATTCCGGAAGAAGAGAAGAGTTGATACAAGATAAAGTTCCCGGATTCCTGAAAAAATCATTTGCACAATTCGCAGGTGCAAAGGGTACGGACAGGCATAGTTCCTTCACGAATGGAAAATTCATTTATATAAGCTTTATGCTGATAAAAAAATAATTCGGGAAATTGCCAGTATTGGAATTTCGAATTAATCGATACGAGTAGTATCTGTAATAACCATACACGCGGCAAAAAAGCCCAAAGCTCCATTGCTCAGATTTGTGGAAACATTTCCATGCTGAACGTCGAAAATACCGCCGCTCCAATCAGTTTCCATTAATAAAGAACGAATGAATTGCTGATGTTCATCGGTTAATCCGTATTTCTTTCTTATCAGGATAGTCTCATGAGGAAAATAAATAATCTCACGGTTGGGACCAAATACGGCATTTACATCCGTATTGTTAAGTGTGTAATATGTTTCCTGTGCATTGTAAAAACCATAATCCTGGCAAAATGCCTGATCATGCGACCAGTCATAAAACACTTCAGTCATCGAAGCTTGACTACTTGCGGAATATACAAACCGGTTAAGGTTTGTACTATCATCAAGGGCAACAATTATGTCAGGTATTGCCGTAACAGGGACCACTTCTGCATCTGCCTCGTAAATTCTATCTCCGGATTCAATTGTCAAGCGGTATTTTCGGTCAATTACAACCTGGAAAGGTTCGGAATAGTAACTTCCGGGTATATCAGGTGATTCAATAAATTCATACCTGGTAATACTATCATCTACAACTACTGTAGCTCCAGATAATGGATTTAGAGTATCATTCAGATTCAGATTTGGCCCCGATAGCCTGATGCATTGTTCTTTCAACTCGTTTGTAATAATACCATCGACAACAATAGCTTCACTCTCAACCGGTTTAAAATCCCAGCTATAGGGTTTTTCGCAACCCATAAAGATTAAAAGGAATACAAACTGAAAATAATATTTCCGAAAAGTTTTCATCAGAACCGGAATTGATAGGTTATAGAAGGTAATACAATAAAGGTATATCGGATCGAAGGTGTAATTTCGGCAGTATTCAAGTGGTCGGCAGGTACAACAGGAACACTGTTATCATCAAGTGTTTTATTAAAATACAGGAATATTGGATTTTGCTGGCCAAACATATTGTAAATAGCAAAAGTGAGAGTATGCTCAAACCGATCGGGCATTTTATTCAATTGAAATGTTGAGGCCAGATCGATTCTTTTATAGGAAGGTAACCTGTCGTTGTTTTGCCTGTCGAAAAGAGGCACCTGATAACCCCTGTAATAGTAGAACGAACTAGGTGTAGTAACGGGTGCCCCCGAAGCATAATTCATGCTGCCTGTTATCAGCCATCGGGGACGTGCCTGAAAAGCAAAACTGATAGTAAGTACATGTGGCCGGTCTTGCAGTGCAGGATATGTAAGACCCTCATTTAATTCCTCAATCTTTAGAAAAGAACGGGAGAAGGTGTATGCCATCTGACCCTGTAAACGTCCCTTCTCCCTCTTCAGAGATAATTCAATGCCGTATGCCCTGCCTTCTCCCTGACGAATTTCGCCTTCAACAAGAGGATTGACGAGCATATTGGCATGATATTTATACCCAATCTGGTTATACATCCATTTGTAAAAGAGGTTCCCCTCAAACATTAATCCGTGCCCGGGCATATGACGCAAATATCCAAAGTCGATAATATCGGAAAGTTGAGGTTTGATATTGGGTCCTGCGGGCAGCCAGACCTCAAATGAATTGAATGGACTTATTGAATTTGAAATCAAATTTATGTATTGTGATGTTCTGCTATACCCTCCTTTAAAAAAGGAATTACTCCCTGCTTTCAGAGAATATGAAATCCGGGGTTCAATTCCGGTATGCTTGTAAAATTTCTCATCTTTTTCATAATATTCGATTCCTTCGAATTCGTATGCATCGTTATATTGTACAACAAATGATTCTCCATAATTAGTCCAGCCTACATTGCGTAAACCATAATGCATTGTAAACCATGGAAATAAATCATGATCGGCTCCTACATAGAAAACAGCCTCAACAGAATGTACCGGCGAAACCTGTATGCTTTCAGGATCGTCAGGATTATTGTAATTACCCGGATTGAAATCATAAAAAGCTAACCGGGTTCCGAAACGTAAAGTTAGCGATGGCTTAATATAGTAAGTGAATTCCTCTTTCAGAGAAGAATTATTTATTTCCGAAAGCCAATACCTGTCGGTTGTTACATCGCTGCGCAGGTAATAATTATAACGGCTGCCAAGCAGGGTTGAATTTAAAAAGAGCCGGGAACCAAAAACATGATTCCAACGAAGTGTGGCACTCGAGTTTCCCCAATCCAGACCGTTTATCTGTTCATTTTCCTGTTGTATCCTGAAAATATCCCGGCCTTTATAAAATGTTATAAAGATACGATCGTAGGAACCGAGCCTGAAATTGAGTTTTGATGTAAAATCGTAAAAATACAAGTTCTTAAGTGAAGGGGCCAGACGTCTAATAAAACGATCGAAATAGGAACGCCGGTAAGAAATGAAAAAAGAACTGCGATCTTCGCGAATGGGCCCCTCAATGGTGGCCCGGGCCGATATTAATCCCATGCTTCCACTGAAAGAATAATCATTCATGTTTCCATCGCGAGTTCTGATATCAATGATTGATGACAGGCGTCCACCATAGTTTATGGGAAAGTTTGCCTTATAAATATCGACACTTTTTACCGCATCGGGGATTATGGGTGAAAAAATACCCAGCAGATGCGAAGGATTATAAATTGTGGCTTCGTCGAGTAAAATAAGATTCTGATCGTAATGTCCACCGCGCACATGAAAGTAACTCGAACCATCGCTGAAAAAAGTTATCCCGGCCTGTAATTCAAGTGTCTTAAGTACATCTGATTCTCCTAAGAGTGCAGGCTGTTTTTTAATCGATTCCGGAAGAATTTCCGACTGCGAAGCTACTTTTTTAAATAGTATTTTTTCCTTATCTACCGAAGTAATAACCACTTCTTCCATCAATTGAAGTGATTGTGCCATGCTAATATCAAATTTCATATTACTGGTTAGTTCAACAGCGTATTCTTTATTTTCATAGCCCATATAGGACATGAACAAGGTATACCGACCGGGTGGAAGTGTAATTGAAAAATATCCGTATTTATTTGATATCGTCCCCAATTCCAGCTCTTTGATATATATTGTGGCTCCTATAAGTAATTCACCCGTTTTATTATCTTTTATATAGCCATTGATTGTAAATCTCCTCACCATATCGACCTCCTCTTCACTCTTAATAGTTCCACCCTTCTTAAGAATTATGTAATCATCCATCAGCTCATACTGTATGGGAAGATCATCGAGTATTATATTCAATGCTTCCAATAAAGACACATTAGAAAATGAAGCGGTAATAGGGGCATTCTCCGGTATTTTCCTGGGACTGAATGAAAACTTCACTCCGAATTTTAATGATAAGTCTTCGAGTACAGCCCCTAAGGGCACTTTATCGTATCGGGCAGTTATAGGTCGATTTAATATGGCAGGTTGCGAAACCGCTACCTTGTTTATAAAAAACAGAATAAGAAAAAATGTCTGAAAGGTGATTGTCGGAAACGAAAACCTGATCTTTCCTTCTCTGTTATTCGCAACCCTCACCTGAAAGATAAATGATACCATTTTCCTGTTCGATGGTTATATCGAGAGTTGATTCCAAAACCTTAAGTATAGTTTCAATATCCTTGCCTTCGAAACGTGTAGTTATAGTGCAGCTATTCAGCTTCTCATTTTTAAGCACAATTTTCCTGTGGTATACATTTTCAACAGTTTCTGCCACCGTAGAAAGCTTATCGTTATTGAAAATCAGTTTATGTGTCTTCCATGCCATATAATTCTGATCGGCATTGAGGGTTTTTTTCACAATTTTCCGGTTGCGGTCATATATTGCTTTTTCTCCCACGGTCGCAATAATCCGTTTGTTTCGGATATCTTTCTCATACAAGCTCACCTGCCCCTCAGTCACGGTTACTTCGATTTTATTGGAACCTTTATAGGCTTTAACATTGAACGAGGTTCCCAATACTTCTATTTCAGCATCATTCAGGATAATAATAAAAGGAAGCGTTGTATCTCTTTTTACTTCAAAATAGGCTTCTCCTGTTAACTTTACCTGGCGATTGCTCAAGGCATAATTTTTCGCATATATTATCTTTGAACCGGCATTGAGGGTTACTTTCGATCCATCAGGAAGTGAAATTTCACGGGTTTCTGTCATCTTTGTATTCACTGATTTATTCAATATCATTTGCCTTGAAACCAAACCAATGCTTACCAGCAAAATTACAGCCGCCGCAATCTGTATCACTCTTCTGAAATGGAAAACTTTATGATGCTGATCTGCTGAGGCATGGATTTTATTCCTGAGGTACTTCCATTCTTTATCGATATTAATTTCACGCCGGGGATGAGTTTTATCCATCAGATCCCAGGCTTGTTTCAACTGATCAAATTCTTTCCTGTTATCTTCACTGCCGGACATCCATTCTTCTACCTTTCGGGTTTCTTCCTGCGAAGTCTCTCCTGAAAAATACCTGGTAAGAAGGTCCATATCAATATATCGGTCCCCGGAAGTCATAATTTCTCAATAATAGCACACATAAAACTTTATTTACCCTATGTTCACCATAAGTTATTTACTATTAAAAAAAGTAACAGATGTATATAATCCTTCAGATGCTCGCGAAGTAGTTTGAGTGCTTTCGATATCTGCGCTTCAACTGTCTTAACAGAAATCTTAAGCTGATCTGCAATTTGGGCATACTTTTTCTCTTCAAAACGATTCAGAATAAAGATCTCCCTGCATTTCTCCGGTAGCGAATTTATGCCCTCCCAGATCTGACTTTCAAGTTCGGCTGCCTCCAGATGATTCTCATTTATCGCTTCTTTATTCCATGAGATTTCCTGTGCATCTTCATTATCAATAAATTTCTTTTGATCGCGTATATAGTTCATGCACCGATTGTAGACCGAGGTAAAAAGATACGACTTAGCAGGTTTCTCGAAATCAAATTCATTTCGTTTTTCCCAAATTATTACGAAGACATTATGAACGATTTCTTTGCAGGCATCCAGATCGGGAACATATTTCTGCGCAAAATAGCATAACGTCGAAAAGTAGGTTCTGAAGATTTCTTCATACCGCTGTTCCATGCTATTTCTTAAAGATGCTGTCACATTCAATGAATTGTATTGCAATCGTGAAAATAGGAATAATCCACTATAGCTTCAAGTTGTTTTATCCACTTATGATACTAGCTATTCAATTGTGGTTGTAATAATGATCAGAAAATGTAAAAAAAAAGTACTTATGTTTTTTTATGCTGCAAGATTTTTCAGAACTTGTTACTAGTAATTATTAATTAAAACAGAAAACCAAATGAGACAATTTATTCAAACAACAGGAATGTTATTGTTTATTCTAGTATTCCTGTTTTCCTGTGCAGGAAATCCCGAAACAAAGGAATCAAAGGCTAAATCTACAAAAGCACTAACACTTGAACAGAAAACGAGAAATACGCTAGAAAATACAATCATTGTTTTTTCCGGATCAATGTTAATTGCTTCCAACTCTCTTTTTAAGAGTCAGGCCCAGGCATTCTCCGAGGCATTTGCTTCTGAGATGGATGAAAAAAGTATTACAACCCTTGATGAACAAATAACTGGTTTAGGTGAGCAGACCATGACATCGCTCAATGAAATGATGGTCGACATGGATGCTGCATTCGATAAACTAGCAGAGGAAAATCTCTCAGTTTATGAGAAAATTTTCCTTCATGATGTTATGAAGAAAGGAGTTGCCATCACTGAAAAGTATGATCTCCCGGCAGGATTCAAACCTTTATCACAGAATCTGACTCAGGATGAATTAAAAAGGTACATTATTAAAGTATCGGTTGACGGGCAAGATTCCGAAGATCCCATCGTTAAAACGTACATCGAGTTATTCGGATGGTTTCAGGAAGTTGGTGAGGCTTTCAATTCCGACTCTGATTTTCAGGCTTTTATACAAAATCTTAGATAGTTTTATGTAGCAGTATATTTTATAAGGGCTAGAACATTCCAGCCCTTTTTTATTTGGATCTCAATGTAATCGTTGCTGTTTCCAATCCTTCCGATCGTGCAGTCAGCAGAATATCTCCTGCTTTATATCCTGCCTGAACGACAACCAGACATTTTCCATTAAATGCTTTCCTGTAATTTGCTTTAAAGGGCTCATGACTGGTTTGCGATCCGTTGTCAACACCTGCAATGCTTCCATCGCCGCTAAGATTAAAATTCACGAGATTATCAGCATTAGGTACCAGGTTGCCATTAGTATCCAGGATTTCCACAGTAATAAAGGAGAGATCATCTCCATCGGAATGGATCAGGCTGCGATCGGCAGTGATACTTATTTTTGCGGGTTCCCCGGCTGTATGGATAACTTGTGTAATTACTTCTTTCTCATCGGTCCGGCCAATGGCTTTAAGTGTCCCCGGAATAAAGGCTAGTCGCCACATCACGTGTAATTCATCACCTTCTTTCTGTTTTATACCCTGCGATTCTCCGTTCAGAAATAATTCAACCTCTTCGCAATTAAAATATGCCCATACATCCACCGTATCTCCTTTTTCCCAGTTCCAATGAGGAAAAACATGCAGGACGGGCTCATCGGTCCACTCGCTTTTGTACATATAGTAACTGTCTTTAGGAAAACCTGCCAGGTCGATAATCCCGAAATATGAACTTCGTGAGGGCCATCCGTAAGGAGTTGGCTCACCCAGGTAATCAAAACCTGTCCAGATAAACATACCTGAAAGATAATCGTACTTCTTTATAATTTTCCAGGTTTCTTCATGTGTGGAGCCCCATGGCGCACTGACATTATCATAGGCCGAAAC
>CAZMVE010000004.1:6998-31484 GCA_964569585.1 uncultured Bacteroidales bacterium | reverse complement strand
CATAATGATAGATATCCTGAATCATTTTTATGCCCGAGGTATCCCATTGTTCCATAATCTCATTGCCAATGCTCCAAATCAGAACACTGGGATGATTCCGATCACGCAACATGAAATCTCTCAAATCCCTCTTATACCATTCATCCCAGAAACGTCCGTAATCGAAGGTCGTTTTACTTTTTTTCCACATATCAAATGCTTCATCCATAACAATAAATCCCATCTTGTCGCAAAGGTCGAGTAATTCAGGAGCAGGTGGATTGTGTGAAGTACGAATGGCATTGCATCCCATGCCCTGTAATATTTCGAGCTGACGTTCGAGGGCCCGTACATTGATTGCCGCCCCCAAGCAACCCAGATCGTGATGATTGCAAACCCCCTTAATTTTAAGTTGCTCACCATTCAACAAAAATCCCTTTTCGATATCGAATTCAAAATACCGGAATCCAAAATTTGTAGTCAATTCATCTTCTATCGTTTTCACATCTTTCACCTGCGATAATACTTTATAGAGTGCGGGTGTTTCAACTGACCATAATTCCGGATGGGCCACATGAATTTTCTGTATAAGCTCGAGGGTTTCGGAAGCATGAATCAGGGTATCGTTTGAAACTGATCCGACTTTATTCCCATGTGAGTCAATTATATAGTTTATCAGTGTAATGGATTCTTCTTTTCCCGATGCATTACTGATTGTAGTAATAATTTCAACCAAGGCCGATTCTTCTGTAACCTCGGGAGTTTTAATGCAAATACCCCAATGAGCGAGATGTATTTTACCTGTTTTAACAAGCCATACATTCCGGTAAATACCCGAGCCGGAATACCAGCGGGAATTTGGTTGCAATGAATTATCCACTTTAACTGCAATAACATTAGCACTATCGCCATAATGAAGGTAGGGTGTTAAATCGTACCGAAATGAAATATATCCGTAGGGTCTCTCACCCAACAGATGCCCGTTAATCCACACCCTGCTGTTCATATACACCCCGTCAAAATCAATGAAAATCGCTTTTCCCTTGTCTTCCTTATCAAGTAAAAAGGTTTTTCTATACCATCCAATCCCTCCCGGTAAAGCACCGCCGCCCACAGTTGCAGGATGATCGTTACTAAATTCTCCTTCGATGCTCCAGTCGTGAGGTAAATTAAGTGTGCGCCATAGCGAATCATTTACATTAGGATTCTCTGCCTCCTGAATATCACCAAGCTGAAACTTCCAATTTTCTCCAAAATCAACACGACTTCGTGGAGGTTCGACTGTACAGGAAGTAAAAATCCCGATACTTACCAGGAATATTTGAATAAAAGAGAGTGATTTTTTCATGGTTCCATGTTTTCAGATATTTTTTAAAAATATAGTAATTCTGGCAAATACAAAATGTTCTTTTGTTAAGGTTTAGTGATTATATTGTTTTCATGGACATTGAGAAAATTGCACTCATTTATGATTAAATTTACATATTTGATTATAATTTTCAATGCATAATTATCTGACACACGGAGAGTTAATCAGTCTACGATCCTGCGTTCCATCTGATTTTGAAAAGATTTATCAGTGGCTTTTTTACTCAAACATACCCTATTTCCGACATTTAATTGAAGGAGAACATATAGGTGTAATTCCTACTATTGAAGAATTCCAACTCGATTATCCCTCCTATTTTTTCGATGGTTCAGCACCTGAGAAAGGCCGGGGTTTTATTATAATCAATAGTCTAAAAGAAGAAGTGGGTCATATATCCTTTACAAGCTTTCACTTGTTACCCGGTATCAGTGAACTTGATATATGGCTTAGTGGCAACAAATATACTTGCAAAGGCTATGGCCCCATCGCTATAAAACTATTAACAGATCATCTTTTCGATCTCGATTATAGGACAATAATTATGCGCCCTTCAAAAATGAACGTCCACGCTATTAGTGCCTATAAAAAAGCAGGTTTACATGAAATAGTACCGATTTACCGAAATTTCTATAAAAAAGAATTTATCGATTTATATAGGCATGGCGACTGGGGTAAGGACAACGATTTATTTATGATAGTAAATAAACCAGAAATGAATGCAGCAAAATGATGCCAGCGACTAAAAACATATAAAATTTAAGATTGCAAATAATAGTTATATGCTCAGAATTACCTATTTTTAAGTACAAAACTTATAATATGTTAACTATTAATTTAATATAAAATGGCCGAAAGCAAAAATCCTAAACAAACCAATTTGCCTGATCAATCATCTGCAAAACCAGCTACTTCCGGCAGTCCGGCTACGAAGAGAAGTTCCGTAAAGCGGAAACCACCAGTTAAACGTGTAAAAAGTACAAGCCGAACAACAGCTTCGCAAAAAGCAAATCCTAAATCGGATTCCGGTACAACAAAAACAAGTCCCGCCAGAAAGAGGACTGCCTCTTCAGGTACTAAGCCGGCAAGCAGGAGTGTAAAATCTCAACCCACCTCTCAGGTAGCAAAAAAGGTGGAGGAAGCTAAAAAAGTAGTTAAGAAACCTACTGCTAAAAAAGTTGTAGCTGTTGATAAAAAAGAAAGCCAAACACCGAAGAAAGCAGCCAGTAAAAAAGAAAAGACCATAGCCAAAAAGAAAGTTAAAAAATCAGAAGAAAAATTAGCCCGGCTTAAGAAAGACATTAAAAAAGCTAAAAAGAAAAAGGTAGGAAAAAAAAAGACTAAAGTTCTTAAGGAGAAACTGGCTAAAGCCCTTAAAAGAATAAAAGCCAGAAGAAAGAAAATTAAGAAAACGGCTAAATAGTAGACTAAAAGAAATGAAAATAAAAAAGGTATCCTTTTAAGATGCCTTTTTTTTAGTTCTTTATGTTTTACCCCAGATAGGTTTTAAGCAGCTTGCTTTTAGCACGCTGTCGCAGATGCTTTATCGCTTTTTCTTTTATTTGTCTTGTTCGCTCACGGGAAATTCCAATAGAATCACCAATTTCTTCCAAAGACATTTGCTTGCAGCCTATTCCGTAAAATCTGCGGATGACTTTGCTTTCCTTATCGGGAAGTGTGTTGAGTGTTCTTTCGATCTCCAGTTTAAGCGATTCCTCCATGAGGAAACCATCTGTATCGGGTGAATCGGGATTACTTAAAACATCCAATAAGCTGTTATCTTCTCCATCTTGAAAAGGTGCATCAACAGAAAGATGCCTGCCCTGAAGTTCCAGCGTACTGGCAATTTTATCTTCTGGTAAATCGAGCATCTCAGCTACCTCATCGGGTGAAGGTTCTCTTTCATGTTCCTGTTCGAGCTTAGTAAATGCCCGATTAATTTTATTTAATGCCCCAATTTTATTAAGTGGAAGTCTTACAATTCTGGATTGCTCAGCGAGCGCCTGAAGGATACATTGACGAATCCACCAAACTGCATATGAAATAAACTTAAATCCTTTTGTTTCATCAAACTTCTTGGCTGCTTTAATTAATCCAAGATTTCCTTCATTGATCAAGTCGGGAAGACTTAATCCCTGATGTTGATATTGTTTTGCAACAGAAACAACAAATCTGAGATTTGCTTTGGTTAATTTCTCCAATGCATCCTGATCGCCCATTTTGATTCGCTTTGCGAGTTCAACCTCTTCCTCAGGTGTAATTAGTTCTTCCTTACCAATATCATGCAGATATTTTTCAAGCGAATCACTATTTCTGTTAGTAATTGATTTTGTAATCTTTAGCTGCCTCATAGTTAGCTTTTGTAAACAATTTGAATAATCCCAATCCCTTAAACAATTCGATTGAAAGAATGTTTAAAAAAAAGTACAAAATTCAGTCATACAACGCCCAAAACCAAATAAATAGTATACTATTTTAGTTTATTTAACTATTATTAAGATTATAATCTCAATATCAGTTAATTAAACTCAGATTAAATATAAACAATTTTTTTTATAGTGCAAAATGTCAAAAATCTATAGGTTTGCATCTTCTATTTCCATCAGTATATGAAATCAGACGGAAACTTCAAAGTTTATATTGCTTTGATACTGGCCATGTTTATCTGGGGATTAAGTTTTATCTGGTATAAACAAGCATTTTTAGCGTTCAGGCCTGCTACTGTAATTATATTACGCCTGTTTATTTCTTCCCCTTTATTGCTCTTCTCAGCTCTCATATTAAGTCGATTGAAATGGCCTGTAAGAAAAGACATTAAATATTTTCTTCTTCTGGCTTTTTTTGAACCCTTCCTGTATTTTATTGGTGAAAGTTATGGTATGCTCTATGTATCTTCAACACTGGCTTCGATAATAGTTGCTACCATACCACTTATAACTCCAATTGCAGGCTATTACTTTTTTAAAGAAAGGCTTAAAATAAACAACTACTTCGGTATCCTGATTTCATTCACCGGGGTTGTACTGGTAGTATATGTCGATGGCCGATCGGGAGAGGCTCCCTGGTTTGGTATCCTTCTGATGATACTGGCAGTATTATCGACAGTTGGGTATACGATCCTGTTAAAACGTCTTTCGGAAAATTACAACGCCCTCTCAATAGTATGGTTCCAGAACTTTATTGGTGGCATATATTTCGTTCCCTTATTTTTATTTACGGAGGTCAAAAGTATCGCCTGGTCGACCCTGACATTTAAGGATTTTATACCGGTTTTCTACCTGGCAATTTTTGCTTCTTCACTGGCCTTTCTGTTTTTTATTCAGGGTGTAAGAAGATTCGGAATGACCAAATCGGTGGTTTTCATAAACTTTATTCCCATTGTAACGGCTATTTTTGCTGTGTACATTCTACAAGAGAAACTTCCCTGGCTAAAAGTACTTGGTATTCTAATTGCCATATCCGGACTTTTAATGTCGCAAATAGTAAGACGTCCGAAATTCAGATTATTTAAAGGTGCCTGATGAATTATACAGAAGAATCGATTGACCGGATGCAATCGAAATCCGTTGCAAATTATAAATCAATTAAAACCTTTATCCGGCGGCTTGGCCGGATGCGCCCACAGAAGCTTGACAAATTAATGTTGGAACAGCACAATCAGGAATTTCAGCGAATTCATTGCCTGGAATGCGCCAATTGCTGTAAAACAATTAGTCCTGCTATGTATGAAAGTGATATCCGGCGGATCGGAGCCGCATTAAAAATGAAACCTGCCCATGTTATTTCCAACTACCTTTTGCTCGATAAGGAAGGAGAATATGTTTTCAAAAAAACTCCGTGTCCCTTTCTTGATAAGGAAAATTATTGCGCTATTTATGAATCCAGGCCAAAAGCCTGTCGGGAATATCCACACACCGACCGTAAACGGTTCTACCAAATACTCGATCTTACTGCACGAAACACCAAAGTTTGTCCTGCCGTTTTTAATATTATTGAAAAAATGAGGAAAACCACTCTTTCTCCCTGAGTAAACATCACTCTGCGAAGAGAATAAGTCTGCATTTATATTCACTTTCTTCCTGAAAATCCTATCCGGAAAATTTAAAATCGACTCATTTTGTAGAGTAAATTCAATCACGACGAACGATGTCAATACTAAAAAAACGCAATTATCGTTTTAAGGAATTGAACACTTATTCGACCAATATTCATATTTTTACAGAAATTGTTCACTAAGTATTACCGTATTTCATGGCAAGGTATTTATATACACTATTAGTATCGCTAAGTTGTATTCAACTCTCAGCACAAACCGGAGGTGCCCATATCTGGGCATTTCTGAATACCCCGGTTTCTTCCCGTGGCACGGCTCTTGGAGGTCAGCAAATCAGTATTTTTGACGATGATGTGAACCTGGTAAATTTTAACCCTTCTCTTCTGAATGGTTCTATGTCAAATCATGTAAGCTTAAGTTATGCCGATTACCTGGCTGATATACGTTTTGCATATGTTACCTATGCCCGTACTTTTCAGGGTATTGGGAATTTTGGAATTGGAATACAGCATATCGATTATGGCGAGTTCATGGAGACTGATGTATACGGCAATATTATAGGAACTTTTAACCATGTATACGATTACTCAATTAACGCTTACTATTCGCGCCCAATTTTGGACAGCCTGCTTCAGGTAGGTGGAACACTTAAAGCCATTGGTTCAAAATACGAATATTGGAATGCTTTCGGGTTGGCACTCGATGCCGGTGTTACCTATCATAATCCTACCCGGTTATTTACAGCGGCATTGGTTATGAAAAATATGGGAACTCATATTGAGCCGTACTTTGTGGGAGCCAAGAAAGAGTCACTTCCTTTCGAAATTCAGCTGGGAATAACACAAAAGCTTAAACATGCTCCCTTCCGTTTTTCCGTTCTCTTCCGTAATCTTGAAACTCCCAACCTGCGCTATAAAACAGAAGAAAATTTAGCAGACGACGTGGATCCGTTTACCGGAGAAACTTCAAAAGAAAATAAAATATCCTCGTTTGGAGATAATTTTATGCGGCATACTGTTTTGGGACTTGAATTCCTTCCTCTAAAGAATTTCAGTCTTCGTATTGGCTATAATTACAGGCGCAGGGAAGAACTTAAAATTCCTGAAAAAAGCGGAGCTTCAGGTTTTTCCTGGGGTTTCGGATTGAAAATATATAAGTTTAATATTAATTACGCCCGGGCTCGATATCATCTTGCCGCTGTTACAAATCACTTCACCCTAAGTATTAACTTAAGCGAATTCAGCAATAAGTATTAAATTTGAGACTTATCGAACTGTCCATGATATTGCTGAAAAAGAAAATCATTATTGCTATTGACGGATACTCTTCGTGCGGGAAAAGCAGCTTTGCCAAACTTATTGCATCTGATCTTAATTATATCCACCTCGACAGTGGGGCTATGTACCGTGCTGTTGCCCTATTTGCATTCAGAAAAGGCATGACTGAAGAAAAACAATTTAATAAAACTGAGTTTAAAAATAACCTCCCTGACATTAAGATTAGTTTCAAAAACATCCATGGCGAAAATCACACTTTCCTGAATGGTGAAGACGTTGAAAAGGAAATCCGTGAAGTTGAAGTTTCAGCAGCAGCGAGTACAATCAGCAAAATTCGTGAAGTACGGGAGCAGCTGGTCAGAATGCAGCAGGAGATGGGAAAAGATAAAGAAATTGTTATGGACGGGCGCGATATTGGAACTGTTGTATTCCCCAATGCTGAAGTGAAGATCTTTATGACAGCCGATATGAATATCCGTGCAAAGCGAAGGTACGAGGAACTGAAAGCGAAGGGAATCTCAGGCAGTTTCGAAGAAATATCAGAGAATATCGAATTACGCGACAACCAGGATACTCAAAGGGAAATCAGTCCGCTTCGGCAGGCCGAGGATGCTGTTGTTCTAGATAACAGCTCCATGAGCTTTGATGAACAAATGGTATGGTTCAGACATGTCCTTGATAAGAAGAACCTGCTGGTAATCTAATTCATATGGAAATTGTAATCGATCCAAGATCAGGTTTTTGCTTTGGCGTTAAGAGGGCTATCACTATGGCTGAAAACGAAGTCGCAAATGGAAAAACCATTTATTGTCTCGGTGAGATTGTTCACAATGCAGAAGAGGTAAACCGTTTACGGTCGCTGGGAATTGAGTTTATCGATCGCGAAACCTACTTCAGTCTATCCAATTGTAAAGTAATGATCCGGGCACATGGAGAACCTCCCGAAACCTATCAGCATGCCAGGTTAAAGGGAATAGAGCTGATCGATGCAACATGCCCTGTTGTGCTAAAATTACAGGATAAGATAAAAAATGTGGAAAGTACCTATCCGGAAGCCCAGATTGTTATTTACGGTAAACACGATCATCCGGAAGTGATCGGGCTTCGCGGCCATGCTAAACAAACCCTGATTATAGAATCTGCTAACGATATTGAAAAAGTAAGATTCACTAAACCAGTTTTCCTTTTCGCTCAGACTACCAAAGATAAAAGCATGTATTCCGCAATTAAAAAGAAAATTGCAGGGAGTCTGAGAAAAGAAGGGCTCACAGAAGATGATCTTGTTGTATCTAACTCTATTTGCGGGCAGGTTGCTAACCGTGCACCATGGCTTATTATATTCAGCAAGGCAGTAGATAGTTTGATTTTCGTAGGTGGTAAATCAAGTTCGAACAGTAAAATCCTTTTTAAGACTTGCAAACAGCATAATCCCAATTCCTATTTTATTACAAAAGCTGATGATGTGGAAGATCTCAAGTTAGGTTCCTATAACAGTATTGGAATTACAGGTGCCACTTCAACACCCTCCTGGTTGATTGATGCGGTTGCTACACGAATCAGACAACATTTTATGGCAGAAACATAATAATCAGCATAATTTAAATACTTCTTCTATCTCTCCAATTTTTATAAATGACAAGTCTGAACTTTCCAATATAAATTATCCATTTATTTAACATTGCCAGATGTATCATTTACAGGTGGTAATTTGTATTTTCACAGTTGAAATATGTAATCCGGATAAACTTGCTTTATGTCACAGGAACCCTTCCAATACGTCGATCTGATCCTTCCACTGGCGGTTCCGCAATACTATACCTATTCTGTGCCTGATTCATTAAAAGGGCAGGTTACGATCGGAAACCGTGTAACTGTTGTTCTGGGCAAGCGAAGAATTTATACTGGCATTATCCGAAAAATGCATAACTCTCCTCCCTCAGGATATACAATTAATCCCATACTTTCGGCTCTCGATGACCAGTCGCTGGTGAGTGAAAAACTGATGGAGTTCTGGGAATGGATTGCTGATTATTATATGTGTTCACCGGGTGAAGTCTACCGGGCAGCGATGCCCTCAGGATTAAAACTTGAAAGTGAATCGCAAATTTTTGCTGTTTCTAATGATCATGAAACAACTCTTTCCGATACAGAATATCAGCTAATTAAACTTGCCGAAAATTCGCCGGGTATTTCTATTCATAAACTGGTTGCAGCCGTTGGCAGAAAGGATATCATGCCAGTAATAAAAATCCTGATTGAGAAAGAATTAATAACACTTAAAGAAAACCTGGTTGAAATTTATAAGCCACGCAGGCAGGATTATTTAGTACTTGCCCCTGCCTACAGAAAACAGGATTCGTTGCAGGAATTGCTTACTGTCCTGGAAAAGAAAGCTCCTAAACAGGCAAGAGTACTTATAGAATTTCTGCATTTAAATGGTTATTCTGATAGTCCGGATATTCAAAGAGTAGCAAAAAATAAGTTGCTGAATTCGGTAAATATCTCACCATCGAGTCTTAATACTTTAATCGGTAAAGGTGTATTCCAGATCGAAAGTGAAGAAATAAGCCGGTTGAAGGGGGTGCTTGCTTCCCAACGTAAACCCTTTGCTTTAAACCAAAACCAAACCAGGGCTCATGTCAAAATACTCAATGAATTCCAATCAAAGGACGTTGTTCTGCTGCATGGAGTAACATCGAGCGGTAAAACAGAAATCTATATCCACCTTATCGAACATTTTATCCGGCAGAATAAACAGGTATTGTACCTGCTTCCCGAAATTGCCCTCACCACACAGATTATTTTGCGTTTGCAAAGTGTTTTCGGCAACCGTACAGGAGTGTACCATTCAAAATTTTCCGATGCCGAGCGTGTGGAAGTATATGAAAATTTATGCGGTATCAGGAAAAAAGACAGTCCGGAATACCAGATCATCCTGGGAGTTCGTTCATCGATATTCTTACCGTTTTCAAATCTAGGTCTCATTATTGTTGATGAAGAGCATGAGAATACCTATAAGCAGTTCGATCCGGCTCCGCGATATAACGCAAGAGATGCAGCTGTGGTGCTTGCATCAATGCATAAGAGCAAGGTGCTAATGGGTACGGCAACACCTTCCTTCGAAAGCTACCTGAATGCCATCAACGGTAGGTATGGACTGGTTGAACTCACCGAACGCTACCTGGACATTCAGCTTCCGGAAATATCGGTAATCGACTTGCGCGTAGCCAGGAAAAGAAAACAGCTGCATTCTCATTTCTCTCAACTCCTGATCGATGCTATGGAGGAAACTCTGGAGAGAAAAGAACAGATTATTCTGTTTCAAAACAGACGCGGATTTTCTCCTTATGTTGAATGTAATACCTGTGGCTGGATACCTTTCTGCAAGAACTGTGATGTAAGTTTGACCTATCATAAAAAATCAAACCGGCTGAACTGTCATTATTGCGGATATAATATTCCCTATCCATCAGGTTGCAGTTCGTGCGGAAGTTCAGACATCCGCACCAGGGGATTTGGAACCGAAAAGGTCGAAGATGAAGTTACCATCCTCTTCCCCGAGGCGAGAATTTCCCGGATGGATTTGGATACAACACGGACAAGAAGATCATACGAAAAAATAATAGCTGATTTTGAAAACCGTAAAATCGATATTCTTATTGGCACACAAATGATCTCAAAAGGCCTCGATTTTGACCATGTTAGGATTGTAGGTATACTAAATGCCGATAACATGCTTAACTTTCCCGATTTCCGGTCTTTTGAACGAAGTTTTCAGCTCATAGCACAGGTAAGCGGCAGAGCGGGCCGGAAAAAAGAACAGGGCAAAGTTATCATTCAAACCAGCAACCCGGATCATGTTGTCATAAACTATGTGCTGGAAAATAATTATAAGGGATTCTTTCATCATCAGCTCAATGAACGCAAAAACTTCAACTATCCCCCCTATTTCAGATTGATTAAGCTTACGATACGGCATAAAAAATTACCTGTAGTTTCAAAAGCGGCCAGCTACCTAGCCTCCGAACTTAGAAAATCGTTGGGTAATCGGGTTATAGGTCCTGAATTTCCTTTAATAGGCCGATTATTCAGCCATCATCAAAAATGTATTATGATAAAAATCGAAAGGGACAAACACTTCTCAACTCGTCGGCATCAGGTACTTGAAGCAATAGATAAAACAATGGTGCATGCTGAATTTCGGAGTTTACAAATAGTACCCGATGTAGATCCCTACAATTGATACCAGCTGTTTTCACTATCGGAAAATTAAATCCGATTTCTTAACAGTGTGAATTTTTAATTAACATTGCAGCTTAATTATCGAATAAATTATTTCACATCCAGTAATTGTAAGTCTCAGTGGGTAAGAAAACTTATTTCTGTTTTGTCCTGTTATCTATTTTTATTTTTACAAATAATTATCAATTATTTGGTTCACAAGAAGATTCGTTGCGCATTGAAAAATTTTACCAGAACCTTTACAACTATAAATTTCTTTCCGCTGACTCAATCCTCAAGGATATGAGTGATCAGAAAATATCCTCTCAGATTACAGGTATACTTCAGATAAGCTTATCGTGGTGGCAGATTATATCAGGTGAGAATACCCAGGATAAGATCGATAGTTTATTTAAAAGAATTGACTCGAACATTGCCCTTATTGAATATAAAACTCAAAAATCGGAACTAAGCCAGGATGAAATTCTTCAGCTTATTGTGCTCTACTCCTATAAATCGCGTCTGCATAATTATCAGAACAACCGTTTGGCCAGTTTCAGTGCATTCAAACAAAGCTTCAACTATTTCGAAAAATTGATTCCCTTTGATTCGGGTAATTGTGATATGTATAACTTTATAGCCGGCATGTATTATGCATTAGGAGGTCATTTACACCAACAATTCTCGCCTGTTTTCATTTTGGGCCTCAACAGGAATTATGCCGATACGGCAAAAGGATATAAGCTTTTAAAACTATGTACACTTTCGCAAAACAAGCAGATCCGGACTGAAAGTATATACTTCCTGATGAAATTATATTTCGAAGCCCAGGATGATCCGGAAGTGGCTTCAACATATTCCGGACAACTGGTCGATCAATTTCCCGATAACCTTGTTTTCCGGTTCAATTATGTTCTTATGTTGTATACGCTGGGAAAATATAATGCAGCCGAATCTGCTTATCAAAAATTACTAAAGCGGTCACAAATGAATTTACAGCTTACAACCAGACAAAAACAACATTTCGAGGAAGAATATACTAAACTCAAACATTGAGGGATGTTTTAGTAAATTATCGGGCCTGATCGTTAAATTTTCAATTTGCCTGTGGTAAGGATTCTATTAATTGGATTACAACCCGGTTTGCATTTTCGGACGCTACGTTAAGGAATTTTTCGATATCCAGGTCCGCATTCTCGTCAGCCGAATCGCTGATACTCCGAATCAGGATAAAAGGTGTATTATACTGATAACATATTTGTGCTACCGCGGCTCCTTCCATTTCTACTGCATCGGCCTGAAAACGGTTTATTAATTCCTCTTTTTTTATTTCCGATGCAATAAAAGCATCGCCTGTTGCAATTATCCCAGTCATGATCTTTGGCTGGTAAACCTGATCTCCTATTTCATAGGATTTAAGTTGAATTTTCGGAAAGTTTTCCTTTAAAATTTCCAGCATTCCCGAATCCGATTTATAGAAAACCGGATTTACTTTGCCTGTTATTGGACTTGAAACCGAGTAACTTATAACTGAATCATCATATACATAATTTAAATCGTGTTGAACACATTTTACCGCAACAACGATATCTGTGGGCTTCAGATCGGATTTCAATCCGCCTGCAATTCCGGTAAAAATCACTTCTGAAGGCTTAAAATAGCCTACTGTCAGAGTAGCTGTCATAGCTGCATTAACCTTACCAATTCCAGTATAGGCAACAACTACATCTTTTCCTTCCAGCAAGCCCCTGGTAAATTGAATCCCTCCAATAGTTATGATACGGGCATTTTCCAGATTGTCTTCCAACATTTTAATTTCATCGGAAAAAGCACCAAGAATGGCGATCGGATTTTTAAGCTCGTGCCTCTCTAAATTACAGGCGAAAAAACTCAGAAAAAATATTATTAACAAGAGTGACAGAAGAATTTTGTTTTTCATCGAAGTAAGAATTTACAGGCATTAAAAAATAGATACCATGTTGGATCAATATTTATAACTCAACCTTCCCGATCTTCCTCATAAGTGAAAGGATTTCCTGCTGCCTTCGGTACATATAAGGAGAAGGCCTGGCAGGATTTCTTTTTCGCGGATTGGGCAAACTAATAGCAATCATGGCTGCTTCGGCACGGGTAAGCTTTGCGGCAGGTTTATGAAAATAATGCTGGGCAGCAGCCTCCACTCCATAAATTCCAGGTCCCATTTCAATCAGGTTCAGGTACATTTCCATCACACGTCTTTTGCTCCAGCATGCTTCCAGCAATATTGTGAAATACAGTTCAAAACCCTTACGAAGGTATGTTCTCGCCGGCCAGAGAAAAACATTTTTTGCCGTTTGCTGAGATATAGTACTGGCACCCCGCTTTCTTTTTATACTTTTCTGATTGTATGCCTTTGCCTTGCGGATGGCCCCGAAATCAATGCCGAAGTGTTTTGTGAACCGGTTATCTTCCGAAGCAATTACAGCATGAGTCATATAAAGTGAAATCCGTTCGAGCGGTACCCATTGATGTTCAAATACAATTTTTTTATCTTCTTTTTTTTGTTGGAAGTATCGCTTCACCATAAGGGGTGTACGACGTGGATGTGTAAATGAGAAACATAGGGTAAAATATATGGAAACACCAATAAAGGTAAGAACCATAGACTTTAGAAATAGTGCGGATAGAAAAATTATTCTCTTATAATTCAGTGATTTAATCCAAAAAATAAAGTGCATATTTTATAGAGTAACTTTAAAATATTACGTAAAAATACACCTATTTTAGAATTGAATAATCTGTTCTTCTCCGTTATAATTGACTATTTTATCAGGATTCTTACAAATTTCAACACCTGTTCCATGTGCTTCACTAACTAATACAACCTGTATAGTCCGTTCTTTCAACATATCGGGAAATTTACCTTTGCGGTCGCTAATGGTAAGGATTTTATTTTTGTCATCCCAACTAAAATCTATTGTTGCAAAAATGCCTTTCTCATAATTGTAATTATCATTCTCATCCTCATAGAGTGTAAACTGCCCATTGGCACCCAAATAAATACGTAATTCCAGCGGATCGGCTGGTTTTTCTGTTGAATATTGGAGAAATGGTCCCATGGATAATATAGAACCGGTCTTAACATACAATGGAATTATTCCCATAGGTGCGTCGGCGGAAATTATTTGCCCTTCTTCTAATGTAGAACCAGTCCAGAAATCAATCCAATAAGTACCTTCAGGAAGATAAACACTTCGGGTTTCCTGGCGCAATTCTTTAGTTTCTTCTTTCTTAAAAATAGAAGGGGTTTTCCAAAAAAGTTGCATTCTGGCAGCACCTGTTGAAGAGTTTTCTGTTTCAAGAATTAGTCTATACTCTTTACCCTTTCCCAGATATACTATTTCAGTATATTGTTCTACGCTTGTATATACCATTTGGAGAGTATCTCCATTTAAAATTATCCGCTTTGCATCAAAGCTTTTAAGATGAAACTGGTGAGGACCTGTTTCATCTGGGATTAATTTACCTTCCCAGCGAATGGAAAACATGGAATCGGTTACATAATCGGGACGCCCTGTATACCAAAAAACATCTATTGTTGAATCTATCTGTTCATGCCCTAAGTTTTTATATGTGTTGTCCTTATAGTATTTAGTATGTATTCCTTTCAATCCCTCTTTTGTATTATAATTTTTGCTACTTATCAATACTGAGGATTCTGGTGGACGATGGTACATATACTCAGTTACCGGACACACCATTATAGCCGGACCAAACATAAATTGATCATCAACAGAAAAAGTATTCTTATCTTCTGTGAAATCCATTGGCAAACCACGCATAATTGTATAGGCCTCATTAGTAACCTTCCAGGCAAGGGAATAGATATAAGGTAATAACCTGTAGCGTAGATTATCAAATTTGATAAGGATTTCGGTATAATCCCCCATTTCCCATATTTCGCGAGGTGTTTCCGAACCATGCGAACGAAATATCGGAGTAAATGTGCCTAACTGAAACATACGGGCATATAGTTCCTGGTAAGCCGGATCTTTACCTCCATTTATAAAAATTCCATCGTATGCACCAATAACAAATGCTCCTATATCAAAGGTCCAATAGGGTATCCCTGACATGCAATGATTCAGACCAGCTGCAATCTGATGTTTATAAACTTGCCAGCTCGCCCCTATATCTCCCGACCAGGTTGTAGTAGCATTGCGTTGCTGACCAGCATAAGTAGAGCGAGTGAGAATATATGCTCTGCGATCGGAAGTTTCAGCACGCCAGAATTTATAGATATCATCTGTCATTACTAATGAGAAAGCATTCAAATAACGCGCCCAGGTTCCAAGGTAGTTCATTCCCACCTTTTTCATTTCATATTCAGTCGATTCCTTTGTGAGAGCGTTTACAACATCGGGTTCGGTTGAGTCGATCCACCAACCATCGAGTCCTTTTGAATAAAGTCCATTTTTCAAATATTTCCAATACAGCGCATTGGCAGCAGGATTAAATGCATCATAATACTTGAAACCAGCCCAGCCAACAGGAGCATAGAGAAATCCTTGTTTCTTCATTTCAGAATAAATCTCAGTATTTTGACCTAGTGCAGGCCATATCGAAATAATAATATGAAAATGCATTGCATGCAGCTTGTCAACCATCTGCTTGGGTTTCGGGAAAAGATCTTTATCGAAAAACATTCCGCTCCAATTTTCTGCACCATTCCAGTAATCCCAGTCCTGGATCATATTATCAATAGGTATTTTAAGGTCACGGTATTTTAATGCCACCTCCATTATTTCATCCTGTGTGTCGTAATGTTCTTTACTTTGCCAATATCCATAGGCCCACTTCCCATACATAGGGGCCTGTCCTGTAAGATCACGATAACCTGCTATTACCTGGTCCATATTGTTCCCGGAAATAAAGTAATAATCAATATTGTCAGCAACATCGGACCATAATGAAGCTATTGAATTGCCATCATCTTCTAAAATCGTTTTTGAATAGTTATCCCATAGAATACCATATCCATTTGTAGAGATCAGGAAAGGATTTACCGCATCAATATTGGTTTGGACAAGCTTTACCGTCTTACCCCTGTAATTCATATACCCATACTGGTGTTGCCCTAAACCATATATCCCTTCATCAGGTGTCAGAATAAAATTTTGCTTTATTGAAAATGCTGTGTCACCTTCATATATAACCGGATTGAACTCTATCTCTCCTTCACTTAAAACTTGATTATTTTCAGGAGAATAATAGCTTAATATAAGCTCACGGGTATTGATATGTATTTTAATCTTTTTCGACTGAATAATAATTCGGTTTTTCTCCTTAAATGTCTGAAGTTCAATATCAGGAATGTTACTCTTCAGTACCGATAAACTTGTTTTTTCCGAAGTTGATTCAGGAAGCCACTTCACCACTCTCACAATATTATCGCTGTAAAACTGAACTTGCAGGTTGGCAGATTTCTTTTTTATAGTAATCCCATTCTGTATTTCCTCTATATCAAGCCTGGATCCTGAACAGCAATACATTAACAACGATATTGCTATTAAAAATGAATAAAAAAAGGTTTTATAAGTTCTTAACATAGTACTATAATTAGATTATAATGCTGATTATCTTCCAGTTAAAGATATTGATAAAATTCTGGATATAAAACTGACTTCAAATCAATACTCTTCATTTCATTAAATAATGAGTAAAAATATAGTAAATCATATTTTGAATATGCTTAAAAGGTTTGTTATTAGGGGATAAAATGTTGCCTTGGAAATTAGATATAAGTTTTCCAGAAAAATAATTTTATGATAATCCATCTGCTGTGAAAGTTGCATAAAAACTAGTTACTATAATTAGAAAAGGGGCAATTTTAGTAAAAATTGCCCCTGAATCATCAGATTATATTTGTCCGATTAATTGAATTCAATCTGAAGTTCGTTTACCTCTTTTGGATTAAATGGCGATAAATTATTTATCTGTCCAATTAGTTCAGTATACTCTTCTCCAGGTGAAGTGCCTCCCTGGATAAATCCCTCTTCATCGAAGAATCCGGGGGCATCGGCATTCCGTAAGTATGCTGCCAGCTCGGTGCTGTCGGGATGTATTCCAAAGTTGTCATAGAACCATTCGTTTACTTCTTCGGTTAAAACATTTTTAATTGAATATTCTTTTAGAAGTACATCACGATCTTCTTCATCGAGGCTACTTGGAGGCAGACCTACTTCAGCCACAGCAATATTTTGTTCATCGAATCCTGCTGCAACAAACGACCAGCTAAAACCTGTACGTTCAGTAAAGAATTGTGCATTAGGATGATCGGAATTACCAAATACATCCACACGTTCGTCATCCTTACCTACATACATTTTGAGGCTATTCAGTGCAAAAGGTTCGAGTCGTGGATCGGGCAAGGGCAGATCGGCAATTTCAACAATCATATAAGCTTCGTATTCATCGGTTCCGGCTTCAGAATATTCGATCCGAAATAAAGCATCGAGCCATTCACGGTCGTGTTGCCTATCAATATTGTAGGGTTTCAACAGGGCTATACCTTCAATCGGGCTTCTGTTCCAGAATATCTGCAATGCCTTACCACCATCAGGTTCATTTTCCGACTTAGCATCGGTAATGGTCAACATGAATTCCCAGACGCGCTCTGAATATTCAGCCTCTTCAATTACAACCAGGTTTTTGACCCTGTTATCATCATCGCTTTGAAAACTGAGCGACATGGGTTCATCTATATCATACAGTGCAATGGCCAGAATAATATCCTCAACAATTTCCGATGCTCCTTCTCCAACAGCAATGAATGTATTCAGATTGGCATAAATCTCATTCCCGTTCAAAGTATCAGTTTCGCTTTCTTCAGCCGATTTTTCTCCAACAGTGCCAGTAGTGTTTTTACTAAGTGAACTTGGTATGTCCACTTTGAATCGTGAAGGAAGAATTCCCTGATTTTCCTTCGGGTTATTCATATTGTCCTCTTCACAACCCTGTATCAGCATGGCTATGCCGATAATTCCAACTAATAAAATGTTTTTCAGTGTTTTCATAATACTACTTTTTATTTGAATGATTAATTATTCATTATTATTCGCTTCAGTAGTATCACACAAAACATAATTTTTACCCTTATCCGTTGAGTCAAATTTTCTGCAACTATCCATTAAATAGATTTATTGAACGATGAAAATAACATCCTGTATTATACGATAGTTAATACTTTCAGCAGAATACCTGCCAATTAACAATCATAGGATGGGTCAATTCCTAATGATACAGAATCAGCGACACTGTTGCTTGTTTTACAGGGAAATATACTGGAACTTTTAATTTAAGAAATAACAGCTACTCCAGATTTGAAATAATGGTTTTGGCTATTTCATTGAATTCTTCAGGAGAAAGTTTCAGCTTGGGATTGCTAAAACTCAGATCGCCAATTTCGTTTAAAGGTATTAAATGTACATGCGCATGAGGCACTTCGAGTCCGATAACTGCTATTCCGACTCTTTTGCATTCAACCGATTTATCAATAGCGCGGGCAACTTTTTTTGCAAACAGATTTAATCCTGCTAAAAGACTGTCGTCAAGATCGAAAATATAATCCACCTCTTTCTTGGGAATTACTAATGTGTGACCTTTTGCCAAAGGATTTATATCGAGAAAGGCTAAGTATTTATCATCTTCAGCAACTTTATAGCATGGAATTTCTCCATTAGCGATACGGGTGAATATTGTTGCCATATTAGTTAATTTTTAATAATTCAGATCTCAGCGTATTATCGGGTAATCTGGATAATCTCGAAAGGAATTGTCCCGGAAGGAACGGTAATATCAACCACATCCCCTACTTTTTTACCCAGAAGTCCTTTTGCTATAGGAGTATTAACAGAAATCTTACCTGCTTTTAAATCGGCTTCACTTTCCGATACCAGTGTATATACCATAGTGGTATTGTTACTTTTATTCTTAATAGTAACTTTATTGAGTATCTGCACTTTGCTGGTGTCAATTTTCGACTCATCAATTATTCTTGATGTAGCTATAATTTCTTTAAGCTTGTTGATCTTCATTTCAAGCATCCCCTGTGCGTCTTTGGCAGCATCATATTCAGCATTTTCTGAAAGATCGCCTTTGTCGCGCGCCTCAGCAATTAGTTTTGAGATGGCAGGCCGCTCAACATTTGTTAATTGATCAAGTTCTTCCTTCAACTTGAGTAATCCTTCTTCTGTGATGTAAGAGTACTTTGACATGGTTAATCCTCCTCAGGTCTTTTATGCAATAAAAACAAAAAGAATCCCGCCGGTTAACGGAACTCTTTATTCTACAAAGATAATAAATTATTTAGATACTAATCAAGTGTAAACATGTTATGTGCCTGATTAATAGTTGTTATTGATATACTTTGGATTAAGAATTTCTGCAAATATTACTGCTTTCTTCAGGTCGAAAGCATCTTCTTCGGGTATTTCCGCTTCCTGTAAGTCTGTTATTTCATGCTCCGAATCAGCAATAGCCGTATAGAGGTCATCAGGTGTTTGAATATCGTATTCATTTTTATCATCAGAAATCATTTGTTCCTCAGCAGAACTTAAAGCTGCCATCCCTTCTATCTCTTCAACTTTATCAATTGTCTCAACCGGCTCAACAGTCTTCTCAGCCTCCTCTATAAATTCTTCCGGTTCGGGAGCCACTTCAATATCACTATATTCTTCCTCCTCCCAGGATGATTCCTGTTCCGGGACTGCCGGTTCAAAAAATACATCAGGAAATTCCGGTTCTTCAACATTCGGTTCCATTTCTTTCGCTTTACGTTTGCTATAGTTGCGGTAAGCATTAAGAGCGATACCAACCACTGCAGCAATTATATAAAACAGAATTTCCACTCTGCCATTTCCATCGGCTAACTCCATGATCTATTTTTTTGTATGTACCAACATATTATACGATCAGAAATATTCACATTCCGAATACGTTATATACTATATTTGTGGTGAATTACCAATTCATGAAACATTCAAATTTACATTTTTTCCTGATTTTTAGCCTGCTTCTTGTGCTTATTTCTTCTTCCTGTAAAAAAGAAGAGCAGCATCCTGTTCCTGACGTTTATGTCAATTTCATGATCAATTTACAATCCGATCCTGAATTTTTCCGATTGCGGGCCCAGGGAACTTCTGTAATTATCACAAGTTCGACCCTCGGTATATTTAACTTGGGCTATAATAATAATGGTGTTATTGTCTACAATGCTGGCGATGGCGAATTTAATGCTTTCGACCGCACCTGCCCTCATGATTTACCTGAAAGCATTATTGTTGAGACTGATAATTTAAGCGGATTTGCTACCTGTCCGCAATGTGGTTCGGTATATGTTTTCCCGAGTGGGGGACAACCCACATTAGACAGTCCTGCACAATGGCCGCTAAAGACCTATCATGCTTTCTACAATCCAAATACCGGCGAACTGATAGTATTAAACTAATTTCTATTGACAACCATCAGGTGATCAGAAAAAAAGTATAAACTATCGTAAATAATTATGTGCAATTAATACCTGTAATGCTCGGGTTTATACGGACCTTCAACAGGCACTCCCAAATAATCGGCCTGTTCCTGTGTTAGCTTGGTAAGTTTTACACCCAGTTGGCCAAGATGAAGTCTTGCAACTTCTTCATCGAGTTTCTTGGACAGGCGGTAAACAGCGATTTTATAGTCATGCTTCCAAAGATCGATCTGAGCCAGTGATTGATTTGTGAATGAGTTACTCATCACAAACGATGGATGACCTGTTGCACAACCCAAATTAACCAACCTCCCTTCAGCCAAAAGGAAAATAGCATGCTCATTGGGAAAAATATACTTATCTACCTGTGGTTTTATGTTGATCTTTTTAATACCCGGGAAATTGTTAAGCTTATCAACTTGAATTTCGTTGTCGAAATGTCCGATGTTACAAACAATAGTCTGATCCTTCATCCTGGCCATATGCTCGCTAGTGAGAACATCCCTATTGCCCGTAGTTGTTACGAAAATATTTCCTTCCTTAAGTGCTTCCTCAATGGTAGTAACCTCGAAACCTTCCATAGTCGCCTGAAGGGCGCAAATAGGATCGATTTCGGTGATTAGTACCCTGGCTCCGAAACCACGCATCGATTGGGCACAACCTTTTCCGACATCGCCATATCCGAGAACTGTCACAACTTTACCGGCAACCATAACATCAGTAGCTCTCTTAATACCATCGGCAAGTGATTCGCGACAGCCATATAAATTATCAAACTTCGATTTAGTAACAGAGTCATTCACATTGATGGCAGGAAAGAGAAGTTCTCCTTTTTCAAGCATCTGATACAAGCGGTGAACACCCGTGGTAGTCTCTTCTGAAACACCTTTCATCTCTTTTACTGCCCGATGCCATTTCTGCGGATCAGCTTTGCGTATTTTTTTTAATAATTCAAGAATTACTTTTTCTTCCCTGTTCCCAGGAGTTTTATCTAAAACTGATGAATCATTTTCAGCTTTATAACCAAGATGCACCAGAAGTGTAGCATCACCCCCGTCATCAACAATCAGATTAGGTCCCTTACCTCCGGGAAATGTTAACGCCTGTTCGGTACACCACCAATACTCCTCGAGTGTTTCACCCTTCCACGCAAAAACAGGAATACCCTTTGCAGCTATAGCTGCCGCCGCATGGTCCTGAGTTGAAAATATATTACAACTTGCCCAGCGAACATCTGCACTTAATTCCACGAGAGTTTCAATAAGCACAGCTGTTTGTATGGTCATGTGCAGTGAACCGGTTATTCGTGCTCCCTGTAATGGCTTTTCTTTTGCATACTTTTCTCTTATAGCCATAAGTCCGGGCATTTCCTTTTCCGCAATTTCAATTTCTTTTCGTCCAAAATCAGCCTGACTCATATCTTTGACTTTATTGGCTAAGGCTTCAACAATAATTTCTTCTTTCATAAATGTGTATATTATGCTTTTTTACTATAATGATTTGATTAACAAACGATCTCTGTTAATCGTTTAAATAAACAAAAATTCAAAGATGGCAACTTTATTTTCAATATACCAAATTACTATTTACTGATTTTGACAGAATCAAGGATTTTATTTACCAATCGCTTGTCATTCGATATTTGTTGCCTGAGCGCATCTATGGATGCAAATTTCCTTTCTTCCCTGATCTTTTTCATAAAGAAGACCTTTAGCGTATTATGGTACAAATCACCCTTAAAGTCGAACAGATTGACTTCAAGTGTGTCCTGCAGGCAATCTTCATTAAATGTCGGCCGGCAACCAATATTCATCATCCCTTTAAATAATAAGTTGCCGGTATTGATATAAACCGCATATACACCTTTTGGAGGTAGTAATTTATGAATTTCATCAACTTCGATATTGGCTGTAGGGAAGCCTAAATCGCGGCCCAGTTTATTCCCTCCAATTACTTTACCTGAAACATTATAGGTATATCCAAGAAAACTATTAGCCAGTTCCATATTGCCTTCCAATATCAATCTTCGAATCAGTGATGAGCTGATCCTCATATCCTGAATAAGTACTGGTTCCTGCATTGATAAGCCGAATTTCAATTCATCTGCCAACTTCTGCAACTTTTCAAAATTACCTTCACGGTTATGACCAAACTGATGATTATAGCCTACTACAAGTTGAACAATCCCAATTTTCTTTAATAGAATTTCACGAATAAACTGATCGAAACCCATTGAGGCTAATTCCTTATTGAAGGGAATAACAATCAGATTTTCAACACCCGTCTTTTCAAGTTGTCCAATTTTCTCTTCGAGTGTGTTCAGCAGCTTAACTGAATCTACGTCCCCGCTCAATACTATTCTTGGATGTGGCCAAAGGGTGATTATAACAGATTCGCCTGAAAGATCATAAGCTGACTTAATCAATTTCTTGATGATTGACTGATGCGCCAGGTGCACTCCGTCAAAAATACCCAAAGTAGCCACCGGTCTCGCAATATCCAATGAATCTGTATCGTGAAATACCCTCATTTCTTATATGTCACTTATGTTGCGCTCCTTGCAGACAGAATGAGCAAAATTAAAAAATTTGCTGACTAATCATGAGATACAAAATATCATTCTGATTTAGAGGAACTATTTAGTATTATACTAATAAAAATATATATTACTTTATTTGTATTATTATATCTTTTTCGTATATTTGTTATAATATTGTAATTTATTACTAGCTATAATGGATGCACCAATCAACAATGAGAAGTATAAGGCTATTCTGAAAACGAGTCATGAGCTTTTCTGGAAATTTGGCTTCAGAAGGGTTACAATAGAAGAGATCTGCAGGGAAGCTAAAGTGAGTAAAATGACTTTTTATCGTTTTTTCCCAAATAAGCCTGAACTGACAGAAGTGATAATAAAAAATCTGTTCGATAATATCCTGAAGGATTACAGGAAAATTATGGATCGCGACACTTCTTTTGAAGAAAAAGTGCGCCAACAACTGCTGATGAAGTTTGAAGGTACTGCAGATATCAGTCCGGAACTTGTGAAAGACGTTTATGGTGATCCCGATGCCGCTATCTTTAAATATTGGAAATCCCGTGCCGACGAAATGATGCAAACCGTTTTCAACGACTATGCCCAAGCCCAGAAAATGGGATGGATACGAAAAGATATGAACCTTGAATTCATTTTTTATTTTTTAAATAAGACCATCGAATTTGCATCCGATAAGGAACTGCAATTAAAATACTCCAATATGCAGGCACTGATCATGGAGATTGCAAACTTTTTCTTCTATGGTATTCTGTCAAGAAATAAAACAAATGATTAATCATAGATATATATTGCTACTTTGCTTATTACTGCAAATTTTGAATATTAAGGGACAGGATAGCCTTGGGATATCTGACTCACTTCTTTTTAAGGGCCAACTCTCAGCATGGGCGCATTATAATCCCTCCAATGAAATGCCATTATGGCTTGGAGGCCGCTATATACCTGAATTAGATTACACGGTTTACTTCCCTGAAAATCGGTTGATTGATTTTGAATTTTCAGCCAATATATATGGTAACGCAGGTATACGATTATCGGATAGTGCCAATTCCGATGGGAAAATAAAACCCTACAGGGCCTGGGTGCGCTACTCTACCGAACAGCTTGAGATACGAGCCGGGCTACAGAAAATAAATTTTGGGTCGGCCTCCATGTTGCGCCCGCTCATGTGGTTCGATCAGATCGACCCTCGCGATCCTCTTCAACTCACCGATGGAGTATGGGGAATTCTGGGGCGTTACTACTTTTTAAACAATGCCAATATCTGGCTTTGGGGCTTATATGGCAATAAAAATCTTAAGGGATGGGAAACGATGAAGACCAATACTAAAAATCCTGAGTTTGGAGGGCGGTTTCAATCGCCTGTCCCCCGGGGTGAAACAGCTCTGTCTTATCATTACAGGATGGTCGATTCGCGCGATATTGACTCGCTTATCCCCGCTTTCTCCAAAATTCCTGAAAACAGAATAGGAATCGATATCCGGTTTGATCTGATTATAGGTTGCTGGGCCGAAGCTTCATGGA
>CAZMVE010000004.1:3565-6898 GCA_964569585.1 uncultured Bacteroidales bacterium | reverse complement strand
CAATTTGACAATCTGACTCTTTATGTAATGGGATATTGGAATCCGAAGGACTATAATATCCCATCGCAGGGTGCTGAACAAACATTATTTGCAGGCCAGGGAGTGCAATTAATGTTGGTTTATAACCACTAAATCATATGAATTCGAGTAATAACTCTCATTCAAAATATTATAAAAACTATTCTTATGGAAATCATTAAAATTAACAATCTCACAAAACGATTCCCAATAGGGAAAGGCGAGTTTACCGCTTTAAGCAATATCAGCCTTAATTTTGGGAAAGGCGAATTCAGTGGACTCGTAGGGCCAAGTGGATCGGGAAAAACCACCCTTCTCAACATTATTGGCTCCCTGGATTCTCCTACCGAAGGTTCCGCAAATGTGCTTGACCAGGAAGTGGGCAAGCTTTCCACAAGAAAGGCTGCTTTGTTACGAAGACAGCACATGGGTTTTATTTTTCAAACCTACAATTTGCTACCAGTATATACGGTCTTCGAGAACGTTGAATTTCCACTGCTTTTATTAAATATGAGCGGTTCTGAACGTAAAAAAGCAGTTATGGATGCATTGGATTGGGTTGGATTAACCGACAAAGTTAAATCACGTCCGGCTCAACTTTCAGGTGGAGAATGTCAGCGTGTGGCTATTGCAAGGGCTATGGTTAAAAAACCGATTTTGGTTTTAGCCGATGAGCCTACTGCTAATCTGGATTCTGAGAACTCACACCATATTCTGCAGACTATGGAAAAGCTCAATAAAGACTTGGAAACGACTTTTATCTTTGCCACCCACGACGATAAAGTAATTAAGTATCTGAAAAGAAAAATATCACTTCAGGATGGTAAAGTAGCTGCTGATAATTTTATAACCAATTAATGAGGGAGGATAAGATTATGTTATCTTTAAAATTAGCCTATCGGAACCTGATTGGCGCAGGCTTGCGAACCTGGCTCAATGTATTTGTATTGTCCTTTGTATATATACTGATTATATGGCATTACGGTGTTATTGATGGCTGGAATTATGAGGCCAAAAAAGACATGCAAGCCTGGGAAGTAGGAAATGGACAATACTGGCAACACAATTACGACCCTTATGATTTCTTCACTCTTGAAGAAAGTCATGCTGTAATTCCTGAAACCTTAAATAAAGCCATAGCAGAAGGAATTATTACACCCATCTTAATTAATCAGGGAACCATTTATCCTGATGGCAGAATTCAAAGTATGCTCCTTAAAGGCATTGATCCCAACCAAAAAGTGATTGCTATACCTTCGGAAGTATTAAGTGTCGAATCCGAACAAACTCCGGTAATTATCGGCCGTAGAATGGCCAAAAATTGTAAATTGAAAGAAGGGGATATTACTACCATCAGATGGAGGGACGCAAATGGAACATTTGATGCAGCCGAAGTGAAAATCATTAAGGTCTTTACCTGTAATGTGCCGAATGTAGACGCCGGACAGATCTGGCTCCCGATAAAAAAACTACAGGAAATGATGCAATCGCGCGATGAGGCTACACTGTTTATTGTTGGTGAAAATTTCAAAATGGATGAAACGGTTTCAGGTTGGGAATATAAAAGTCAGGATTTTCTCATGACGGAAATAGATGAGATGATAAAAATGAAAAAAGTCGGTGGCTCGTTCTTTTATGTGATCCTGATCCTTTTAGCCATGCTTGCCATATTCGATACGCAAGTGCTTTCGATATTCAGGCGGCAAAAGGAAATAGGTACCTACATTGCGATGGGAATGACCCGCCGTCAGGTTGTAAGTCTTTTCACGGTTGAAGGTGCTATGCATGCCATCCTGGCTGTTATTATAGGTGCTATTTATGGGATCCCATTCTTACTGTGGCAGATCCATGTCGGATTTAGTATGCCGGCCGGAACCGATGATATGGGAATTGTTCTTGCAGAAACGATTTTCCCTGTTTATGGTATTGGGCTTATAGTAACTACAGTGCTTTTGGTATTAATAATTACAACTATTGTGAGTTATATGCCTGCCCGAAAGATTTCGAAAATGAATCCAACTGAAGCTATAAAAGGAAAAATACAATGATACGATTCTTATTTAAAGGCATATTAAGAGACCGGAACCGCAGCCTTCTGCCTATTCTGGTTGTTACTGCAGGTGTTTCACTTACAGTACTCGCCTACTGTTACATAACCGGTATTCTGGGAGATACTATTGAGTTTTCGGCTAAATATTCATCCGGACATGTAAAAATTATGACCCGTGCCTATGCTGAAAACAAGGGCCAGATCCCCAACGATTTGGCTTTGCTGGAAGTCAGCGATCTGATGACTAATCTGAAGAAGGATTACCCGAATATGGAATTTGTCCAACGCATAAACTTCGGTGGTCTTTTAGATTCTCCCGATGCTCAGGGCGAAACAAAAAAACAGGGTATTGTGGTTGGTATGGCAGCAGATCTGATTTCAGAAAATACGAAAGAAATCGAAAGACTTAACCTGGAAGGAGCCCTGCGAAAAGGAAGATTACCTGAAAAGTCAGATGAGGTTTTAATTTCTGATGAATTTGCAGGAAAACTGGAAGTTGAACCAGGTGACCAGGTTACGCTAATTACTTCTACCATGTATGGCGGAATGTCCATTCAGAATTTCATTGTTTCAGGGACCATAGAATTTGGTGTCCAAATGATGGATCGGAGCGGAATGATCGCTGATATTTCAGGGATACAAAATGCTTTGGACATGTACGATGCCTCCGGTGAATTATTGGGTTTTCTTCCTACCCCAAATTATGATGATGAAATAGCCCTGAATGTAGAGACCACATTTAATGAAAAATATTCCGATCCCAATGATGAATTTTCACCCGTAATGAACCGCTTACGAAATGATAGTATGCTGGCTGGATATTGGGAATTGATCGATGGTTTTATTGGAATTGTTATCTTCGTATTCCTGCTGGCTATGTCAATTGTATTGTGGAATACAGGGTTAATAGGCGGTTTGCGTCGTTATGGAGAGATAGGCGTTCGATTAGCCATCGGAGAAGAAAAAGGACACATTTACCGCTCCATGATTGGCGAAGCCATACTAATTGGAATTGTGGGCTCAACGATTGGTACTCTTATCGGCCTTGGTTTTTCATACTGGCTGCAGGAAGCAGGCCTTGATATCGGCAACATGATGAAAAATTCAAAGATGATGATGCCCAGTATATTCAGGGCAAGCATTACCGCTCCGGCCTACTATTTAGGTTTTATTCCGGGTTTGTTTTCGGTTGTTCTGGGAACCATGCTCTCGGGTATTGGTATCTATAAACGAAAAACAGCTTCATTATTTAAAGAACTGGAAAC
>CAZMVE010000004.1:0-3465 GCA_964569585.1 uncultured Bacteroidales bacterium | reverse complement strand
AATAATCCGGGCACAGGAACCAACAGGAAGAGAAATCCTGGAAAGAATTGATAGAAACATGGCTTCCAGAAGTACCATTACTACTTCTAAAATGGTAATCCATGGAGCACGGCAAACACGCACTATTGAAGCGAAAACCTGGGGGATTGGTGATGAAAAAGCGTTCACAGAATATCTTTCTCCCGCTCGTGAAAAGGGTACTAAAATGCTTAAGCTTGAAGATCAACTTTGGATATATTCACCAGGATCTGATAGAACTATACAGATTTCCGGTCATATGCTCCGCCAATCATTAATGGGATCTGATCTTTCCTATGAAGACATGATGGATAATGCAGAACTACTCGAAGATTATGATGCAGTTGTCATTGGTTCTGAAATCATTGAAGGAAGGGATTGCTGGATAGTAGAATTACAGGCAAAAACTGCTGAAGTAAACTACCAGGTCCGAAAAATCTGGGTTGATAAAAGCCGTAACATTCCACTAAAAGAAGAACTATTTGCAAAAAGTGGAACGCTGTTAAAAAGACTGGAATTTTCTGATATCACTAAGATGGGTAATCGCTGGTATCCAAAGAAATTTGTTTTTAAGGATATGCTTAAAAATGGAGATGGGACAGAATTTATTATTATTGATATTGAGTTTGATAAAGAAATTCCGGAGTATATTTTTTCAAAAGCTGCACTTAAAAAATAAAACTGTAAAAGGTATCATTCAACCCGGTAGAATAATCATGCCGGGTTTTTTTATATTTCAAACATTGCCCTGGTTATATATGTTTATTTTAATAGTAACTTTATGCTAAAGCAGTATAGATTTGTATATGAATAAACCCATAATCGTTCAGGAAGATCCATGGTTAGAGCCTTACACTGACATTATCAGACTCAGGTATGAAGCTGCACTCAGGCGAAAAGAAGAATACATAAAATCATCAGGAAGCCTGAAAGATTTTGCCTCAGGATTTTTATACTATGGCCTTCATAAAACCAACGAAGGATGGGCTTTAAGAGAGTGGGCTCCTAATGCTACCCATATTTACCTGGTAGGCGATTGTAATGAGTGGAAAGAAAATGAATCCTACCGCTTTACGCAACTCAACGAAGGAAACTGGGAACTGCAACTCCAGGAAGCAGCATTACAACATCGACAAAAGTACAAATTATCTGTCCACTGGAACGGGGGAAAGGGACTTCGAATACCGGCCTATGCCCGTCGTTGTATACAGGATGATTCAACAAAAATTTTCGACGCACAGATCTGGGCTCCGGAATCTTACTCCTGGAATTCGGATAACAAGGGGATCAGGATCGAACACCCCCTGATTTATGAGGCACATATTGGTATGGCTTCTGAAGATCAACGGGTTGGAACTTATTCTGATTTCAAGGAACACATACTACCACGTGCTGCAAAAGCAGGATATAATACTATCCAGTTGATGGCCATTCAGGAACATCCCTATTATGGTTCATTTGGATACCATGTATCAAATTTCTTCGCTGCATCATCGCGGTTTGGTACTCCTGATGATTTGAAAGCGCTTATCGATGCAGCCCATCAGCAAGGTATTGCAGTAATCATGGACCTTGTGCATTCACACGCTGTAAAAAACGAAGTCGAGGGTCTTGGTCGATTTGATGGCGATCCTTCGCAATATTTTTATTCAGGATCGCGGCGTGAGCACATTGCATGGGATTCGCTCTGCTTCGACTATGGGAAAGATCATGTATTGCATTTTCTTTTATCAAATTGCAGATTCTGGCTTGAGGAATACCGATTTGACGGATTCCGGTTCGACGGAGTAACAAGTATGCTTTATTACGATCACGGATTGGAACGTAGCTTTTCCAGTTACGATTCTTACTTTGACGGGGGTCAGGATGGGGATGCCATCAGTTACCTCACGCTTGCCAACGAACTCATTCACGAAGTAAATCCTCAAGCAATAACCGTGGCCGAAGAAATGAGTGGAATACCCGGATTGGCAGAACCCTTTGGTAAAGGTGGAATAGGTTTCGATTATCGCCTGGCAATGGGAATACCCGATTACTGGATCAAAATTATTAAAGAACGCAGCGATGAATCCTGGAGTGTCACGGAGCTGTTTCACGAGCTAACCAGCCGCAGGGCTTTTGAAAAGACCATAGCCTATACCGAATCGCACGACCAGGCACTTGTTGGTGATAAAACCATTATTTTCCGGTTACTCGATAAAGAGATGTATTGGCATATGAACAAAGGATCGCAGAATCTTATTATCGAACGGGGAATGGCCCTTCATAAAATGATACGTCTCGTTACATTTTCCACATCTGGTGGGGGTTATCTGAATTTTATGGGGAATGAATTTGGTCATCCTGAATGGATCGATTTTCCCCGAGAGGGAAATAACTGGTCGTACAAGTATGCGCGACGGCAATGGAGCCTGGTTGATAATAACGAATTGCGCTACCATCACTTAGGCGATTTTGACCGGGAAATGGTATTACTTCAACAGAAATTTAATTTTCTTGATGAACCCTGGTGCAATAAATTGCTCGACAACCCGAACGATCAGGTTTTAGCCTATGAACGTGGTATTTTATTATTTGTTTTTAATTTCAATCCCAATCGTTCATTTACCGATTATGGGATCCAGGTTAAACCCGGGAAATTTAATATTGTACTCGATACTGACGATCCGTTATTCGGAGGATCAGGTAATGTTGACCATTCTATAAGTTATTATGCACAGCGCATGGGGGGTGTTTCAGGATCGAACTGGTTAAAACTTTATCTTCCTGCCCGAACAGCTCTCGTATTTAAAAGAATGCCACCTCCCTCCATCTATAATATTTAATTGTGTAAACCAGAACAGATTGTTGGCTGAAAAACCAATAGGCTTATTTAGCTTTTAAAAATTTTTTTAATACTATCTTGTTATCGTTTGATCCTTTAAAAAAGAAATAAACAATTTGCTCATTGAGGGTGTATTTTTCCTAAACTTTACTAATTTGGTTCGCTAAATCACCTAAAACAACATCATTATGAATATTTTTGAACGCGCAAAAGGTATTATCCTTAAACCCAAAGAAGAATGGGAAAAAATCGGCCAGGAAAATAATACCCATTCCACCATTCTGATAAATTATCTCATACCTCTGGCACTTATTCCTGCTATTGCCAGCTTAATAGGCTATGGACTTATCGGCTACGGCCCTTTCAGTTCACTGACATTTGGAATAAAACATGCCGTTATTATGTTGGTTAGTACCATTGGAGGAGCCTATCTGACGGCCTTTATAATTGATATACTAGCCCCAAGTTTTGGAGCAGAGAAAAACTTTAACAGAGCCTTTGCACTGGTAGTATTTGCAAATACACCACAGCTGGTTGCCGGAGTTTTTTACATTCTGCCTGTATTGGGCGTACTGGCTATGCTGGCTGGTCTGTATGGTTTGTACGTACTGTATCTTGGTATG
>CAZMVE010000003.1:18553-60722 GCA_964569585.1 uncultured Bacteroidales bacterium | reverse complement strand
TGTACCTGTTGAATATAAACTAATTAAGAGTATGTAGCATGTGCATACCCTAGTATCTGAATTCCTTGTCAAACAAGGAATTTTGCCTTTCATGAGTTGTGCAATGGGTATTTATATAGATCACGTCTTATTTCTGATTATATTCTCAATAATTATTAACTTGAACAGGTTTTCAAATCCTGTTCGTCTATGGTTACACAACACAAATTAAGTAAACTTGCCGGGCCTTCCGCCGTTTTTTCCGGGTATACCTTGCTCGTTTTCGGAGCCATAGCCACCTATTTCTCCTTTATGGCAATTCCCCTGATCCTTCTAGGGGGTATAATGGTATTTAGTTATGCAGAGGTTTTTACCGACGCGGAAGGAAAACAATATAAATACCAGGTGAAGCTTTTTGGATTGATCCCGATTGGTTCGTATAAAAAATTTCAATCGGGTGATGAGATCCGCCTGAAACATCTGAAAGGAAAATACTATACCTACAGCCGGAGCAACCGTGAGAGCTCAGTGGCTGTTGATGATTACCGTGTGTACCTGATCGGGGCCGGAACAAATAAGAAAATAATGCTCGGAAAATTCAGCTCTGAAAAAGAGGCCAAAGAGCAGGTTGATCGTTTAACAGAGATTATACTGTCGGTAGAAAGGGAGAATGGAAGAGTAGGAGAATAGAAGAATGGATAAATGGATGATTGGTTAATTGGAAAATTGGAAGAGGGAAAAAAATCTCTGTCAATGGAAGACAAATCTCATATCTGATATCTTAGCTCTTAACTAGCACAATCGATTCAGAATGTTGGAGGAAATTCATCGTTTTTTCAGTTGTCCTCTTGTAAGGCTTTTTTAATAGCAGCCTTTACCCGGTTCACAATTTCATCGATGCTTAATTCCTTTGGCTCCACCGGATCAAGTACGGTATACGAAATTTTCTGACCGAATTTCAGGGGGAAAAGACCTTTCTCCATCAACTGGCTGTGGCCATTAATTACAAAAGGCACAACCACTGCCGAAGGCGCTGCGCGAAGCAGGGTATTGATGCCCGCAGTCATAAATTCTTTCACCCGTCCCGTTTTGCTGCGCGTACCCTCAGGAAAGATACAGGCAGCATAATTGTTTTCCTGGATAAGCCTTCCCAGCTTAAATATTTCCTTCACTGCCTGCGTTCCGTTTTCCCGGTCGATCAATGCCGATTTTCCATGCTTCAGGTTGATGGAAATACTCGGCAGATTTTTAGAGAGCTCAATTTTTGAGATGAATTTGGGATAGTACTTTCTGAATCCCCATACCACTGCTGGTATGTCGTACAGACTCTGATGGTTGGAAATAATAATTACCGGCCTTTTACCGGGAATTTTTTCAAATCCCGAAAACTTTATCCGGCAGCCCAGCATATACAATCCTTTTACCAGGCACAGATTTAGTATATCCACCGTTTTTTTTCGTGCCCTGTCCCCGAAAAAATAAAGGGCAGCTACCTGTACCGGGTGGAACAGGAGCAATAGCAAACCGAAATAGAAATGATAGAGCGGGGTGAGTATATAGCCGGCCAGTTTTTTCATGTATATAACTGCTATTTTTAGTGCCGTAAAGAAACAACTATTACGCGAGATTTCAGGATTTTTTAATTTAGACTGAAAGAGAGTTAAAAGATTGGATAATTGGAATACCGGAAAATTAGAAGAATGCTTGCCTATCTTTCATAGTTCTCATGTCTGATATCTCACTTCTAACAGCTCTCAAATCTCATATCTAACATCTCACCTCTTATTAAACTGTTGAAGAACAGGGAAAAAGTTTGCAAGTAACTATTTGTTTTTGATTGAGGAAGTTGTAATTTGCCTGTGCTACTAGAAAGAAGTAAAGTTATTTAAAGCTTGTTTAGGTTTGAGTGATGGATGTATTTTTTAATTTAAAAACTAGTCTACAACTAGGCGTTGAAAACCTTACGACGAGTTATAAGAGTGAAAGATTGAAGTAATAAAATTGAAACATTGATTAAAATTGTTAATGGTAAAAATAATTATAATTAACACTTGCTGTTAATATATTTAATTATACATTTGTGATGAAAATTACATTTAGCGATAGAAAACTTGAAAAACTAGCAAACGATGACCGTAAAATGCTTAAAGAACTCGGAAAAATCAGGGCTGAGAAGTTTCGATTGCGCTTGTTCCAACTTCATAATGCAGAAACCCTAGAAGATGTCAGAAATTTGCCTGGACGGTATCACGAACTTACTGGCGATAGAAAAGGACAATGGGCTTGCGACCTTGACCAACCGTATCGCTTGATTTTTGAAACCCATGAAAAACCAATACCTACTGATCCTGATGGAAAGTACATTTGGTTTGAGATAAAAGGGATTGAAGTAATTGAAATTGAAAACTATCACTAAGAGAGGTATTTATGGCAACTAAAAATCAGTATTTTCCACAATCGATTCCACACCCATGTGAAACTCTTGTTGAGAAGCTGCAGGAAATAGGTATGGGTCCAAAAGAGTTTGCTGTTCGAACAGGTAAACCCGAAAAAACTATTACAGCTGTTTTAAAAGGTGAGAGTTGCATTACTCCTGAAATGGCAATTCGTTTTGAAAATGTATTAAAAATCCCTGCCAGTTTTTGGATAGAGAACCAAAGAGAGTTTGATGAATATATTGCACGTGCAAAAAGAGTTACTGTAATTGAAGAAGCTATTGATTGGGCGAAGAGTTTTCCATATGCACAAATGGCTAATTTCGGATGGGTTCCTGTTACACGAAAGGCAGAGGGGAAAGTAGAAGGACTGTTACAATTTTTTAGCTTTTCGAACAAAACAGCATGGGAGAATTACTATTTGGGGCAAAAACTTAAACTAAGTTTTCGCATCTCACTAAAACATACACGTGAACCGTTTGCTATTTCGGCTTGGCTAAGGCAAGGTGAAATACTTGCGTCAAAATTACAGGTTACTTCTTTTGATGAGCAAAAATTTAAAACCAACCTGCAAATTATTAAAAACATAATGGCTGAACAGCCGGCTGATTACTTTTCGAAATTGCAAAATTTGAGTGCTGAAGCAGGAGTTAAAGTAGTTTACACTCCTTGTTTACCTAAAGCTCCAATAAGTGGTTCCTCACGCTGGATAAACGACACACCGCTGATACAACTCTCTGCCCGATATAGACAAAACGATCGTTTCTGGTTTACATTTTTTCACGAAGTAGGGCATATTCTTTTGCATGGCAAAAAATATATTTCAATTGAAAACATTGATTTTACTGATACCGAAACCGATAAGGAAAAAGAAGCCGATGAGTATTCAGAAAACTGGACATTCTCACACAAGCAAGAAGAGGAAGTTTTAGCAGCTGTGCCTTTAAATGAAGATGATATTGTTGCTTTTGCTCAAAAGTTTAACACCCATCCGGCAATGATTATTGGACGTTTCCATCATAAAGGTTTGTTGCCATATCATATTGGCAGGAAGTTTATTATACCATTAAATTTATCAAATGGAGATTGAAACTGAAACTAATTAAAATAACACTTAGTTGCTAACAAACAAAATAAAACCATAACAGGTGTAAAGGTTTGCAAAGGTTCCTTACTCACTTATAGGAGACAATTCGCATCTTTATTGGGAATTAGAGTTAATTGACTGACGATATCGCTAGTCACCTACTTCACTTCCATCAATTCCCCATTAAACACATATACCTTTCCTCTTTCCGTTTCAAGTTGGATCTTTTTATCCCTATAGATCAGCGTAAGCGTTGCTCCATCCATTGATTTGATGCGGACATTTTTTAGTAGGCCCTCTTCCCATTCCATATCCACTTCAAAGTTGCCCCGGGCCTTAAGTCCGGTTATCTTCCCTTTGGGCCAGGCAATAGGGAGTGCAGGGAGTATGTGCACCTTACCATTATGGCTTTGCAGCAGCATTTCGGCAATGCCCGCCGTTCCTCCGAAGTTGCCGTCGATCTGGAAGGGAGGATGCGTATCGAACAGGTTGGGCAGGGTTGATTTCTCCAGCAACAAACGGAGGTGATGGTAGCAGGCTTCACCGTCGAGCAGGCGGGCATAGAAATTAATGATCCAGGCACGGCTCCAGCCGGTGTGGCCGCCACCGTACTTCAGACGCCGTTCCAGGGTTTTTCTGGCGGCTTCGAACAATTCAGAAGTCTCCGGTGTGATCTGTGTTCCCGGATGAAGTCCGAAGAGATGTGATATATGCCGGTGTCCCGGTTCAAATTCTTCATACTCTTTGATCCATTCCATAATGGTACCGTTTGAGGCAATCCGCACCGGAGGCAGTTTATCCAGCACCTGTTGAAGAGAATCACTGAATGCCTGATCGGTGTGCAGGATAGATGCCGCTTTTCGTGTATTATTTAATACCTCGCGGATGATTTGTATATCCATGGTCGGGGCATAGGTAAGTTTGAATTCTTTTCCCGAAACCGGATCGATATAGCTGTTTTCGGGAGAGTAGGTGGGCGCTGTCACCAGGTATCCCTTGTCGTCCTCAAAAAGAAAGGTACGGATGAATTCGGCAGAGCCCTTCATTATGGGATAGGCCCTTTCGCGCAGGTAGGCCGTATCGTTCGTAAATTCGAAATGCCGCCAGAGGGGAAGTGTCATCCAGGCGCCACCCAGGGGGAACATACCCCAATATACGCCATCGATAACGGCTGTTTTTCCGAAAACATCGGTGGTATGATGAACCGTCCAGCCTTTGGCTCCATATACATCTTTAGCAGTAGTAGCGCCAGGTATGGTAAGTTCTTCCATGAAATCAACTAGAGGTTCCAATGTTTCCGAAAGATTGCAAACTTCGGCGGGCCAGTAATTCATCTGGATGTTAATGTTTACATGGTAATCGGAACCCCACGGAGCCCACCAGTCCTTGTTCCAGATACCCTGCAAATTGGCTGGCAGTTGTGCCGGGGGCCGAGAAGAGCCCAATAGCAGGTACCGGCCATACTGAAAATAGGTGGTGATCAGACCCGGATCATCGGCACCCGTTTTAAAACGCTCCAATCTCCGGTCGGTGGGGATTGTATCAAGTAAAGGATCGCTATCCAGAGTAAAACTCACCCGGTTAAATAAGGCTTTATGTTCGATAAGGTGTGATGATTTCAACAATTTATATGATTTTAGTGCAGCCTTTTCAATGGCCTCATTGCATTTCTTTTCCGGATCGATACTGCGGTCGAAGTTGAGTCCTTTAATATTGTAGTCGGTAGCCGCATTAAAGAGGAACACCACTTCCTTTCCCCCGGTAAGCAGCAAGGTATCACCCTTTGAGGAAAGGGTCCCATCGAAGCTGACAGGAACTAATTTTGAATAAAATTTCATATGCGTTCCGCCAGATCCCAGTGCCGGATCGTCAGTATCCATTACCTGGCCTCTCATCACCAGTGCATCATTTTCGACAGTGAAGCTGGCATCCTGCCGGCGCGTCATGGTAATGACCATATCGAGAGGTCCCGGAGCAGAGGATTTCATTCGCAATACCATCACATCGTCGGGGGATGAAGCAAACAGCTCATATTCTATTTGCCTTCCTCCCCGCGAATAGCTCACCTGTAGAATTCCGGTTTCCAGATCCAGTTCACGGCGGTAACCGGTAATAGCACTATCAGCATCCAAAAACTGAAAATAGATATCGCCCAGCACCTGGTAGGAACGAAGGCTGCCCGGAGCGCCAGCTATATATTTTTCCGCCAGCTCAAAAGCCAGGGGTATTTTACCATCAAGGATTAGACGGCGTATCTCAGACAGATGTTCCAACGCTCCGGGATTGTTGTTGGACACCTTCGATCCTCCCCAGAGTGATTCTTCATTTACCTGTAGTCGCTCTATTTTTGGATCCCCGAACAGCATGCCCCCGATACGTCCGTTCCCCACCGGAAGGGCATCGGTCCATTCCACAGCCGGAGAATCGTACCAGAGGATATTTGGCGATTGTTTTTCATTTTTCTGTTTGCAACCGGGTAGAAGGATAACAAATCCTAACAATACGATCAGGGGTTTTATAAAGAGTGAGTTAAACAAGTTAATAGATGTTCATTTTGTTATTTTACAAATTTCATTACAAATCCTCCATTGGCCTTAATATTTATTGTTAAGCTTTGAGTAGCATCAAGTTCAATTTCTTTAATAGAAAAGCTACGGAGTAATTCACCTTCGCTGACAAGAGTTCCTTCTTTCGCATTGATAAATGAAAGCGCCAGGTTCATTTCCTTATCTGTTTTCTCAGCATTAATTCCGGCAATATACCAAATGTTGCCTGTTCTGCGGGCCAAAACCAGATATTTTCCCGGATATCCATCGATGAAACGGGTTTCATCCCACGAAACGGGCATTTCCATCATCATTTCCCTTACATAGTCCGGTACCGTTGCCATACCTGAAGGAGTCTCAGCATAATGTTGTATTCCCGAAAGAAATAGCACAGTTTGTGCCAGTTCGGCTCCATTACCGGTGATACGATGATTATTATCGTACTCGGTAAAACATACCGGGGTAAAATCCATAGGATCGAAAATATTCCGGGTGAAAGGAATGATGGTTGATTTAACAAGCACTCTATCGGCTGACTCCTGACCAAAGGTGGCAAATTCTAAACCACGGATCGATTCCATGGAAACCAGGTTGGGATAGGTACGCTGTAAACCACGGGGCAGGGTTGCTCCATGGCAATTGACCATAAGTTGGTATTTATGCGCATCTTCGAGAATATCGAGGTAGTAATTCATCATAGACTGGCCGTCGCCTCCAAAAAAATCGACTTTTATACCTTTTATCCCAAGTTCTTTCAAACGGGCAAATTCAGCATTACGACTTTCTGGAGTAAGCAACAGGTTTTTTGGATGAAAGGGGACCGTGTTCCAGTCGCCGGCAGAATTATACCACAGAATGAGTCCCACATTTTTTTGCGATGCCAGGTCAGCCAGTTTCTTTATACCCGCCCATCCGATGGTTGTGTCCCAGTATACATCGATGAGGCAATACTCCCATCCCATTTCACCTGCATATTCAATAAATTCTTTTTGTGTCTCGTAATTTACCGATGGATCTTTAAGCAATGCCCAACTCCACGATGCCCGGCCTGGTTTCACATAATCTATAGTATCGAGCACAGAGGGAAGTGCCATATCAGTTCCCAGCGTTGATTCGGCCAGGGTGACTAAACTTTCTCCAATTGTAATAATACGCCACGGTGTCGACCAGGGTAATTTGGACTCGGGATAAACAACTCCGTTTGTAAAACCTTCAGTGGGTTCAGGAAACCCTATGATCAGTTCAAAAGGATTGTCACCTTTATTTAAATGACTGCCGCAATAATTTCGTTCCGGCCAGCTTTCGGTAATGTTGACCCAGATATTTTCATTGTGGAACAATGCAGGGAAAACCCAGCCTGAGTCGTTATCAGGAATAAAAGATAATAAGGTATCCGACAAGTAATGTTCCTCATAGGAGGGATTTGCCTGGTTCCATCCTGATTTTGATTTAGCACGGGGCTGGAGCCATCCGCTTATATTTTCAGGGAAATTAAAAGTGGTCAGCTCGCGGGAAATTTTCCTGATCTTATTCGATTTTTCGGGAAAGATGTACCGAAAGGCGACACCATCATTTGAAATTTGAAAAGTAATATCTATTTTTTCACCTGATGCATTTGAAAGATGGTAGACTAACCTGTTGGCCCGGTAGCTTATATTTTTCTTTTTTCCATGAAGAAGGGAATAATCATCAATTATCGGAGTTATTTCATCAACCGATTGAATCTTCAGCGCCATAGAAAAATCCGCATCCTCACGTACTATACCAAGTTTTGAGTTTTCAATGACTGATTTACTTTTGTAGTTGATTTGATAAAGAGGAATTCCTTCTTTATTAAGGTGAAGTCTCACCGCCATATTACCATCCGGACTCCTTAACCATTTTTCCTTAGGTACCGAACAGGAAAAAATCATAGAGATAAGCACAAGCCCGGGCAGGATTTTTTTTACTATCATTTTCATGTTAAGCCAGGTTTTGAATTATTAGTAGTAATAATAAGTCGTAATCGATCAAAACTAAATATTTTATCGGGTAACTGAAAAAACTGGTATATCAAAAATAAGAAATCGTAAATATAATTCAGGAAGATTGAATGATAACGATAGGGAGGATATGTTTTCAGGCATTGAGTTATAAGTCAGGAAAGTTAGAAGATGACTCATAACACAGGAATAGTAAATTATAGTATTACAGATCAATAATTTCTCTATTCTCCGCAATCTTGACCGGTTCAGTGGCATTCAGTGTCAGGTAGAACATGGCCTTTGCCACCTGGGAAGCTTCTACGGGAGTATATTTTTTCAGTTTGCCTATCATCAATCCCGACAGCGGCCGGGCCAGGATCGTACTTATTCTTTCCGCCAACCGAAACTCTTCACGCTTACCCAGTAAAAGTGAGGGATGCAATATAATTAGTCGTGATAATCTTAGTCCGATCAGGGCATTTTCCACTTCACCCTTAGTTCTGAGGTAAAAATTCCCGGATTGTGCATTGGCCCCCATGGAACTGATCAATGCGAGTTTCTCAGCCTTGTTTTTTTTGGCCCACTGGGCTACTTTAAACACATATTCGTGGTCAACTTTCCTGAAATTCTCTTTTGAGCCTGCTTTTTTCATGGTAGTGCCAAGGCATACATATACGTCATGAATCAATGCAGGAGTAGTCAGCTTATCGAAATCATCGAAGTTAACAGTATAGGATTTTAATTTCTGATGCTGTAATGTATAGGGGCGGCGCCCGGCAATATGCAGTGAATTATAGTATTCCGATTTCATAAGAAGGGATACGAGTTCTTTACCTACCAATCCGGTGGCTCCGACTATAAGTGCATTTCTAACCATTTTATTCCTAACAGGTGAATAGTATCAAAGGTATAACAGAAAGTGAAACGAGGTATAAATTTATTGTACTTCTAGGATATTTTTACATGCCGGTTTAGTTTTCCGGAAATAAGCCCTTCAGGATCAATTTCGCAAGCATCGAATCCTATCGACCTTACTTTAGGTTTAATTTCCTCAAAGATCATTCTGAGCTCGGCAATCTTTTTAAAGGGAACTTCTATTCTTGCCGTATTGTTAAAAGAGCGTACAAGGACATCTTCGAATCCATGATCATTCAGCAGATCTTCGGCCTGTTCTACCTTGTAGAGTTTTTCTGCAGTAATGAACTCGCCATATGGTATTCGGCTGCTGAGACAGGGGCTTGCCGGCTTATTCCAGTTAGGCAGTCCATAATATTTAGCAACATTGCGAATATCCTCTTTACTGAATTGGCATATGGCCAGTGGACTCAGTACTTCATGTTCTTCGGCGGCTTTAAGGCCTGGCCGATAATCACCGAAATCGCTGAAATTATTTCCATTCAGCAGGGTGTGATCTTTATAAAGATCCTTAACCAGATTGGCCAATTCGGAATAAAGCGATGATTTACAGAAAAAACAGCGGTTGACCGGATTTTGCCGATAATTGACGTTGTCGATCTCGCGGGCATCAATTTCCTGTAGGGAGATATCGTATTTATCGCAGAAATTGCGGGCGTCGTTTAATTCTTTTGCTTTCACACTTGCCGATGCTGAGATCACAGCCACAACATTTTCTCTACCTAATGTCTTTCGTGCAACATAGGCCACAAGCGAAGAGTCAATTCCACCCGAAAGTGCAATAACGGCCCTGTCAATTCTTATAAACCATCCCTCCAGTTTCTTCGCCAGTTGTTTGTTGCCAACCATGTGTTGTTGTTCTTTTATTTAAAGTATAAAAATAGCGAATATATTTAAGATAATCGAATCTTTAATTCATGTTAAAGGTATTCTAATCACAAAAGGTTGTTTTAAGTGTGTTAACTACATGTATTTAGATTTCAGGATTGGACTGTGAAAATTGATTTATCGGGATGTCTGATGATTATTCCGAACAAAAATCCTTCTTTACCGATTTTAGTAGATGGTTCACCGATAGCTTATTTCAAATCAGAATTTACTGGGGTATTTTTACCTACGAAACAAAAACAAAGTGTAAACTGATAGGGTATCAGCAATTACCGGAGGATGGATTCCATACTTAGGTTTAGGTAATTATCAGGGGATCAAAAAGAGGAGGTTAGGTTTTTATCAGAAATAGCAGATCCAGAGACAAGTTAGAATATGGTGATTCATTTTGTGGACCCTCCTCCGGTAATATTAACTCAGGAAACCAGAACCATGAAAACAAATTCAGAATTGCTCAGAATGAATATTCAACTAACTGGTTTCACTTTTATTGCCAGATGATTTCAAACTGTTTCAGTTGATGTCGCTTGCAGCTATACTACTTAAACCAGAATCAACTCATGAAACCACTCGTTCTTAAATCTCTTTTTTTCTTGTTCCTGGTTGGCCTTGCTAGCTTTATTGAAGCTGGCGATGGCAAAGGAACAACAATGGAAATTGAGAAATGCGCCCGTCTTGAGGGAGGATTTGTCATGAGTTATAATGTATATAATGCAGAGGATGAATATCGTCCTGGTGGAGGTATTCACTATTCCTATTGTCTGAAATCGGGACAATATTGTGGTTTTGGCTTTGGAGCAGGAGTTCATTTTTTTAAAGAAGAGGGTTTTGTACCCTTCTACGTCGACTTTATCACTATGCTCAACACGAAAAAGAATGCTCCTTTTATTAATCTTCAAACCGGTTATGCTTTTGGTTGGAGTAACGAATACAACGACTATCAGGGACATGAGTTTAAGGGAGGACTGTATTTGGGCATAGGTGCAGGAAAAAAATCAAACTGAACAGCAATTTTTCATCGTATCTTGCCATCTCTTACAGGCATCAGTTCGCATCCTTGCACTATGAAACCGGAGCAATGGAAGATCATTTTGACAAGTTGTATTATCACATGCTTGTTGTTAGTTTGGGAGTTATTTTAGAGCAGAAATAAATTCTCCGGATATCCCAATTGTTCAATCTCCCCTGTTTGTAAATAAAGATAGAAATTCCTAAACTTACTTATATTTAGGAAAATTCAGAGTCGATGAACCGGATTGACCGACTAACTGCAATTCTCATTCAATTGCAAACTAAGCGATGGGTTACCGCAACAGAAATTGCCGATCGGTACGAGATTTGTCAACGTACGGTATATCGTGATATTCGTGCGCTTGAAGAAGCGGGAGTCCCGATCGGCGCCGAAGCGGGTAAGGGATATTTCATAGTCGATGGTTATCACCTCCCCCCCGTAATGTTTACGCGTGAAGAAGCCGGGGCTATGTTAATTGCAGGTAAACTGGTAGATAAGCTGACCGACAGTTCGGTAAGAAAAAAGTATTTAGGGGCAACGGATAAAATTAAAAGCATTCTTCCGGAGAGGGATAAAACGGCACTGGAAGAAATGAATGCCCAAGTTGAGGTTTTTCATGCCAGGCAGACGGGGAGTAATGGATACCCTGATAATTTTCTTTCAACAATACAACTGGCCCTGGGTGAGGGAAAATGTCTTGAATTAGACTATCATGCCCAATATAATCAGGAGAAAACAAGTGGGCGGATAATTGATCCGCTGGGGATTGTTTTTTATGGAAATGCCTGGCATCTTATAGGTTATTGTAAGATGCGGGGAGACATGCGCGATTTCAGAGTTGATCGGATTATCCGTATGGAAATAACCAGGGAATGTGCCAGTGAAAAGCGCCCCGGAGAGCTAAAAAAATATTTTCACAATTTATGGCTTAGTTCTGACCTTTTCGAGGTGAAAGTCTGGTTCGATCAGTCAGTGATTGGTTCCCTGAATTCCTCGAAATACTATTTCGGTTATATCGATGAATATGCTGAAGGTGATGGAGTAGTTATGAGTTTTGCAGCCAATGAATACAACTATATGGCAAACTGGCTTCTTTCATTTGGCAGTAATGTTAAGGTAATACAACCGGCCCGATTGGAAGAGGAGATGATCAATCAGGTGAAATCGCTGGCTAAAGTTTACCTGAATATTAAATAGAATTGAGATATGGATGTTCCAAAGAGAAGGGAATCAATAGATGCTTTCAGGGGTTTGACTATTCTTGGAATGATACTTGTAAACAGTCCCGGCTCCTGGAATCATGTTTACCGGCCTTTGCTTCATGCCGAATGGAACGGATGTACCCTGGCCGATATGGTGTTCCCATTTTTTCTGTTTATTGTAGGTGTATCGATAGTCTTTGCCTACACAAAATACCTTCAGAAGGGCGTACCTAAAATTCGACTTCTCAAGAAAGCATTTTTCCGTATGCTCATCCTGTTTGGAATAGGAATATTGCTAAATATTATTATGTCGGGTTTTCGGGAAATACGAATTCCGGGAGTTCTGCAACGAATAGCCCTTGTATATTTTATTTGTTCGTTTTTATTTCTGTATACCGATAAAATAGGGATAATTGCGCTCTCAATTTTACTACTTTCCGGATACTGGATGCTGTTGCTTTGGGTTCCACAGCCTGGACAAACTGAGAGTTTACTGGAACCGGGAATGAATATTGTGAACTGGATCGATTCCAAATTAATACCGGGAAAACTCTATCGGTGTACTTGGGACCCTGAGGGATTGCTTAGCACCCTGCCGTCTGTGGCAACCGGAATTACCGGAATTTTCGCAGGATGGATTCTACTAAAGACTAAGAACTCTCTGCAAAAAAACATACATCTCGCTTTATTTGGTATTTCGGGAATACTGGTAGGTCTTGTATGGAGTTTGTTTTTTCCTTTGAATAAAAATCTCTGGTCGAGTTCATATGTGTTATTTACTTCAGGAATTGCATTTCTTATCCTGGCGTTGTTCGATGGATTACTGGATAAAGGTAAGTTCAGGAGATGGATTGTACCATTTATTATGACAGGCTCAAATGCACTTACCATTTATATTTTGCACATGCTGCTGTTATTTCCGCTATATATTCTTTCTTTCGGAAATATTCCTGATGTGAACAGCCTGTTTATGAATTTTTTCAGCAACACTGAAATAGCCGTTAATTTCATATCGCTGATGTGGGCTGTTTTGTACACTCTTATTTGTTTTATTCCGGCCTGGATCCTATACCGAAAAAAATTATTTATTAAAGTCTGATTTTTTTACATTCTGCTGACATAGGGTTGTCATTGTCATGAAATAGATTTGGTCATTAACTAATACTGCCAATGTCATGAAAACAACTCCGGTTAAAGAAATAAACCTGATCGCAGCCTGTGGCTTATACTGCGGAAACTGTGGAAGATTTAAAAAGGATAAGTGCCCCGGTTGCACAACCAATACAAAAGCTTCCTGGTGTAAAATAAGAAGCTGTTGTATTGAAAAGGAGATTGCCAATTGCAGTGCTTGCAAGGAGTTTGTCGATCCGGGGGAATGTGCAAAATATAATAATCTAATCAGCAGGGTAATTGGATTTTTCACAGCTACCGACCGTTCGCTTTGTATTGATTTCATTCAACAAAATGGAGAAGAAAAATTTGCAGCTATGATGACTGAAAACAATAAAATGAACCTCTCGAAAAGAAAAAACAACTAAAGGCATGAACCAGGAACTCGGCAGGCATAATTAATAATCCTATATTTGTCTACATTTTTTCATAGTAGATAATGACCTGGATTTTTACTTTTCTCAGTGTACTGATTGTTAGTCTGATCTCACTTGTTGGGGTTCTTTTTCTGGCTTTGAAGCCAGAGAAATTAAAAAAACTCCAGCTGGTTTTAGTTGGATTTGCTACAGGGGGCCTTTTGGGTGGAGCATTTTTTCATCTTCTTCCCGAATCGTTTGAGATATTTGAGGATTCAACAATTGCTTCCATCTGGATCATTGTTGGTTTCATGCTCTTTTTCGTGCTTGAACGATTTCTTCACTGGCACCACAATCATACATCGACATTAAGTAATAATACCATTAAACCTTTTGGGACCATCAATCTGGTTGCCGATATGTTGCATAACTTTCTTGATGGCATTCTGATTGCAGCTTCTTATTACTACTCTGTTGAAATTGGAATAGTGACTACACTGACAGTTATGATGCACGAACTGCCGCAGGAGATAGGCGATTTCGGGGTATTGATTCATGCAGGTTTTTCAAGAAAGAAAGCCCTGATCTATAATTTTATTTCGGCATGTACGGCTTTTCTTGGAGCTGGTTGTATACTACTTTTCAATCAATCGGCATCTGAGCTCTCGAAGATGATACTTCCTTTTGCCGCAGGAGGTTTTATTTATCTTGCCGCAGCTGACCTGATACCTGAGTTGCATTCCGAAAAAACTATCCGCCGTTCCATCTATCAGTTTATTGCTCTTGTATCTGGTATGGTTCTTCTTTTCCTCATGACACTGATAGGATAATAATCTTTTTCTTCATAACTTGAATTTCCCGGAAATATGACAAAAGATTAGTCTTTAATTTTTAGCAGGGTTTTTGCACTGCAATCGGCAACTATAAAAAAAGAATTGATGACATATTCAGAGATGCAGAAACAATATGCTGATGTTCTTGATGCTGTGATATCAAATCGTCTGAAGGATGCTTTTCAGATAATATCCAAATTACTTATACAAGTTGCATCATCCGAAATACACAGCCGGTATCAATCGCTTACCGATACCTACCGGAGCATGCTGAAATATTCTTTTGAGCTGGCACCCGATCCTGAACGGGCAGGAATATATCTACGTCTGAAGCAATCAATCCTTGAATTGACTGACGATATCAGGGATAACTGGATAAATAGCATGAATTTTTTCGAGAGGAAATCAATACAGGAGCAGACGCTTCATTTCGAATCATTCTATGCCGGAGATATCAAACAGATTACCATGATGCTTTCAGGGAAGGAAGACGGCCCAATACCTGAGACTGATTCTGAATCGGGTCAAAATCTTCATGAATCGCTCTCAAGCCAGCTGTTTTATTTCTTCTGGCTAAAAAATAAACTCTCTAACGAAGATAAATCGCTTTTTAATCAGCTTATTGAATATTCAGAAATTGATACGAGTTTTAAATCGTTAATGGTTAGTGCAATGACTCTATCACAATTACGTCATTTTGACAGTGAAAAATTCATTTTACTATTTAATTTGTCTAAAGCTGATAATCCGGAAATCAGACAGCGTGCCATGATCGGGATGTTTCTGGTACTGTTAAGTTGTCAGAAAAGAATTGGATTATATCCGAATTTGATTGAGAGGCTGAAATCGATAGCTGATGATCGGAGTTTTCAGGAACGTATGCTGGCCATTCTTATCCAGTATATCAGGGCAAGTGAAACTGAAAAAATAACCCGGAAAATTCAGGAGGAGATCGTTCCTGAGGTCATGAAAATACGTTCGGAGTTGGAAGACAAGCTTAATCTGGAGGAACTTCTTTCGAAAGAATCTTTTGAAGATAAAAATCCTGAATGGGAGAATTTTTTTAAAGATGCTCCGGATGTATACCAAAAGCTTGAACAATTCTCAAAAATGCAGATAGAGGGTTCCGATGTTTTTATGGGAGCGTTTGCTATGCTAAAACATTTCGATTTCTTTAAGGAATTATCTAACTGGTTTGTTCCTTTCAGGACCGATAATCAGACGGTCAAAATAACTTTTGAAAATTTCAAAGAAGAAGTAGATGTTACAACTTTCATTGAAGGACTTGAAAAGTCGACCGTATTATGCAATTCCGACAAGTATTCCTTTATTCTGAATATCCAAAATATGCCGTCGCAACAGCGTAAAACGATGCTTGAATTATTTAATATGGAACTGAAGGCCATGAATGAAATGATGGAGGATGAATTCAAGCTTGATAAAGAAACCCGGAATAAGCTAATCAACACACAATACCTGCAGGATCTTTACCGGTTTTTTAAACTGCATCCGAACAGAAAAGAGTACAAGGGCGTATTTGATCTGGAAATTGATCCCCTGGGATCTGATGTCTTGAAATTGGTATATGATGATGCAAAAATTTTACGAAATCTTGCTGAGTTTTATTTTGCCAGGGACCGATATACAGAAGCGTTAAAGCTATTCGAATGGCTGAATGAGAAAGAAAATTCTTTTGAACTGATAGAAAAGATAGGCTTTTGTTATCAGAAAAAGAGCGATTTCCGGAAAGCCATCGAGTTGTATCATCAGGCAGAGCTATTCGATAAAAATAAACTCTGGTTGCAAAAAAAGTTAGGGTATTGCTATCGAAAGACCGGTGAATTCAAGAAGGCAATTGAATATTATCAGTTGGTAATTAAGTCAGAACCCAAGGATATGGCCAACCTGGCTTATCTGGGACAACTCTATATGGATATTGAAAATTTTAAAGACGCTTTGAACTATTATTATAAAGTAGAATATGCAAATCCTGCAAACCCTAAGGTATTCAGGCCTATTGGATGGTGTTCATTTGTTCAGGGGAAATATGATATCGGGATCAAATATTTCGATAAAATTTTAAAAGGAAAACCGATAAAAAGTGATTTCTTAAATATTGGTCATTGTTATTGGGCTTCGGGACAGATAGAAAATGCACTGAATGCCTATAGGGAAGCAGTCCGGTATTCAGGTAAAGATGAGCGTTGGTTTCGCGATTCTTTTATTAAGGATGGGAAACATCTTAAATCCAAGGGATTTGGAGATCTTGATATCAATCTTATGATAGATTATGTTCTGTTGGGAGATTAAATAGTCTGGTTAGCGACAGGTAATTTTTAATTAATCATGGCGTGTAGTTTTACAGAGCATATGTTTAAATATGTTAAAAAACTGTGAATTCCTTATTAACATAAAACAATTGCATTAATAATAGGTTTTTATTTAAGAAACATATTTTAATAATGTTTTGCTAGTGTCAAATTCAGATGATTAATATCATCACTGATTTAATAAAAGTAATGAATCTAATTATTAACTTTCTATAGTACCAAATCCAATGATTACTATGCTTGAACATCAGAAAATGTTATTGAAGCAACTTAGCTACGATAAAGAATTGTTCCGCAAGGAGATCGTAAAATCTTTCAAATGGCTAAAATCTTACGAGATTATATTGCTCCGCAATTGGCTGAAAGATAATTATGGTCGCACACATTCCGATGTAATACGAGATGTGTTTGAATACATTGCTGCCTGAATAAAGCTGACGATATACATCCCGGTTTTTGCTACATTTGAGATAGAGGGGTTGGTAAAGGATTAGTGTAGTGAAGACCGGGATTTTTTTATAGCTCACCTGTGCAAATGGATATATGATTACAATGCAATAATTGTTAGCCGGTTTTTATATCGGCTATTTTTTTAGGAGAATATCCAGAGCCATTTCTATTTTTTCATTCATCTTTAAGTCTGTATCAATCCACGCAATATTTATCCCATCGCGTTCCATCTTCCGGAACCAGGTCATTTGCCGCTTGGCAAACTGATGAATGGCAATATTTAATTTATTGACCATGGTATCATAATCCAGTTCACCCGTTATATAAAGTGTGATGTATTTATATTCCAGTCCGTAATATATCAGGTGTTCCGGAGCAATTCCCTGATCGAGTAATTGTTTCACTTCTTCTATCATCCCGTTTTTAAGCCGGGCATGAAGTCGGTTTGTAATACGTTCACGGCGAATTTCCCTGTCACAATATAAACCGAAATAGACAGGATCAAATATTGGATAATTCCTCATTTCTTCTGGATGGCTGGAATAATAAACTTCAATTTCAATGGCTCGTATGACCCTTTTTAGGGTATCGGTATCTGTCAGGTTATGAAGTCGGCGAAAAGAAGAGAGAATTTTCGCTAACTCCTGAAGCGATTTATTTTGTAATTCTTCTCTGAGTTTATGGTTTACCGGTACAGCTATTAGTTTGTAGCTCTTTGTAACCGCATCGATATACATTCCGGTACCTCCGCAAAGTATCGGTATTTTACCCTTATTATGTATTTTATAATAAGCTTTTACAAAATCCTGCTGATATTCGAACACATTATATTTATAGCCTGGCTCGTGGATGTCAATAAGATGGAAAGAAATTAACCTGTCGCCAACTCGGTAATCATCATAGTCTTTTCCGGTGCCGAGATTCATTTTGCGATAAATCTGTCTTGAATCTGCACTGATTATCTCACCATTGATTTGTGCTGCCAGTTCGGCAGCAAAACGGGTTTTCCCGGTGGCGGTCGGGCCTGTTATAACAATCAGATTATTTTTTATTTGCGATAATTTCAATTTGTTGTACCCAATTGTGTTTCTGTAAAATTACTTTTACTTTGCATATCACGAAAACGAATTTCGAAAGAATGGCCAATAAGATCGATATAAAGAATAAAAAAGCGACACATGATTATGAACTGATCGAAAAATATACGGCAGGCATTGTACTTACAGGAACAGAAATAAAAAGCTTGCGTCTGGGGAAAGCCAGTATCGCTGATACATTCTGCTATTTCAGGAATAATGAATTATGGGTTCGCAATATGAATATCGCGGAATATGCCAATCGTGGATACAGTAATCACAATCCTGCCTGGGACAGGAAACTCTTACTAAATCACAGCGAATTGAAGAAACTGGAGCGTAAGACCAGAGAGCGTGGATTAACCATTGTAGCTACCCGGCTGTTTATTTCCGATACAGGCTATGCCAAATTAAATATAGCCCTTGCCAGGGGTAAAAAAGAATATGACAAGCGTGAAGACATAAAGAAACGTGATACCAAGCGTCAGCATGATAGGTTAAGGAAGCTCTGAGATAGGTCGATTACTGTGAAAAGAAGAAATTATTCAGTTCGTAGATGTCTTCCGAACTGAGATCTGAACCAAAATCAAAGAAGTTATCTATTTCATTCAGGATTTCATCAAACGAAATATAGCTATCTCCATCGCTATCAACCGGAATGAATTTTTCAGGAATTTCTTCCGCAGTGATGTTCTTGTAATTTCTATAGGAGGAAGGCTCCCGTAAATATAATTCAACATCTTCGCGCCTCACAGCCGATGACATATCAAGAAGGGCAATCAGGTCATTTTCGAGAATTTCCACTCCTCTTTCATCCACAAAAGCGCCATAACGCGAAAAAGGTTCATCGTCAACGTAATTAGGAACTCCGTCATAATCATCATCAAGAGGACAACCAGTTGTATCTGTATCTACACCGAAGGGAGTATTGGGACATTGATCCCATCCATCCATGTAGCCATCGCCATCATCGTCGCCAATCAGAGTAAGATCGAGTTCAATATCGGCAAAAAGTCGTTGTACTGCCAGAGTTTTTTTACTCGAAAACAAATCGAGATGCATGGTAATATAGGTATACATAAAATCATCATTCCGTTTATCACCAATAATTCCTGAAGTGTTTTTACCACTCACGTGATCGATAACATCGGAAAAAGAAAAATGATAGGAAGCGCCAACCCGCAATAATATCCGGTTACTAACCCAGAAATCAAGGCCAAAATCAATAGGTATAGCAAAAGTGTATTGAGGATAGTCACCCAGGCCCCAGTCCGTATCGCGTATGTTAGTTTCGTAAGTATAATCGCGCTGCATCAGTTGCAGTGTGGGATCCTCAAGGCTGGCCGGCGTATAGGGTAGATTTCTGATAGTCCCATCGGGCCAGTAATTATATCTGACATCGATACCTTCGATGGCAGCTGAGCTATCGGTTTTTGAGCTAAATGTAATAGTTTCAAAACCAACAGAAATGAACGGATGCACTCTTCGGTATTTTTTGTAGAAATTATCGAAATCGTAGTTTATATTAATACCAAATAAGAGTAAATCGGACTTAAAATTCATATTTCGCATCAGGTCGGAATAGGAACGTTCGTTTCCTGAAAGGGAACCCAGCATAAAAAAGAAATTGGCACGTAAATATTGTTTATTGTCAATAAAGGTGGCCACATTTACCTTGTAGCCCAGAGTGCCGTTCAATGGACTAAGATTAGGATCGCGTACATCGCCCAGAAAGTTAAATGTCCCGATTCCAAATCCCATAACTGGTTTGTATACCGGATTTAAATTATCAACTTCGGTATACAACAAATCCTCGATATTGCCCTGGGCAAAAACCATAAATGGCAATACAAAAGCAAGCAACAGAAATAATATTTTTTTCTTTCCGGTCATTTGTTATCCTTGAGCGATTATTTGTACCATGTCTGATTAGCAACCATGAGTGCTTCCTGTACTGTAATTCTTTGGCCGTCATTATATGCCGAAACAAAAGCATCGTCGATGGCAGTGGTGTTCCAGATATGAACCCGGTAATCGCGGGCTTCTTTATACACATCAAATGAGCCAATCGAATATTTTTGCCATCCTTCATGAACCTCTTTGCGAACTTCTTTATCGAGATTGTATTTTTTAAAGTATTGCTGGATATTGACCGATTTATGTCCCGCAGCTAATTGAACTCTGTAATAGATCCCTTCCTCGGGTTCAAGAAGAAAGGCCTGGTTATTTTTAATTTCTTTTGGAGGTGTTTTAATTACTTCTTTCTTCGGCGGTTTTTCTACAACCACTTCTTCATTTACAGGTTCTTTTTCGATGGTTTTATCAGCAAGCTGAGGAGTATTAAGCCTTACGATCAAATTTCCAATCTCAGCAGGCGATAGCGATGCAAGATTTTCATCGGTTTGTTTAATATCAATACTAATAGTTTTTTCTCCTTCCAGGTAAGAGAATTTACCTTTTAGAACAGGCTCGGCAATACCCGGTTTCTCCGGTATAAGCTTATAGGATACGAGAAAATAGGAATCTGAGGGGAGATTCATCCAGAGAAATTTAGCCGTGTTGCTTTTGTATGTAAAAATTCCTTCTCTCGGGTTGATAGAAACTGCTTTATATCCAGGTGGTATATTTTCTTCGATCTTGGCAAATTTCTGTTTCAGTTCTTTATTAACAAGTAAATTAATAATATAACCATCTGCTTCCAGAATGGGTTTCTGTCTGATGCAAGCCATCTGAGATCCGGCAGTAACCGGAGCTATATAGGGTATAACTTGCTCTTCAAAATCCTTGATATCAACAATAAGTGCCGGATCGATATTGGGTGAGGGTAAAATTACGATAGGCTGGCTTATTGAACTTATCGATTTCCGTTCATTTTCATCGATATAGGAGAATTTTCCATCAATAGTAAAAGTACCTTTAAGCCGTTCATCAGCTTTGACCTTGTAGATTATTGTAAATTCATTCTGGGTAGGAAGCCGCAACCAGATAAAACGGACCCGTTTTTCTTCAAATGTAAAATCGGCATTGGATGAAATATATGGTGTAGCATTCAAACCAGCCGGAAAAGTTTGCTGAAGCCTTGAAAAGCTTTCCAGATCGCCCTTTTGGATTGTTATTTTAACTTCAAATTCTGTACCGGCAACTACCTCGGTGGGAGCCTGAACGTTGAAAGTTACCCCCCCCTGAAAGATATTCTGAAAGGTGAGCGCAAGTATTAAATTTGCTATTAGTGCAATTACTCTATACATCAGGCAATTACTTAAGTAATGATTAAATTTATCTAATTAGCCGTATATGTTCAAAGTATGCAAAGTGTATTCTTACTGTAAAATTAGTTTAAAATATTGATAAACAATTCGATAGTATTGTTAATTACTTTTTATCAGAAATTCGGACTCAAGAGGTATTTCGAATAAAATTGGTCAATCTTGTTTACAGCATCTTCAGCATTATCCGCAACCTGGAAAAGTTCAAGATCTTCCGGTGAAACATTTTTATGCTCTTCCAGCATGACTTTTTTTATCCATTTTACAAGGTCTTCCCAGTATTCTTTGCCAACCAGTATGATAGGAAAGCGACCGATTTTTTCGGTTTGTATCAGTGTCAGGGCCTCAAAGAGTTCGTCGAAAGTGCCAAAACCGCCCGGAAGAACAATAAAACCCTGAGCGTACTTCATAAACATCACCTTACGAACAAAGAAATGGTCGAATGTGATAAGTTTATCAGGATCGATAAACAGGTTTGGTTCCTGTTCAAACGGAAGATCGATATTAATCCCCACCGATCGTCCCTTTCCTCGCTTAGCCCCTAAATTTGCAGCTTCCATTATCCCTGGACCTCCACCGGTAATAACTCCGTAACCCAACTGGGTTAGTTCGAATGCAATTTCTTCTGCCAGTTTATAGTATTTTGTTCCGGGTTCTGTACGTGCACTTCCAAAAATCGATACACAGGGTCCGATACGTGACATTTTTTCAAAGCCTTCCACAAACTCCGACATGATTTTAAAAATCTTCCAGCTGTCATAGGTTTTAATCTCGTTCCAATTTTTCTTTTTAAAGGCTCTCTTAATCTTATCTTCAGTTGTTGCCATTTATTATTTTATTTTGCTCGTTATATTGCACAGCGAGTAAAGATATAACGAAATTCACGGGAAAAGAGTTACAGCTATTAACAAACGCTTACTTCGTCAATTCTTTTTTAAGGAATGTTGCCGTATAGCTATTATCAGATTGAATGATTTCTTCAGGAGTACCTTCAAAAAGAATATAACCACCCAGCTGGCCGCCCTCTTTTCCCATATCAATTATATGGTCGGCCATTTTTATAACATCGAGATTGTGTTCAATAACCATTACGGTATTTCCCCGATTAACTAATTTATTGAGTACATCAAGTAAAACCCTGATATCTTCGAAATGCAAGCCGGTGGTAGGTTCATCTAAAATGTAAAGGGTTTTTCCGGTATCCCGTTTGGCCAGTTCGGTAGCCAGTTTTATACGTTGCGATTCACCTCCTGAGATTGTAGTTGAAGGCTGTCCGAGTTTTACATAACCAAGGCCTACCTTCATAAGAGCAGCAAGTTTTTTATGAATTTTCGGAATATTTTTAAAGAAGTCGTATGCCTGATTGATGGTCATATCAAGAACTTCACTGATATTTCTCCCTTTATATTTAACCTCGAGAGTTTCCCGGTTATATCTTTTCCCGGAACAATCACGACACAAAACATATACATCGGGGAGAAAATTCATTTCGATGGTTTGTAAACCTGCACCCTGACAGGTTTCACATCTTCCGCCCTTGACATTAAAAGAGAAACGACCAGGTTTATACGCCCGGATTTTCGATTCGGTAGTTTGTGAGAAGAGATTACGGATATCAGAAAATACCCCGGTATAGGTGGCAGGATTTGAACGGGGTGTGCGACCTATGGGCGACTGATCGACATCGATCACTTTGTCAATATTTTCTATTCCCTCAATGGAGTCGTAGGGCAGAGCTTCCATACTAGAACGATAGAGATGCCTGCTAAGCGCTGGATACAGAGTCTCATTTATCAGTGATGATTTTCCACTGCCCGATACTCCGGTGATACATATAAATTTGCCAAGTTCGATACTGATACTGATATTCTTCAGATTATTACCTCGGGCTCCCCGGATATGAATAAACCTAGCGTTTCCTTTTCTTCTCTCATCCGGCACGGGAATACTATGTTCTCTGCGCAGGTAACTGGCAGTTAATCCCTTCGATTGAAGTACCTGTTTTGGTGAGCCGGCAGCCACAATTTCACCACCATGTCTGCCGGCAAAGGGTCCCATGTCTACCAGATAATCGGCCGATTCCATCATTTCCTTATCATGTTCCACTACAATAATTGAATTGCCTGCATTACGAAGCGTTTTCAGCGCATTGATGAGACGGATATTATCACGTTGATGCAACCCGATACTGGGTTCATCGAGAATGTACAGGACATTGACAAGTTGAGAGCCAATTTGCGTAGCCAGCCGGATACGTTGACTTTCACCTCCCGATAGCGTTCTCGAAGGGAGATTGAGTGAAAGATATCCCAGACCGACATCAAGCAAAAATTGAACCCGAGTGCGAAGTTCTTTAAGAATTTCTGTGGCTATCATCTTCTGACGTTCGTTCAGGTGATTTTCAACCTGATCGAACCAACTTGCCAGATCATTTATATCCATCGATGAAAGTTCCGATATGTTTTTGTCATGAATTCTGAAATGCAAGGATTCTTTGTTAAGCCTTTGCCCGTTACAAGCCGGACAGACAACCTTTTTAATGAACTGACTTGTCCAATTGTTTAAACTTTCGCCATTATTACCATGGGTTGCCTGAAGGTTACTTATATAGGTTACTACTCCTTCAAAGCTCAGAAAGTAATTTGAAGTTGTACCTAATGGAGTATTTTCAAGTTTAAAGGATTCCTCAGAGCCATAAAGGATTATCTTAAGTGCTTCATCGGGTATTTTTTTTACAGGAGTTTGAATAGTAAAGCCATACTTGCGACCTATCGCTTCGATTTGCCAGAAAATAAGGCTGTTTTTGTATTTTCCGAGAGGTTCAATGGCTCCTTCTTTAATAGTTAAATTAGTATTGGGTATTATTTTTTCTTTATCTACCTGGTCAATTATTCCAAGGCCATTACATACATAACAGGCTCCCTGGGGTGAATTAAACGAGAATGAATGGGGCGCAGGCTCGTTATATGAAATCCCTGTTGTCGGGCACATGAGTTGCCGGCTATAGAATTTTGCCTCCAGGGTATCTTTATGCATAATCATAATTGTACCTTTCCCATGATGCATGGCTATCGTTACAGATTCTTTCAGCCGTTTCCTGTCTTCGGTCTTAACCTGTAGTTTGTCAATAACTATTTCAATATTGTGATTTTTATACCTGTCGACGCGGAGTCCATGCTTAATTTCCTTAATCTCACCATCAATTCTCACATACAAAAAACCCTTACGTAAAATCTGTTCGAAGAGCTCTTTATAATGCCCCTTTCTATTTTTAACTACAGGTGCCAGGATCAATGTTTTTTCTCCGTTGTAATTTTTAAGAATACGATCAATTATCTGCTCATCGCTGTAGCGCACCATTTTCTCATTGGTATTGTATGAGTATGCCTCACCTGCTCGGGCATAAAGCAAACGAAGGAAATCGTAGATCTCGGTTGTTGTACCTACTGTGGATCGGGGATTTTTATTGGTTGTTTTTTGCTCAATACTAATTACAGGTGAAAGTCCTGTGATCTTATCCACATCGGGGCGCTCCATATTGCCCAGGTATTGTCTTGCATAAGCCGAGAGGGTTTGCATATAGCGTCTTTGTCCTTCGGCATAAATAGTATCAAAAGCTAATGACGATTTTCCGCTTCCGCTAAGTCCTGTAATTACCGAAAATTTATTTCGGGGAATGGTGACATTAATATTCTTCAAATTATGGACACGTGCACCATAAATTTTTATCTCTTCACCTGATTCAATATTTTCTTTAAACTTTTCCAAAGTGGTATATTGATATTACTGCGATGTTATCTGGTAAATTCTCTTGAAACAGGGATTCTGATAATGTAAGTTTTCTTCTGATTGTTGAGAAGTTTACTGTCCCGTAACCAGGGATTTAGAAATTTTAATAATTTGTAGTTAGTACCATGTTTTCTGGCAAATGTCCCCATATCATCGATACTGCTGCTAACAGAAATTTCGTGAAAAGGAATTGGTCGGTAGCATTCCGAATCGGGAATGTTGAATCCATATTGCGTGGGATTCTCCAATACCAGTTTAATAGCAATTACACGATAGACATAACGGGCTGTTTCTTCATTCAGAAGCAGATCATAATAACCGGTTTCACCTTGTCTTTCAATCTGCCTTTCAATTCCTCTGCGACCTGCATTGTAGGTGGCCGCTACCAGAGACCAGTCCTTATAAATTGTATATGAATGGTTGAAAAACTCACAAGCTGCCTCAGTAGACTTTTCCAGATGATATCGTTCATCAACTTCATCGTTAACTTCAAGTCCATAATCTTTTGCTGTACTTTCCAGTATTTGCCAAAAACCAGCGGCTCCGGCAGGCGATACAATATGAGCGAAACCACTCTCTGCAATGGCGGTGTATTTAAAGTCATCGGGGATATTATTTTTTTTAAGAATGGGTTCTATAACAGGCAAATAGCGGCTTGCCTTTTTAAGATAAAATAATGTTTGCGAATGAAAATATGTATTCACAATCATTTCGCGTTCAAGACTTTCAAAAACATCAAAATAATTTACGGGTACTTCTTCTCCGCAAAAAATTACTTTTTCCGGTATATAGGGTGAAGTCGTATTAGCAAAAACCGGGAGTTGTAAGGTATTCTGTTGATTTTCAGAAAATGCGGCAAACAGGAATACAATAAAAAATAAGCCTCCAACAAAGAATTTTAACCTGCTTTTAAGCAGTATCGATTTTAATTTTAACATAAGAAATATTTTCAGTTTAAAGCATAACAACTAAACCGCAAAATTAGGCAAAAAAAAAGTGGAAAATTTTAGAAGTTAAAACTAGAATGAATAACTGATACCTGTTAAAACACCTATGGAATAAGGATAAACATTTGTTTCAGGATTCGTATTAATTGGGGATAAATAATATTTAAAAAAGGGTTCGAGACTGATATCTATATTGCGTGCAACCGGATAAGCCAATCCAACACTGACTGAGCCGCTGTATCCAAATGTGTTTATTTCTTTTGTTTCTCCTTCAGTAGTGAAGTCTTCATTATCGGTTGCTGTCGCCTTATTTCCCACAAGGAAATTTGCCCAAAGACCTGAACATAGATTAACATCCATTTTTCTGTCGATGATCAGATAACGGAAGATAAATGGTATCTCAACATATTCAAAGTATTGTTCTGCAGTAACCAGGCCTACGGTCCAATCAATATTTTCATCATCAGAAACCGGTGGGGACAGATCTTTATCAAAAGTAATGTTACCAGTAGAATTCACCACATCAGGCATATTTGATCCTCGTTCCGGTTCATCAATAGTATTTGGTGTGGTATATGTAGTACTAATATCAGGATTTGACTGAAGCGTGGACTTTGTCTGGCCCATTTTCGAATAATATATTCCCGATTGAATGGAGAAACGGCTTGAAGGTTCGATTTCAAATTGAAGTCCGCCGGCATATGCTACGAGCCCCGATTCATATTTGTCGAAATTATTGACAGGATAGGATGGAGTATTAACATATACATCGCGGTAAGTATATTGTGGGCCGGCTTGTCCGCCTACTGACCATCCCAGTCCCTCTTTCCGATCATTATTTTTTTGATCTTCTAAAGCCAATAAATTTTGTTGAATAATTAGTTCATTATAGTCGATTTCAGTATAACCAGGCTTGATCAGAGGATAGTTATTATCTGCGAAGGCTGAACTTACCATAAGATCACGCGAATTCATGGGTGAAATAATATTATCATAAGTAACAACCTCTTGGGGTGCCACCTCAACTTCGGATTCCTCAAAAAGTATAGCCAATTCTTCTGTAGTTTCCGAAATAGCAGTTTCTACAGGAGTTACGAGTTCTTTTTCAGGAACATTTGGAGAGGAAACAGGTACTGTTGAAGATTTTCTAATTTCATTAGGAGTTATTGTTTCGGATGCTGCTTTTACGTCGGAAGGTGCACTTTGGATAGTTTCACTAAGAACCTGTTTCTGTGATGAAGAATTAAAAGATCTCCACATTAACCATGTAATACTGGCAATTAATACAATACCTGCAGCAATTTTGAGAAATAACGGGAGAAGTACTGTCTTCCTGTTCTTAACAATATCACGTTCAATGCGCCCCCAAATTTCTGTTGGAGGTGCAGGAGCATAATCCTTCAGCCCACTCCGGAATAGCTCATCCATATTTTCCAGCCTATCTATCATCATCTATATTATTCGACACGCTCAACGTGTTTATAAAATTCATTCACTTTTTCCTGTAAAATAGTACGTGCCCTTGAAAGGTTTGATTTCGAAGTACCTTCAGTTATACCAAGCATCTCACTGATCTCCTTATGTGAATAACCTTCAATGGCATATAAGTTAAAAACAATGCGATACTGAGGTGACAATTCTTTAATCATTCCAAGTAGTTCCTTAACCGTAATATTCTCAGTCAGATCAGTACCCTCACTTCTTTCAAATTCTTCAACTGACTCCTGAGTTCTGATCAGCTTGTTCTTATTCCTGAATTTTTCAAGAGCTGTATTTACCATTATTCGCCGAATCCAACCTTCAAAAGAACCTCTTGATTCAAATTGTTCAATTTTCTCATATATCTTTAAAAAGCCTTCGTGCAGGATATCCTGCGCATCTTCCCTCGAACCTGAATATCTAAGACAAACTCCAAACATGGGTGCACTAAACATTTCGTATAGTAACCGTTGTGCTACAGGTTCTTTTTGGCAGCAACCTTTGATTATATTATCAATCGTATTAAGCAATTGTTAATGAATGGAATACCCCAAATTTACATATTTTTCAATGTATATCCTTGAGGTCGCTGCTATTTTTCAGATGCAATTTTCTGTAATATGGTTGCGTTGATTAAGTAAAAAGCAGGTAATTTATTTAATTCTAGTAACATATCTTAAATGGAATCTCATTTACCAACTTATAAAAAAATTGACCCGGAGGGTAAGTTATTACAGTGTGAAAACTGTCTTTTAAACGGATCACAAAGTTACTTTACTGGAAATAAATATGATTTACTGTTCAGGTTTTGAGTTTAAAAGTGTACTATATCGGACATTTGTTGTACCGGAACTGTACATAATCGGGACGCATAGAAACATAAAGTATAAGCATGATTAATACAATAATAATCACATTTTCAATGCAATACAGGTGTTGGCATAATGGTTGATTAACATACAAATATCCAAATCGAAAGGGCAATGCAATGATTCGAATAGAAAAACTTCATAAAACCTATGTTACCGGAACTAACCGGCTACACGTACTTAAGGGTATTGATCTGAAAATTGATTCCGGTGAGTTGATCTCGATTGTAGGATCCTCAGGATCGGGCAAATCCACATTATTAAATGTTATCGGAATTCTGGATAATTACGATTCCGGGGATTATTATATCGATGACAAGTTGATTAAAAATATGTCTGAAACAAAGGCTGCATGGTACCGGAACAAAATGATTGGATTTGTTTTTCAGTCGTTTAACCTGATTGCTTTTAAAAATGCAATGGAAAATGTTGCTCTTCCACTTTACTATCAAGGTGTTGCCAGGAAAAAACGTAATATAATTGCTCAGGAATATCTGGAGAAGATGGGTTTATTGGAGTGGGCCGAGCATTTGCCTAGTGAATTATCGGGTGGGCAGAAACAGCGTGTTGCTATCGCCAGGGCCATGATATCGCAACCAAAAATTATTTTGGCTGATGAACCTACAGGAGCTCTCGATACTCAGACTTCCTACGAGGTTATGGATATTTTTCAGGAGGTTAATAAGGCTGGAATGACAGTTATTATTGTTACTCACGAGAGAGATATCTCGGAACGTACAGATAGGATCATTCGACTTACTGACGGAATTATCGAGCGGGAATATAAACCTAAAAAAGAGGCAAACTATGCTTGATTTAGATCAATGGCAGGAAATACTTAGCACCATTCGAAAGAATAAGCTACGTACTTTTTTAACCGGTTTTAGCGTGGCATGGGGCATTTTTATGCTCGTTATACTTCTGGGTTCGGGAAACGGTCTGGCAAAGGGTATTATCTATAATTTCAGCGATGCCAAAAACAGTATCTGGATGGGAGGTGGGCAAACCAGTACGGCTTACGGTGGTTTTAATGCCGGCAGAAGAATTGAATTAACGAATGAGGATGTTGAGCTTGTGGATAATATGTATGATGATATTGAGAACCTATCGGCCCGATATGGTATGTGGGGGAGTATGATAAGCTATAAAAATAACTATGGGGAATTCGATCTTCAGGCAATTCATCCCGGACACCAGGTTACCGAGGCTATTAAACTTATTGATGGCCGACTTCTGAATAGGTTGGATATTAAAGAATATCGCAAAGTGGCTGTTATAGGTAAATTAGTTAAAGAACAAATTTTCAAGGATGAAGATCCTATAGGGAAATATATAAAGGTCAGAGGGATTCCCTTCCTGGTTGTTGGAGTATTTGACGATATACATGAAGGAGAAACCAAACGGTTATATATTCCCATTACCCTGGCACAAAAAACGTTTGTTACAAAAAACCGGGTTGAATCATTATCTTTTACTGCCGGAGATGCCACCGTTGAAGAAGCAACGCAAATGATTGAGAAGATAAAATCACAGATGGCGAAAAAGCACAATTTCGATCCGGATGATACGCGCGCTATGTGGAGCTGGAATGCCCTGGAAGATTATCAAAAAATGCAGGCTCTTTTTAAGGGGATCAATATTTTTGTCATGATTATTGGAATTTTTACAATAATTGCAGGAATTGTCGGTGTTAGCAATATCATGCTGATTGTTGTCAAAGAGCGTACAAAAGAAATTGGGATTCGTAAAGCTATTGGTGCCCGTCCATCTTCCATTATCTGGATGATTCTGCAGGAATCTATACTCATCACATCTATTGCAGGTTATTTTGGGCTGGTATTGGGTGTAGCTCTGATAGAAGTAGTTGGAAAAGCTATGCCTGCTTCAGATTTTTTCAGAAATCCCGGAGTCGATTTTACAATGGCAATTGGTGCAACCATTATGATTGTAGTTGCGGGAGCTATTGCAGGATATATTCCGGCAAAAAGAGCAGCTAATATTCGGCCTGTGGTGGCCCTTCACGATGAATAAAAAACCAAAACCATGATTATAGATTACGATAAATGGCAGGAAATTTTCCACACACTTAAGAAGAATAAGGTGCGCACCGGGCTTACAGCTTTTGGTGTCCTCTGGGGTATTTTTATGCTTATGGTTATGCTTGGCGCCGGCAAGGGTCTGGAAAATGCAGTTTACTCAGGCATGGGCGATTTTGCAACTAACAGTATGTTTATCTGGTCGCAGTCTACTACTATTCCCTACAAGGGATTTCCCAGGAATCGCTGGTATCGTTTTGAACTTGACGACATGCATGCATTGAAGCGCAGTATTCCGGGTATTGATATTATCACTCCGACAGTACATGGCGGGGGCTGGCAGGTAACTTCAACATTAATCTATGGCGATCAGAAGGGTAATTTCAGGGTTGAAGGGATCATGCCCAATGAAAATAAAGTCGATCCAGTCGACATCTTTAAGGGCCGGTATATAAATGATCTTGATGAGTTAAATAAGAGAAAGGTCGCCTTGCTTGGCTACCGTGTGTATGAAGAATTATTTAAAAAGGATGAAGACCCCATTGATAAATATGTAAAAATAAATGGGATATATTTTCAAATTGTAGGGGTATATAAATCAAAGCATACGGGTCATTGGGGTGAAAGTCAGAATTCCATTACATTTATTCCCTTCGGCACTACCCAGCAGATTTATAATTATGCAGATATTGTCGATCATTTTTCGATAGTGGGAAAACCCAATGCCAATATCGATGAGATACAGGAGGAAGTAATGACCATTCTTGCCCATCGGCATAGTGTACACCCCGACGATAAAGGTGCATTTGGCTATAACAATGTCGGCCAGCAGTTCAGAAAGATCAACGGCTTGTTTATGGGCATTCGGGGATTGATTTGGCTGGTGGGGATAGGGACTTTACTGGCCGGGGTTATTGGTATCAGCAATATTATGCTGATCATTATAAATGAGCGTACAAAGGAATTTGGAATTAAACGTGCCATGGGAGCCACACCTTTTAAGATCATTTCGACTGTAATCTCCGAATCGGTTTTTCTTACTTCATTGGCTGGACTTACTGGGATGGCATTTGGTATCTATATCGTAGAGCTAGTAAATAAAGCTATCGGCTCTTCCAATTCAAACGAAGTTATGTTTATGAATCCTGAGGTTGATTTTAAAGTGGCTATTTCAGCCTTAATTATACTAATAGTATTTGGCATCTTTGCCGGAATAATACCTGCAAAGCGAGCCGTTTCTATAAAACCCATTGAGGCTATACGCCAGGAAAATTAAGTTTAAAAGAATTATATCAAAATTATAAGCAGATGAAAAAAATAATTTATACGGTGTTAGGAATCGTTTTAGGGGTTGCCATTATTGGAAGTTTGGTGATGTTATATAATAAATCGAAGAAGAAAGATGCGATATATGATACACAGGCACCCTTTATTTCCAGTCTTGTGAAAAAGACAGTTGCTACAGGTTCGGTTATCCCGCGGCGTGAAATAACCATTAAGCCGCAGGTTTCAGGGATTATAGAGGAAATATATGTTGAACCTGGTGAAATCGTTAAAAAGGGCGATTTAATTGCTAAGGTTAAAATCATACCTGATATGCTGGCACTTAACAGTGCTGAATCGAGAGTGAAAAAAGCGCAATTACAGCTCGAAGATGCAAAACTGGTATATGAAAGACAAAAGTCTGTTTATCAGCAGGGGGTGATTCCAGAAGCAGAATTTCAGAAATACAGGATAGAATATAATGCCGCACTGGAAGAACTCGAAGCTGCCGAGAATAATCTTCAACTTGTGAAGGAAGGTATCACTAAAAAATCGGGAGAAATATCCAATACCCTGATTCGTTCAACAATTGTTGGGATGGTACTTGATGTCCCGGTTGAAGTAGGTTCATCGGTGATACAGGCCAATACATTTAACGAAGGCACGACTATTGCTTCCATAGCCGATATGGGTGAAATGATATTCGAAGGGAAAATTGACGAAACAGAAGTTGGTAAGATTAAAGAAGGCATGAAACTCGAACTTACTGTTGGAGCTATCGAAAACGAAAAATTTGATGCTGAACTTGAATATATCGCTCCAAAGGGTATAGAAGAAAATGGTACCGTTCAGTTTGAAATCAAAGCCAAAGTAGGGCTGAGTGAAAATGCTTTTATTCGTGCCGGATACAGTGCCAATGCCGATATTGTACTTGACAGGCGTGATAGTGTATTAGTAATTCCAGAAGGACTCGTTTCATTTGAGAAAGAAAGTGACTCAGCCTATGTCGAAGTGGAAACAGCTCCCCAGGTATTTGAAAAACGTTATATCCAGACCGGACTCTCAGATGGAATTAACATCGAAGTTGTATCAGGGCTTTCATCTGAAGATAAAGTTAAAGGAGCAGAAGTAGATCAAAATTCACCGGATCAGCAAAAGGCTGGCTAATCAAGTAATATCAAGGACTGCATACCTGTAGTTCTTTTTATCAATAGGTTCTAGGTTAAAAATCCCGCATAGGTTGCGGGATTTTTATTTAGATCCTTTTCCCGGGAATAGGATAACAACAAACAGGGATTAGTATTCTCAACGAAACAATTACTTTTCTGCATTCATTTCGGCAATTTTCATTATTACCTGAACGGCCTTTTCCATAGAATGGATGGGAATGTATTCAAAACGGCTGTGGAAATTGTGTCCGCCAGAGAAAATATTTGGGCAGGGTAATCCCATATACGATAGTCGGGCACCATCGGTACCGCCTCGGATGGGCTTGACTTTTGGTGTTACTCCTGCAGCATTTATAGCCTTCATGGCAAGTTCTATAATATGGAATTCGGGTTCAATCTTTTCGCGCATGTTGTAATATTGATCGATCAGCGTGAGCTTAACAGTTCCGGATCCGTATTTCAAATTGAGATGATCGACAATTTTGATCATCAGATCCTTCTTTTTTGCAAATTCTGTTTTGGAATGATCACGAATAATATAATGCATCTTGGTCTGATCTACATTCCCGGTAAATTCAGTTACATGGTAAAAGCCTTCATGTCCTTCAGTATATTCAGGTTTTTCGTTTTGAGGTAACATATTATCGAGTTCCATGGCAATATGCATCGAATTTTTCATTCGGTTTTTTGCAGTTCCCGGATGAACATTCCGGCCCTGTATATTAATTCGGGCGCTCGCTCCGTTGAAGTTCTCATATTCCAGTTCGCCAATAGGTCCGCCGTCGATGGTATAGGCAAACTGGGCTCCGAATTTATTAACATCGAATTTATTAGCTCCCCGACCAATTTCTTCATCAGGAGTGAATGCAATCCGGATAGTTCCGTGTTTGATTTTTGGATTTTTAATGAGTTCTTCCATTGCAGTGATAATTTCGGCTACTCCTGCTTTATTGTCAGCACCGAGAAGAGTGGTACCATCGGTTGTAATCAGAGGTTGGCCTATATAGTTGTTCAGCGCTGGAAAATCATTGGGTGAAAGTATGATGTTTTTCTTAGCATGTAATGTCAGGTTCTTTCCAAAATAATTTTCAAAGATCTGAGGATTTACATCTTCTCCTGAAAAATCCGGGCTGGTATCGAGGTGGGCAATAAAACCGATTGTAGGGATGTCATTATCCAGGTTGGAGGGCAATGTGGCCATAATATATCCGTTTTCGTCGACCTCGACATCTTTCAGGCCGATAGATTTCAACTCCTCTACGATCAATTTTGCTAATTCCAGTTGCCCCGGAGTACTGGGACAGGTTTCCGATTTTTCGTTTGATTGAGTATTTATTTTCACATAGTGTAGAAAACGTTCGACAAGCTTTTCCATTTCCATCTGTTTTTGAAATACTATAATTTGATTGTTTAAATTAGTAAAATATTCAATACCTGAAGTGTAAAGATGATTGGTATTTTAAGCCGTTCGCGGAATGTTTTTTTTAATCTGGCTGTTGAAGAGTATCTGTTGAAACAGAAAACTGATGATGTTTTCATGCTTTGGCAATCGGGAATTTCAGTAGTTGTAGGTAAACACCAGAATACTTACGCCGAAATCAATCATGCCTATATCCGCGAACATCAGATACCTGTGGTACGTCGTCTCTCAGGAGGTGGCGCAGTTTTTCATGGGCCGGGGAATTTAAATTTTACTTTTATACAGAATGGAGAGCCCGGTAAAATGGTAAACTTCCGGAAATTTGTCACACCTGTAATTGAGTATTTGAAAACGCTGGGACTTTCAGCAGAAATCGGAACACAAAATGAGATACTAATCGGAGGTGTTAAAATATCGGGGAATGCCGAGCATATATTTAAAAAAAGAGTGCTTCATCATGGAACACTGCTTTTCAATGTTGACCTCAGTATGCTTAAGGAAGCTATCAAAGTGGTTCCGGAAAGGTATATAGGTAAAGCTGTGCAGTCGAATCGCTCCGCAGTGGGTAATATTTTATCCTATCTTAATTCTCCCCTAACACTGGAAGATTTTACCATGGGTCTTTTTCAATTTCTCCGGGACTATTATAAAGTGAAAAGCACCTATAACTTTAGCAGACAGGAATTAGATGCGATTGAGTATTTGTGTAATAATAAATACATTACAATAGCTTGGATCTATCATTATTCACCTCCTTTCGAAGTCAAAAGAGAGATTCGTATAAACGGACAACTAATTACGATAAGTCTCAAGGTAGATAAGGGCATAATTACTAATGCAATATTAAATAGTATGGCTCCGATGAGCGATTGGAAAGACTTATCTGTACAATTGATTCATAATCCTTATGATTATAACCAAATTGAGTTAATACTTAAAGCATCAGGATTATTTTCCGACGATCAGGTTATGGCTATTTTAAAAGCTTTGTTCTAGAAACAGGTTAGTATAATAAGTAATAAAAAAAAAGGAAGCTACTTTAATAGCTTCCTTGAAATGAGTACTAAGTATATTTATCATGTTAGTACATTACACTGCCATCAATCGGAGAATCGGAATCAATAATTTCAATTTCATCTTCAGCCAGGGGCTCCAAACCATACACAACGCCCTCAATATAGTACCCGGGATATTCTCCATAGCCTCCCGTGGATTGTTTCTTTGTAACCAAAACCACAGTGCCCTTCAGGGCAGTTGCCTTTTTCTGTAAACGGATAATGGCATTCTTTTTAGCAGCTTTAGGGCTACGTGAACTAGCCGGTGATTTTGCACTGATTTTTCCTCGACGGTACAGTTCTGCGACGTCTTTTTTATCTTCGGTGAGCCATATAGCTTCCCAGGAGTAATCATCGACCAGTTCGAAAACCGGTTTGTTAAATTCATCAACACGTCCGTTTTTATAAATGATTTTCTGGATTTCCTTGCGTTCCATAGTAAAAGTTTCGGAATTACCGGGAACAATAAAGCTGACATATAAAGGGGTCACCTTTGTAACATCCACGGCCAAAACTTTGCCTTCGATCTTTATAATTGTATCCAGCACTTGCTGTCCTTTTCCTTCGAAAGAAAGAACTATAGCAGTTATAATTAGTAAGGCTCTCACGTAGCTTATCCTGATCATTTTAATTTGTTTTGATTCTTATAGAGATTTACAACTATTGTACCAAATTATTAACTATGAATTTGTTATTCGAAATCGTATACGGAAAGTTTTCAACTTGGTTATCCTTATAAGTCAAAGATATTCACAATTCGATAAACATCAATTTTACTGAGATAAATATAATTTATTAATCAAAATGCAGCCAGGAAAATTACCAGACAGAATATTCCTTATTCTTAAGTAAGAAGGAGGTATTATAACATTTCGTAGATCATCAGAATAATCATTGAAGGTAAAGAAATGAGAAAGCGTTAAACTTCTTACAGATATACTTCTTATCGATTATATTCGCAAGTACAATTAAATGCACCACACGGTAGAACCAAATATGAGCAAGGAAATACAGGAAGCACATCTGAAATTGCTGCCTCCGGAAGTTTTCAGTCTGATTACCGATTATGAGATCGTAAACCATAATAATACCAATACGATTATCGGGAAACTTCCTTCGGGGCATTGTATTTTACCAGCAGGTAAAAATAGAAAAACATGGACCTGGAATTTTAATATGCGAACAACCTATTATCCCGATTATAAAACGTATTTAAATCTTGTAGCAATATAGATGTAAGTAATGGAATTACCTGAGAAATATTATAAAAGAAGACTTTCTATTTTAGAAAAGAAATCGAAAGGAATGAAGAAAATTGTTCGGCGGCTCATTATTTTCAGGCTGCTCACATTTCTGTCTATATTCCCTTGTATATTTTATGTAATTCCGAATATTCTGTGGCTGGGGATTGCACTCTGCATTCTTGCTATTTCTTTGTTTCTTTTTTCAATTAAGTCACATATAAAGCATAGTGATAAGCTTCAACACATACAGGCGCTTGTTAAAATAAATATTGAGGAAATGAAGGCATTGAAACATGACTATACTCAATTTTATCCGGGCAATGAGTTTGTTAATATTTCGCATCCCTATAGCTATGATATGGATCTTTTCGGTAATGGTTCCCTTTTTCAGTTTATCAACCGGACAGTTACCTATAGTGGAAGAAACCTGCTTGCGCACTTATTTTCGAATGAAACCCTGCCTGCAGATAGTATTCTTGAACGGCAAATAGCTGTTAAGGGACTCACTCAAATGCCTGAGTTAATACAGGATTTCAGGGCGGCAGGCAGTATAAATACTGATAACGAAACCGATCTGGAAATATTGGATCAATGGATCAAGGAGCCATATTATTATCTTTCAAGAAAAGGTGTATTATTGCTCGTCAGGGTATTGCCCTTAGTAACTCTGGCATCCATTTCTCTTGCGGTCATCTTTCCATTCTTCAGAGGATTATCCATCATATTTTTTCTACTGCAACTTTTTATTGTAGGCATGCGACTTTCCCATACTTCGCATGAACATCACAAACTTAGTAAACGCCTTGAAACACTTAAAAAGTACCAGTTATTATTAGGTACGATGGAGCAGGCTGAATATACCGGCGATATGCTTACATCAATAAACGAAACACTTAACAAAGGAAGTATTTCAGCAGCTTCATCCATTAAATCTCTGGTAAAAATCCTGTCGGCGTTCGATAACCGGCTCAATATTCTGGCCGCTATTTTTCTCGAAGGTTTGTTGCTCTGGGATTTACAATGTATGATTCGCCTCGAGCGATGGAAAGCCGGGCCGGGAAAATATTTCAGGAACTGGATCGATGTATTGGCCCGTTTCGATGCCCTTGCCAGCCTGGCAACTTTTGCTTTCAACTATTCTGAACTGACTTATCCCACAATTTCTGAAAAAGCAATCCTGGACGCAAAACAAATGGGGCATATACTTATACCCAATGACGAGAGAGTATCTAATGATTTTAGTATTGCAAAAGAGGGAGATTTCATTCTTATTACAGGTGCGAATATGGCAGGGAAAAGCACTTTTCTTCGTACGGTTGCTATTAATATGATACTGGCAATGGCCGGGGCTCCTGTTTGTGCCGAAAGTTTCGGCTTTCGCCCTGTTTCACTGTTCAGCAGCATGCGCACCAGCGATTCACTAAACAAGCACGAATCCTATTTCTATGCCGAATTACGACGTTTAAAAGAAATGCTCGATCGTTTGCAGGAAGGAGAAAAGTTATTTATTATACTCGATGAAATATTGAAAGGGACCAATTCGTCCGACAAACAAAAAGGTTCACAAGCAGCACTGCGCAGGTTACTGGAGCTGAAAGGTACCGGAATACTGGCGACACATGATCTTAACCTGGCAACTATCGAGAATGATTATCCTGACAGGGTAAAAAATATGTGTTTTGAGATCGAAATTGATCAGGCAGATATTTCTTTCGATTATATTCTTCGCGAGGGGATTACAACTAAAATGAATGCCTTGCTGCTCATGCAGCAAATGGGAATAATCAGCGGGAAGGAATATCATTCCTGACACTGGAACGTTTTCCGGTAAATCGGCCATAAATTATTACAATTGCTGTGGCTATGAGCATCATTCCCGAGATCGTATGCCACTGAGGTTTTTCCCCTGAAATAATTATCCAGCTTAGGATCGCTCCCAGAACAGGGATTATAAATTTCCAGACATTAATTTCCGATACTTTTACTTCGGGACGGTTCAAAACAACAAACCAGGAAGAAAATGCCACGGCAGACATCAGGCTTAAGTAACCCAATGAAATATAGTAAGGGAGGGGTTTAGCTCCAAAACTAAATCCTTCGAAGAAAAAGGAAACGATAAGGATCATGAATCCTCCGAAAAATATTTGCAGTGTGTTAAGGAAGACAGGAGAGATTCCGGTTTTACTTTGTGAAACCAAGATATTTCCAAAACTCCCGGCAAAGTTCCCGATAACCAGCATCACGATACCTAAAAGTAAAGTTAGCCGGTTATCAATATTGTTATCTTTTGCCAGGGCTAATAATACAATACCTGAAAAACCTATCAGAAGGGCGATAATCTTCTTTAATGTCAGGGGATCGCGACCGGTAATAAAATGAGCGAGAAAGGCCACAAATAGGGGTCCTCCGCCCACAACAATAGCGCCTATGGCTGCAGGTGTGCGTGCCATTCCCTGGTAGAAGAATGTATAAAGGATAGCAGTTTGAAAAAGGCTTATCAGAAAAACCTTCGTGATATGTTTTCTGACAAGTACCAGGTTGCTCTTGATATTCCGGCAAAAGGGCAGGATAATCAGTCCTGAAATTATAAAGCGTATCCCAGCAAATTGCAGAGGTGTGGTGTAGTGCAGGCCAATTTTTATAGCAGCGAATGCTGTTGACCAAAGCAAACAGGCCACGACAGCAAGAAAAATACTACTCTGATAAAATGATCGTGATTGCATAGAACTGAAAATATGAAGCGGTAAATGTAGCAATATTAAAGTGAACATTAAAAAACAGAACACAGGGTATCTCGCGTACATCAGGGCTTAAGCATACAATAGCAAATTATTAACATAACGGCTGCAACCTGTTTTTCATTCAATTGTCATTATCGACAAACCAAAACATTAAACTTTCCAGGAAATCAAAACCATGAAATCATGAAATTATTTTGTACTGTTTGTATTGTTATTTTTTTATTGTGCCAAAGTTTGGGAGCACAGTCATTAACACAGATTATACGAGGGAAGGTTGTTGATCTTGATTCTAAAACACCCTTAATTGGAGTTACTCTGTTTATTGAGGGGTCACAGCCAATTATAGGCACAATTACCGACAAGTTTGGTTACTTTGCTTTTCCGGAGATACCTATTGGAAGATACAATATTGGTATTTCATATGTTGGGTACGAAAACAAGATAATTCCCAATATACTTACTGGTGCTGGCAAGGAAGTGGTTCTCACTATCGAGCTTGAGGAGTCGGTTGAAGAACTTGAGGAAGTAGTTGTAACGGCCCACAAAAACAAGGGCGAACCCATAAACGATATGGCCACGGTGAGTGCGCGATCGATATCTGTTGAGGAAACGCAACGTTTTGCCGGTAGTTTTAACGATCCATCACGCCAGGTATCATCGTATGGCGGAGTAATGAGTGATCCGGACGGCAATAACGATATTATTATACGGGGTAATTCACCGCGTGGAATCCATTGGAGGATAGAAGGTGTTGATGTGCCCAATCCGAACCACTTTGCCAATGAAGGTGCTACAGGTGGCCCTATCAGTATTTTGAATAATACAACACTCGATAATTGTGATTTTTTTACAGGCGCATTTCCTGCTGATTATGGTGATTCCTATTCGGGAGTTTTCGATATCCACCTGCGCAAAGGAAATAATAGAAAAAGGGAGTTTACAGCCCAGGTAGGTGTTATTGGTATGGACCTGACTGCTGAGGGACCTTTTATAAGCAATGCTTCGGCATCGTACCTAATCAATTACAGATACTCCTCACTTGATGTACTGAATCGAATTGGTATCAAGGTAGTCGGCGATGCAATTCCACGATTTCAGGATTTGACCTTCAATTTTTTTGTACCAACAAGTAATTTTGGATCCTTTCAGGTATTCGGCATAGGAGGTAAAAGTACAATCTCAATGGAAGAATCTGATTGGAAAGAATACTTCGATGCTGATTTAGGGATTTTAGGCATAAATCATATTTATCCTTTCAGCGATAAAACTTATCTGAAATCTTCATTATCTGTTATCGGAACACGCAACGATTGGAAATACTATGAATCGGAAGCAGAACCTCCTTCATGGGACCTTAGAGGCAGCGATGAGTTTACCTATACAACCTATGCATTAAGCCTGCAATTGACGCATAAGTTTTCAGCAAAACATACCCTTAAAGAAGGCATAACCGGAAAGGCATTAGGCTACAACCTGGGAATGGATATTTTCGACTGGAATCATGAAGTACTTTATTCCTCGCTTGAAGATAATGGCAGTTCAGAATTATTTCAAAGCTTTATTAACTGGAAGTATCGACCTGTAACCAGCCTTACATTCAATACGGGGGTGCATTTTAAGTACCTGAATTTAAATGGTAACTATGCAGTGGAACCCCGCCTGGGTATGCGGTGGCAAATGACATCGCGACAGGCTTTAACCGCTGGTTTCGGTATGCACAGCAAAACTGATAATATATCGCTGTACCTGATACGGGAGCGAATGGAGGACGGAGACATGGTTCAGTATAACAGAGAGCTTGATTTTCTCAGGGCTTATCATTATGTTATCGGCTATGAGAATCGGATTTCCCGAGATTTAAACCTGAAAATAGAAGCGTATTACCAGAATTTGTATGATGTTCCGGTTTCCGATGAAGAAGGAAGTTTTTTCTCAATACTTAACGCCTCAGACGGGTATATCATAACTAAGCTTGTAAATGAGGGTACTGGTAAAAATTACGGATTGGAACTATCATTAGATAAGTATTTTTCAAAAAATTACTATTTTTTAATTACCACTTCTCTTTTCAATTCCAAGTTTACTGCATATGATAATATTGAAAGAAACTCACGGTTCAACAATAACTATATTTTCAATGTAGTTGGAGGCAGGGAATTTCCTTTGGGGAGAAGGAAGAATTCGGCGATCAACCTGAATATAAGGGGTACTTATGCAGGTGGACAATGGTATACGCCAATCAATGTGGAAGCATCGAGGGAACATGATTACACTATACGTTATTACGACCGTGCATTTGCGGAACGCCGTCCCGATTATATGCGATTCGATCTGAAAGTGAGTTTTAGAAGAAATAAGAAAAATACCACTCGGATATGGGAAATTGATATCCAGAATGTATCGAACACACTTAATGTTACCGGTGATTATTGGGATTCAGATATTGATGAGGTGGTATTCTACGATCAGCTGGGCATACTGCCAGTGTTGAATTACAGGATAGAATTTTAAAATTTAATAAGTAAGAATACTGCGCGTGTTTTTTTATCGGACATAGAGCATATCCTTTCTGATGGATTAAGATTTCTAATGGTCTTTTAACTTCAAAGTGGATTTGGTTTATGGCTACCGTAAGGTGCTGCCGGTTA
>CAZMVE010000003.1:0-18453 GCA_964569585.1 uncultured Bacteroidales bacterium | reverse complement strand
AGGCACCGGAGGGATTTCATCCGAAAGATATTTATTCAAAAACCAATTCTGTTTTTGTATTTGCAATTAAACTGCCATCGGAACCTCTTTTTGCTGATAATCCGATACCATTTACCCATATGAACTCAATGGCCATGCAAAAAATGGATCAGATTACTTTCGAAATTTCATCTGTGCTTGATAGAAAAGGATTAAAGAATGTTTTAATTCCAACAGATGATCCCTATCTATATTGGGATAATGATAAGCAGGAAGGACGTGCAATATTGTCCCTCCGTCATGCCGGATACCTTGCAGGACTTGGGAAACTTGGGCGTAACAATTTGTTAATTAATAAGGATTTTGGGAATATGATTCAGATCGGTGCCATATTAACAAAAGAAAAATTCGATCCCGATCCGCTGGCCACTTATGAAGCTTGTCCGCCGCGATGCAGAATCTGTCTCGATTATTGTCCACAAAATGCATTAACCGGAGAGAGTGTGATACAGAAGAAATGCAGGCCCATTTCGAACTTTAAAACTGAGAAAGGTTACATCATCAAGAAATGTTTTGAATGCCGTAAAAAATGTCCTCATGCCCTGGGAATAAAATAGTGCTGGTGAAAAAGATAATATTCATTTTTTCAATTCTCTTTCTGAACAAAGTATATGCTCAGGATTCTTTTTTTAACCAACTTGCCGATTCGGCTTTAGCATTAACCTGTCAAAAAGTAGTCTACGATCCATCTTATTTTGTTATTGGCTATCCCAATGGCGATATCCCTGAGGGGAAAGGAGTTTGTACTGACGTAATTATCCGGGTCTACAGAAAATTCGGAATCGACCTGCAGAAGGAAGTACATGAGGATATGCTGGTTAATTTCGAAAAATATCCTGACAAATGGGGACTCTCAAAGCCTGATAAAAATATTGATCATCGCCGTGTACCTAACTTAATGGTATTTTTTAGTCGTTTTGGTAAAGAGAAAGTTGTTAGCTATAAAGCTAATGATTATTTGCCGGGAGATATTGTGGTGTGGAATCTGGGGGGTGGGATTACTCATATTGGGATTGTGATTAATAAAAAATCTGCCGATGATCAGCGAAATCTCATTGTACATAATATCGGGAATGGACAGGAAGTTGCAGATTGCCTGTTTGAATTTAAGATAATAGGGCATTACAGCTATTTGAAATAACAGTTGATTGTTGGATGTTTAGAATATTTCAATATTGTATACACATTGAATGATAATTATACATTCATATGTAATTTCTCTTTAATAATTATTCAAGAAGAAGAAAAATTGTAACTTTTCTGAGTATAACTTTACACATTAAGATTTTATTAATCCGATCAGATATGAAAAAAGCATTTGTTCATTTTGCGGAAGGCTTCGAAGAAATTGAGGCCATAACTATAGTCGATGTACTGCGCAGGGCAGATATACAGACAGTTATGGTATCGGTAACCGGTAAAAAAGAGGTTACAGGTGCTCATAACATTACAATAGTAACTGATATTCTATTTGAAAATGCTGATTATTCCGATGCAGAAATTCTGATTTTACCAGGAGGCATGCCTGGATCAAAGAACCTCAATGCACATAAGGGTTTGAAAGAACAGCTATTGAAATTCAATAAATCACAGCAAAGAATAGCAGCAATTTGCGCGGCGCCCTTGGTATTGGGAAGTTTGCATATTTTGGAAGGACATAAAGCAGTTTGCTATCCCGGCTATGAGGATGAATTGCTGGGAGCAGATTTAAAGTACGACCCGGCGCTTATATCGGGAAATATAATTACAGGCAGGGGTCCCGGTACTGTTCTTGATTTTTCACTCACCATTGTAGCTGAAGTAAAAGGAAGCGATCTGGCTGATCAATTGGCCCGTGCACTATTAGCTCAAACCTGGTAAAGAAATGAAAGTTGATAGTGTTAATTGCTAGGAGGAAAAATAGGTTATAGATGCAACCTTTATTTTGTTATTTTTGTTAGTAAGGTGATAAAATAGTAATCATTATAATAGTATTAATAAAATGGCTTTAGAATTAACTGATACAAATTTTGAGGAAACTGTTCTTAAGGCAGATAAACCAGTAATCATTGACTTTTGGGCAGAATGGTGTGGTCCTTGCCGAATGGTCGGTCCTATTGTAGCTGAGATTGGTAAAGAATATGAGGGCAAAGTACTTGTTGGAAAACTTGATGTTGACACCAATCCGGGAGTTTCGCAGAAATATGGCATTCGGAACATACCTACCATACTTTTTTTTAAGAATGGCGAAATAAAAGATAAACAAGTTGGAGCTTGCCCAAAAAGTACTTTAGTGAATAAATTGCAAGCATTGTTATAAATTTTTTTTGTTTGAAGGGCTGTCAAAAAGATTAACTTGTATATTTCGTTATCTTTTTGACGGCTTTTCATTTTTAGTATATGATAAAATTTCTACGCAGAAATCAACAGGCTTTTATTTTTATCACTTTTTTATATGGTAGTATTGCTGTATTAACATCTTATTTTACGCACTCAAACCATCAGCTTATATCCTCACCTTTTAAAATGCCATTTTTATCAGGCATTATTAGTACTACATCTCTTATTCAAAATACCTATTTATTGTTTACCTTGCTGGTTATTGTAGCCTTAATATTTATTGGTTTTTATTTTACTCGAATTGCTATAAAATTTTTAATTATTTCATCGCGTTCACAATTTCCTGCCATTTTTTTTCTCTGTATTTCCTCATTTGCTATTTTAAAAGCACCTTTTTCAGGAGCCATTATTGCATGTCTGTTTCTTTTATTGTGTGTAGAGCGTTTGTTTGAATCGGTCGATCAAAAAGGTCTTTCTTTCCGGTTTCTTGACTCAGGCATTCTGCTGGGTCTGGCAAGTTTATTTTATTTCAACATTTTATTTTTATTTCCATTTTTTATTCTTGCCCAGATTATTCTTAGACCGCTTCGCTGGCGAGAAATATTACATATTATTTTGGGCATGTGTTTACCTTTTATATATATATTTTCAACCTATTTTATTCAGGGGATTTCCATTTCTGATACCTGGGATCAAATTCTGGAGTGGGTATTATTAAAGAAAACCATAAACACTAATTGGTATTTCCTGGGAGCCATAGGCTTTTATGTACTTGTATTAATTATCAGTAGTGTAGTTGCATTACAAAGATTTGCATCAACTAAAATTGTTATTAGAAAGTATTATCAACTATTTTTTTCTCTATTTATAAACCTGTTGCTGATATTTATTTTTATCCCATCGACAGGTATTGAAGTTTTGTTTTTATTTGCAGTACCAGCTTCGGTTCCTCTGTCGATTTACTTTACTCATTGCCGAAGCAGTTTTGTAAACAAACTGTTACTATTCTTTTTATTGGCTATTCCAATTGCAGTTAACTTTTTCTATTGATCTATTTTCTATACGTTTATTTTAAGGATCATCTCAATGAAAGTTACTTGAGGATTTAAAAAAAAGCTGCCAAAATGATCAGGCAGCTTTAATAGGGTTGTAGATTTATTATGAGGTCAATTAAAGTTTCTTTACAAAGGATAAGATACCAACAGATTCCCCCGGTTTACCCTCTTTAAAAGAGATGAAGACGTGATATACGCCCGTTTTCTGGCATTTAAAATCGAAGAAGGGAAACTCTTTTCCAGTGGCACTAATGTAAGTACTGCCTTGTAATTCATTCATGTCGAACAGTTGTAATATAGCTTCACCATCTGAATCGGGAGCTGTGCAGATTGAAAATCTGTACTGTGTATTTTTGCTCAGCACCATTGAGAACTTTGCTGAAGGAGGATTGCCCCCGGGGACACCTGCATCTAGTTTTACAATAAAGTCTTTCAGATAAGTCACATTTCCAGCACTGGCAGCGCATTGCGCAACCAATTCCACATTTTCCTGGGCAAAAACTTCTGCAGAAGTGAAAATAATTGAAAAGAAAATAAGCTTCAGGAATTGTTTCATATTAAATACTGATTAGCTTGTTACGGATTTGTTCAGTTTTTTCGATGATGCTCTTTAGTTTTTCAGGTGAGATATTAACAATACTCACATCGTGTTGTACAATAATAAGCATTCCATCTTCCTCAATAGCTTCCGGCGCACCTTTTTCTATAGTTATGGTAACATCATTGAATTCATCTTTTAATACGTTCAATTCATTAATCAGTTTCGCAAAATTTTTATCTCCTCTATAGTTCTCAAGAATTAACATCAAATCACCCATGATAATTTTTTGTTCACCAATTCTTTCAGCAAGTTGAGGATGAGGCTCAGATTTTGCCACCTGTGTTGCCAGATACAGACCTTCAATCCATACTCCTGTTACCATCAGAGTGCTTAAATTACTGCGATTATCAGAGCGGAGATATTTATCCATCTGATTAAAACTATGTACAGATATGTACATAAGTGAATCGAGGTTTTGATTGCTTTGAGCGAGCCTCTTAAGAGTTGTGAAGTCGAAAAATTGTCCGACTCTGACTCCATCGGCCAGCGTTTTAATAGCGGTAATATATTCGATAACTGAATTATTTTTGTTGTAAATATTGAGGTAACCCAAATCGGCAGCGTAAACACCTAGGTGAAAAGCTTGTTGAAAACTTGTAGCTAATTCATCAACATTATCTGTTGGAGCAAGGTATTTTTTTGAAAAATTAACATCCAGGCTTTTTACTAATGCAGCCATTTCAACCGGCGATGAAATATTCTGGACTATATCCTGCATAACTTCTTCAGAAATTTCAAGTACTCCTTCGTTTACAACGTCTTCAGGTACATCAAAATCGTCTGATTTATTTCTTTCACCTCCTGACTTACAACCGAAGATTAATAAACTGACAACAAAAAGCGTGATAAATTTTTTGATCATAGCTCTCAAAGTTTGTTGTTCCCTAATAAACAAATGTAACAATAAGTATAAATATATTAAAAATCTGATTGAGTTAAAATGGTTAATTTCTTTTAAAACTTTCACTCAGATTCAATAATTTTTTAAACACATCGAAATATAGTAAAACATAAAGAATAGTTGTAAGTATCCAGATAACCGTAATATTGAACCAGTAGGTATCGAAATATTTATTAAGAAAATGTTTGACAGGCGCAAAAAAATGTGTTCTGAAACTTAATATGTTGGCAGGAATAGGATATTGATAAATAGGATCGATATGCTGGATCAATTGATTTCGGTATTCAAGTATCTTATTTTTCTCATACACTTTCTTCAGAATGTCGGCAATTCCTTCATTATAGTAACGGTTATAATACTCCTGATACATATCAGGCTTGTTTTCCATATAATAGGTGATCATATTCTGACGTTTACGATCCGCTAACTGAAACAGATTACTATAAAAGGTTTCCAGATTTTTCAGATATTCATAAATCCTTCTGGATTTGCCTGTGCTGAAATTTCCGGAGCTAAGGTCATCAATATTGTCGAAATATACGGGAGCTATAAGTTGTTTCGATTCTTCATTGCTCTGGTTTAAGAAGGTAGTTACAATCAGTTTTATTAATTTATTTTCTTTCTGTATTTCATTAATAAGCAATTTCAAATCGTCTTTTGTAACATCCACCTGGTTAATATTTTTCAATTCCTTGTCGATTCTCGATAAATGCTCCCGCATTTCAGGGAGGTAGTATACCTTTTTATAATCGGCTATGCTCGACATCATCTCGAGGTCATAAAATTTCTCGGTATACTTATTTTTCTTGAACTGATTTACCATAAGGGCTTCGTATCCCCATTTAGTGACCATAAATTCAGCAACGAAAGGCACCTTATCTATACGGCCGATTCTCTGATTCAGCTTATCAAAATTGAACATAGCTCCACTAAGAATCATCATAGGGATCATTATAAGCGGAATGAGAATATAAATAGTAACTGCCGAATTAAAGGTTGCTGAAATATTAAGTCCAAGCATATTAGCGAAAGCTGCTGTAGAGAAAAGCGTGAGCCAATAAACGAACCCCATTCCTTTAATACCTAATATGGTGTTTGCGATGAGCACAAAAAGGAAGGTCTGTACAGCACTAATGAAAAAGAGTATAAATATTTTCGATATTAAGTAGCTTGATTTACTAAGGTTCAGAAATTTCTCGCGTTTTAAAATTTTACGGTCCTTAACAATTTCTTCGGCACTTACCATCAGACCCAGAAATAATGCTACAATGAGCGCCATAAAGATGAAAATGTGCATATTTTCATTAACCCTGAATATATATATTTTTGAATTAGGGTCCTCGATATAACGTATCAAGTACGAAAGGATAAACCCTAATACAGGTGCCTCGAGAAGGTTTAATGAAACGTACTGCCTGTTACTGATCTTTGAGAGGAAATCGCGAATGCTATAAATTTTTAACTGAGAGAACCAATTGGGAATATTCAGGGATTTCGGAGGTTCCTCCGCAACAACTTCAACTTCATCAGGTGAAAAATTCTGTTGATAATTATCTTCCCATTGTTCGGGCGACACTTTTCGTATATCGGTATAATTACCAAATTCATCCACAACATGGGCTTCGATAATGTTAAAGATCAGTTCGGGATTAACATTACCGCATGTGGGGCATTCGCCAACTTCACTATTGATTTGGGCGTCCATACGTTTGAAAAACATCACTCCTTCAACAGGATTACCGTAGAATATCTGGTAGCCTCCTGTATCGAGAATAATCATTTTATCAAACATTTTATAGATATCGGATGAGGGTTGGTGAATGACAACAAAGATGAGCTTACCTTTAAGAGCGAGTTCACGCAACAGGTCCATTACATTCTCAGAGTCGCGTGAAGACAGACCTGATGTAGGTTCATCGACGAAAAGTATGGAAGGTTCACGGATCAGTTCAAGGGCTATGTTCAGACGTTTACGCTGACCTCCGCTGATTGTCTTTTTCAGGGGAGATCCGACTTTCAGGTCCTTACGGTCGAAAAGCCCCAAATTAGTAAGAGTTTTATGTACCAGTTGTGTTATTACCTCATCAGATTTGTTTTTGAAGCATAACTTGGCATTGTAATATAGGTTCTCGAATACTGTGAGTTCTTCAATAAGGAGATCGTCCTGGGGGATTAATCCAATTACCCCTTCAAGCTTTTCTTTTTCCGTATGAAGATTAATATTGTTAATAAAAACTTTACCTTCTGTCGGACTATCAATTCCGGACAAGACATTGATTAATGTAGTTTTTCCGGCACCGCTGGCACCCATAATTCCAATCAGTCGACCGTGACCTTCGGAAAAGGTAATTTTTCGTATACCCAGGTTTCCGTTCGGGAAACGGAAACTAAGATCTCTTGCGGTGTAAGATATTTTACTTGAAGTAATATCGGCAAGGAAATGTGCTGCAACATCGCTATAATAAACAGGTGCTCCTTTTGTCAATTTTACGGTACTCCCGTTGGCGAAAAGATAAATCCGGGCTGAATTGATAGGTAGGCCGTTTAAAAATAGATCTTCATTACCGGTATATTTCAAAAAGTACAGATCAACACTCTGTACACGAAGTATAAAGATATTTTTATTAAGATGCTTGGTCAGTATTTTCTTCGCGTTCTTGAATCGTTCATGCTGATCGTTTATAATAAGAATATTGCTGTTGTCAAGCTCTTGCGATTCGTTTTCTACGACAAACGATTCTATACTTTTAAATTCTTCCTGGGAGATGTTGAAAACTTCTGCAACTGTATTGAGAATAGCCATGCGCTGATCGGTAAATTTTCTATCGACATTGATGATTTCGAATAAACGAGTCAGTGCAACGACTTTTTGTTTTTGAGTAAGGGTTTTGTTTATTTTTTTACATAATCCTAGAATTCGAACAGAATCCCTAACTGAGGTAAGCCGGTTCTTCTCTTGTTCCTCATCATCGCTAAGACCGGCATGTTGTGCAAAAAGAGTAAAATATTCTGATACCTTTTCAGCAGTGAGTTGTTGCTCTAAAAATGTCTTAACATATTCTACCTGGGTTGGCTCAACGCCCTCATCCTGTTTTGCAACAATGGCAAACAACTGCATTAAAGCCTTCAGTATTTCCTCACTCATGGATCAAAAGTTAATAAACAGGATACAGACCTGAAAATGCTATGCTGAATAGCTAACTTGTTCAAACGGAACATCAACAATATCTGCATATTCCTCGCCTGCTTCTTCCATATCTTCATCATCTTCAGGGAAATGCCAACGGATGAGAACATCGTGTCCGGCTTCATGAATTTCTTCAAGCTTCATCAGGATGTCGAGTAAAAGTTTTGATGATGCTGTATTAAAGTATATCAGTTTAAAGTTAAAAATCGTTTTTGGATTCGGATTTTGTGCATACTCATCGAGCCATGTTAGCACAGGTTCATAGAATGAAGCTACGTCTTCTGGCAATGAGCGTCCTGAAATTTCCATGAGATCAGTATCCTTGTCAAGTATTACTTTTGGAGTATCTTCAGTTCCTTGAATTTTGATAGTTTCCATAGCTAAACAATTAGTTTAAATGTCTTCTCTTGAAATAGTCGAAGTTAATAAAAAGAATGATGTATCGTTCGAAATCGGAAGAAAGTGATATTCAAGCTCTTTACCTGTTTTCCGCCTGATATCAATGAAACCAAGCCCGGCACCTCCTTTATCTGACAAACGTCCTTCTTTCATCTGTGTTTTGTAAAGGCCCTTCAATTCTTCCTTGTCCATAGTGTTTATCATTTCAAGCATGTTAGTGAGCTCTTCAATCCTATCGTTATCGACAGCATTTCCAGTGGTTACACTGTATTCATTATCGCCTTTACTTACAAGAAAGATACCTCTGCCCGAGAACAGAAAATCACTTGAGGTAAAGTCATCTGCGTGCTTACTTATGTTTTGTAAACACTCAACCATGACATGAAAAACCTTTCGCTGTACATTTCCAGGTTCATCATCTTTTGCCATGTTCGATTCAGTAAGCGATGTAAAAGCTTTGGTTATCTGATGTGTGATTTCACCTTCATACACCAGCGTAATTTCATGAGCTTTCATTGATTTGTAAAATTCGTAAACAAATTCTAGAAAGCCTTTCACATCTTTTTTGTTGTCCATAATACACCTGATTTATTTAATCGTTTAAAATTCAATACCTATTAAAAGTACATCATCAATTTGTTTATTGTTTCCTTTCCATTCTTCAAAATCTTTGGCAAAGAAACTATTAAATTCACTCATAGTCAAGTCCTTGTTCTCAACAATTTTTTCCCGAACCCTGGCCGGAGAATATTTTTTTATATCCGGCCCCCCCAGTTGATCAGTTAATCCATCTGAGAAGAAAAATATTTTGTCACCTTTCTGAGTATTGATACTATAATTAGTGAAGTCTTTTTCTTGTTTTTTTCTATGGGGGATACCACCGATGGCTTTTCGGTCGCCCTTAAATTCTTCCAGTTCGCCCTTGCGTAATAAATACAGTGGACGATGGGCACCTGCATATTGCAATTCGTTTTTCTGGTAGTTGATTTTACAAAATGCTATATCCATGCCATCGCGGGCTTCTGCCTCATTATGCTCTTGTTTAAGCGTTTTGCGGACAGAATAATGCAAATTGTCAATAATGCTGGCGGCAGTAAATTCACCTTCATGGTCGACAATATTGTTTAACAGAAAGTAACCGATAAACGAAAGCAATGCTCCTGGTACCCCGTGTCCTGTACAGTCAACAGCTGCAATATATATATTGTTACCCTTCTGGAAAAACCAGGGGAAATCGCCACTGACAACATCGCGCGGACGATAGAAGATAAAAGATTTTGAAAGGCTTTCGCGTAGAATCCTGTTATCGGGAAGAATGGAGGTTTGAATGCGCTGGGCATAATTTATCGAGTCTTCAATCTTCCGGTTTTTATCCTGTATCTCCTGTTCAATACGCTTGGCCTCAGTAATATCGTGTCCGACAAATAATATGGTTTCAAGTTCATTTTCGTTGAATTCAGGGATGGCATTAAAACTCATTATTCTGCCATTTTCATCGGTATCTTTAAGTTTTATAGGAATAGTAATTTCAGTTGTGGTTTTTTCAGGATTAGTCTTTATCTGTTCAATTGTATCGCGGAAATAATTGAAAAGTATTTCGGTGAAGTTTACCTCATTGAGGGTTTTATTTAGCAGATCTTTAATTTTAATTCCCGTATAGGTTTCAACCATCGGGTTAGCATAGAAGAATTGTCCAACAGTACTCAGACGAAGAATCATATCGAGTGAATTCTCAGAGAGAGCCTGCATCTTACTGCGCATGCGCTCTTCTTTTTCAGCTCTTTTACGTTCAGTAATATCCGTTGAATTCAGAATGATTCCTTTTATTGCAGAATCGTTTAACAGGTTACGGCCTGTGGTTTCAAGAAATATTTTCTGCCCGTTCTTCTTCATGTAGGTATACTGAATACTAACCGGTTCACTGGGATTAGCTATGACCTGTTTGAACAATTGCCGCATAGCATTTTCACCTTTTCGTGTCAGCCGGTCCATATCTTTTCCACCCATCATTTCCTGAGGAGTGTAACCTAATATTTTCGTAACAGAGGGGCTTTCATAAGTAAGGACCATATTCTCGTCATAGATTGAGATAATCTCCGAGGCGTTTTCAAGAAGTGAATACAACCGTTTCTGAGCATTTTCAACTTTCACAATATTGGACTCAAGTTGTTCGTTCGATTTCTGAAGCTCTTCCTGAGTTGCCCGCATTTCCTCTGCATTCTGACGCAGTTGTTCTTCATTTTCCTGTAGTTCACTGGTCATTTTCTGTGATTCGAGCAAAAGCTTTTCGGTACGCTGATTAACTTTCAGATTGAATGTGGTACGCGCAATAATTTCACTTAACTCGATAAGAAATCTTTTTGTTTGTTCAGGAATTTCCTTTTCAATGGTTGCAAATTCAATAACTCCCTGCAGTTTTTCATCAGAAATCAGGGGGACAAGGAGAATACTTTGAGGTTTTTGATCACCGAGTATTCCGGAAGTAATCGAAATATAATCATCAGGGATTTCTGTACGATAGATGAATTCCTTTTCGTAGGCACATGCCCCAATTAATCCTTGTCCAACTTTAAATTCCTGATTTATATATTTTTTTCGATTATAGGCATAGGTCGCAACATTTCGCAATAATTCAGCTTCATCATCATATAAATATAATGCCCCCTGAACGAGATTTACATATTTAACCAGCGATTGAATTACCTTATTTGAAAGTTCGTCGATTTTACTGTGAGTGCGCAGAATATCAGATATGATTTCTTTACCTTCTGTTATCCAGTTTTGCTCAGTTTCTTTTTTATGGTTAGAGAGAAGATTTTCTCTCATTATCAGAAGCGATTCAGCAAGTGCATCGTTCGACTGCGAAAGATCAAGCGTAGTGTTATAGTTACCTTCTCCTATTTGCTTGGCAAATTCTGCCATTTGTTGCAAACGCTTATCATGACCTGAAATTTGCTCATCGAAATCGAGAATCCGCGCCTTTTGCTGGTAGTATGTCAGAAGGGCAAGTGAAATAAACACCAGGGGAACAAAATCAAGAATAATTAGCGATGGATTCAGCTTGTGAATAAGAATAATTCCTGAGGGAGTAATAGGAACTTTATTGGTAATTATTTCGATTATCCAGGCTATAAGAGGTAGGATACAACCTATAATAACAACAATTGGAAGAGGGTTAGTCACCTTGCCAATATATTTTTGATATAGATTTAATAATTTTGTCATACCCTTACTCCTGCGTCTTATGTATTTGTTTGAGTTTCTTTGCCGCAAGTGCACATACTTCGTTCATCATTTTTTCTAATTTGGTATCAGCTTCAATAAAGGTAGCGATTTCAATGATAGCAACCGTTCTGTTGTTATCCACAATAGGTGCGATTATTATATTTCTGGGTTTACCCTTACCCATACCCGATTCAATGTTAAAATAATCACCGGGAACATTTCTTAAATTCATTAATTGTTTCGATTCGGCAACCTGTCCATTTAAATTTTCGCCCGCCTTAAAATCAGGAGGCGGAGTTTTTCCTGGCATAGCAAATCCTGTTAAAAATTGATATTTTTTCGATTTACTATTAAAATGATAGTATACGCCAATTGAAACCTGTACTTCATTCGATAGATTGAGCAATAATTTTTTTGCAAATGATTCCTCAGTTTTAATATTGCCTGTAGGAACGATTTTTTCAGCTTCTATCTCCGATTTTTGTTTGTCATCAGCTACAGTTTCTTTATTTTTTTCAAATTCAGAAAGGAGTTTTTGGCGTTCTTCGGTTACTTTTTCCTGTATAATAGTATGGAGTTTTTTAGCGTTAGTAGTTTTCAGATGAAGAACCAAAAAAGCGGAACCGGCTACTAGAGAAAGGATTAGAAAGATCATTGGCCAGATTCCAAATGCAGTACCTGCCTTTAAACCCTGATTCCAGAATGATATGGCCATAAGCAGGATGCAGATAGTTGAGGCGGTAAAAAGTGCCAGCATTTGTACCCTATGTTCTTTTATTATCATGAATATCAGAGCTTTTGTAAGAATTTTATAATTTGATCTGTGGAATATACGTAATCAACTTTTGTAAGTTGCAGGGCCGATTCGGGCATAGTTTTGACTTCACTTTCCGTTGGATCCTGAACGATAGTAACTCCACCGTTATCGGCGACTTTCTTAAGTCCGAAAGCCCCATCGCGATTTGCCCCGGAAAGGATAATGCCAATTAATTTATCGCGGTAGGCATTGGCAGCAGTTATAAATGAAAGGTCGATGGACGGACGGGAATGATTAACAGGTTCGTCGGCTGAAAGTGCTATGCGGTTGGCCAGTTCCAGGAACATATGATAATTTGCAGGTGCAAGATAAGCATGACCGGCTTTAAGTTGCTCTTTATCGTAGGGTTCATTTACAGGTATATTTGCTTTTAATGAAAGTGCTTCAACGAACCCTGATCTGACATGTTTCAATCTGTGCAAACAAAGAAGGACAGGCACCGGAAAGCCAGAACTCAACGAATTCAGAATTCGAGTTACAATCTGGAAGCTACCTGCTGATCCTCCTATTATTACTGCTTTATAATTCATTCCTGTCAGTTCGGTTTCTTTTTATAAATACTTTCATTAATATCAACAGTTTCAAATAAATTGTGAGAATTCTGATTTTGTTTGATCAATTCTTTTAATCCCACTAATAAATTACCTGATCCCGATAAAGTGTTATGCATTTTATACAATACATTTTCCTGATAGGTCGGATTAAAATAGATCATTACGTTTCGCATCAGGATAAGTTTTACATTTCTTGGAGCCATATTAAAGTTAATATCATCTTTGATGAATTCAACATTTTTAATTAACGAGGCATCTCTGCGGACCGCATATTGTTCCAATTTGTAATAATCATTAAATTCTCCGGCTCCCTGGAAACGGGTATAATTTTCGACTGAAATTTCAATTTTTTTCAGCGGATACTCACCAGATCTTATAAATTCAAGTGAAGTATCGCTAAAGATTGTTGCAATGATCTTAACACGGTTCAGCAGTTTAAGTTCCTGAAGCAATATACAGATTGTATATAATTCTCCTCCCGACACACAATAGGGTAACCAAATTTTGAAGTTGATCAGGTCTTCATTGACCATATTGGAAAAATATTCTTCCCTCAACCAACGCCAAACCGAAGGATCGCGAAACATTTCAGTTGAAGGCACAAATAGCTGGTGGATGAATGTATCGAAGAACTCACGATGATCGGTAAGTTTGCGATACAGGTTTTCAGGACTTGTAAGATTATTTTTTGCAATAATGTGTTCTAGCCTGTACTTAAAAGAAGTGAGTGCAAAAGTCGAAAAGTCAATATCGTATTGATTCTTAATTAACCGTATAATTTCTCTTATATCAACAATTCCAAGCTCTATCATGTATTTACTTATTGTAGCTTAAATGACCACTGTCATTATATTCAATATTCTAAGTGTGTCTCCAGCTTTTTTTCGAACCGGAGAAAATGTATTTTTTATTTCGAGCAGTTTATTATTTACTTCTACTTTTTCTACCAGTTCAACTGTATTCCCTTCAGCTATATTTGCGAAGAATAATGAATCAACTTTACTACTTTTCCCAAACAGTTGGGAGTGCTTCAGGCCAATTACTTTCTCAGTTGGAAGATTTACAAGGTAAAGGAAGCGTTGATTAACTTTGGTAATGATTCCTTCGATGTCATATTCCAACACATAAAATGATTGATCGATAGCATTGAGTATACTTTCCAGTTCCTCTTCCCTTCGGGCCGATTCTTCCTGTGTTGCCTTTAATTCTTCCATATTCTGTCGCATTTCTTCCTCCTGTTCGGCCATTTCTGCGGCCTGTTGCTGCGATTTTTGCAACAATTCAGATGTTTGCGAATTAACACGAGCGTTAATAATGGTAGATGCCATGCTTTCTGTTATTTTCTCGCTTAATGAAATCTGATTGGAATCGAACTTAGTAAGGGAAGCGATTTCGAGTACACCAATCAGTTGTTCTTCATGCATTACTGGCAGCAGTAGTAGATTATTGGGTGGAGCATCACCCAAACCGGAAGTAATTTCGATATATTCATCAGGGATCTCACTGAGGTTAATCGTCTTTTTTTCAAGAGCGCAGGTACCTACGAGGCTTTCGCCCATCCTAATCGACCTGGTAAGGTATTTCTTTCGGTTGTAAGCAAATGCGCCTGCCAATTTTAATGTTTCATTGTCATTCTCGAGAAGGAATAACCCTCCCTGAATTGCTTCAAGATACTTAACAATCTCCTTGATAAATATATCGGATAATTTATCCAGATTGTCGCTATTATTACGAAGAATATCAGCAAATTTTGCAATACCTTCATTCTGATACCTGCGTACCTGATTATCTTCAGCATGTTTAATTTGTTCATCGCGCGCCTTACGCATGTTTTCTTTAAGCGCTATAAGTGTTTTCCCGAAAGTGTCATTCTTTCCCTGAAGGTTTAAATCAGTATCAAACTTTTGTTTCAAAAGGCTGTCGACAAATGTTTTCTTTTCCTGAAGCGATATTGTAATACGGTTTAAATTTTCATTCAGATAGGATATTTCAAGTGGCACTTCTGTTTTAAGCGTACTTTCAGGAATTTTACCTTTCGACAAACTGTAACAATAATCGATAGTATTATGCAAAGGTCTGTTAAGTCGGTTATAGAAAGCTATAAACTGTATGACATATAAAATGGAAAGGATTACTATTATTAACACCCCCAGGAGAATCAACCACCTGGTTTTATTCTTGAGAATGGTTTCTTGTGTTACTATTAATTTCTTAGAAGCAGTATTCAATTGAACTAAACTTGTTTCCATCATAGTGTAAAAGGCATCTTCACTATTGCCACTTAGTCGATTAACAGTATTTTGTAAATCTTCAAGACATTCTTTATAAGTTTCAACTTGTTGTCCGATATCAACCATCAGAAGTGAAAAAGATTCCGATTCGGACAGGGCAGGATTATATTTTAACTCATCAAGCAAATACATAATCTCATTATACTTCGCTTTACCAGGGTTAGCCAGATATTCAGATTCCTGCTCGAGCAACCGGATGGGGAAAGAGGATATCTCGGGTATTTCAACTCCCTGAAATAGGCTCAAAAGATTTTCAGAACTATTGATAAGCAATGCTATTTTACCTGTATTTCGGTCACCAAGTTCTTTGAATACAAGAGTTGTTTGTCTGAATACTGCCTGATAATTATCAAGGTCCTGTAATACACTATCAAACAAGGCAGTTCCAGCTATTCTATTATTATAGTTTGTTTTGCTCTTTAAAATGCTAAGTGAATCCCTTATGAGCGCTATGGAATTCTGGAATTCATTGGTATAGTAGTTTTCTCCTTCGCGATAGAAGCTGTCTCCATTTTTCGTATTCAGCAAGAAGTTTTGATAGCTATTGTGATTAACTGTTATCTGGGATTGTAATTTTTGAAATACCTGGGAAATATCACGATCCTTTCGGATACGATTCATAATGAATAGGAAGATAAAACTCAGCAATACAGCATAAATTATGAAGATTGCAACTTGGAAGATGTATCTGTATTTTATATTTATTCGCTTGAAATTCATAGCTGCTAAATATTAACTTTTATAGTATGCATGGCCCTTTTTCTGAAATTTAACAGAATAGGAGCCAAGAATTGTTTCATGCATGCCCAGTAAAAGGCAACCGTTATCATAAAGATTCCGGTGAAATAAATCGAAGACTTTACTTTGCAGGTTATAATTAAAGTAAATTATAACATTCCGGCAGAGTATGATATCAAACTTAACATAGAGTGTATTACCTTCCTTCACCAGGTCGTGCTTCTTATAAATAGGCTTTTCTCTAAGAAAGTCATTCATTTTTATAGTATCAGTAGGCTTATCTATTTGGAAATATTTATCATAGGGTACGTCGTAATATTCTTCGTAGTTATAGGGATTTTCTTTAATTACTTTATCGAAATTATCAAGATAACCAATATTAAACCGGTACTTGTAGTCTCCTTTTTGAGCCTGTTCAATAACATCGGTATTTAGATCAGTAGCATAAATTTTCGACTTTTCCAGAAGCCCCATTTCATTTAAGATAATCATCAGAGAGTATACTTCCTGACCAGTTGAACAGCCTGCATGCCAAATATTAATTACGGAATTGTTTTTTAGCTTAGGTAGAATGGCATAGCGTAATGCATGCCATACCGGCGGATCACGGAAGAGTTCAGTTGTATTGACAGTAACTTCTTTAACTATCTTTTCAACAAATCCGGTATCATTCTTGATTTTATTAATTAATGCATTAAGAGTAAGTTTGTTATCGGCTAATATCTTCGTCAATCTTCTTTTAAGCGATTTTTCAGAATATTCACTGAAGTCATATTTTGAAGAAGTCTTTAAAGCATATATAAATAGTTGAAAATCCTGGTCCGTTACCGTCATAAAAATCGTGTTAAAACTGAATTCCGTTCAATATCAGTAACTATATAAACTAAATCTATTAAATCTTCATGAATATTTAAAATAATTAATTAAATAATTATATACTCACAACTCAAATATACCCATTTTCACAGCAATTTCAGAAGTACAGTTATGAACGTTTATTTTACTGGCTAAATGAGGATTTTTTCAATTTTTATTATTACTACCTGCACCGAATTTCATACGTATCCAGCGTGGGAAAATTATTGTCCCTATCAGAAGGTATGGATAATAACTAATAAGTCGCCAGAGGAAAGCAAGTACAAGTGAGAATGATTCTTTGTGAACAGAATTGATCTGTATAAAATCCCTGAAAAAATAGGAAAACACCCATTCCGATCCTCCGCTTCCTCCCGGAGTTGGGAAGATGAGCATCATAATCCAGGCAACAAGTTGGCGGGCAAAAAGCAGAAAGTGATCGGGTACGATGAAGAAAATCAGAAAAAGTGCATTTACTACCCAGTATCTTGCAGTCCACGAAAAAGCGGTGGCAATAAATGCTTTTAACCAGAATACAAAAGGTTTTCTTCTTAATTCCCGCGACGATGTTACAATTTCACTGCCTGCTTCGTTAGCCTCTCTGCGCCATCGGCGTAAAATGGGGAGTTTAAAGATCCAAAGTAAAAGCCATTTTAAACCTCGGGGATTGAAAAATAAGCCATAGCTTAAAATGAATAAATAAATCAGTTTAATTGAATAGCCAATTAAAGCAAAAAGAAAGAAATCATTGGAAAATAGTAGAGATCCCTGATTATATCCATCGAGTTGAAAAAGTCTTTCACTACTTATAAATATCAATAGTAAAGGGAAAGTTAGAAGAAAGTAAAGTTCATCGAGGAATGATGTAGCCATAACCACTGCAGACGATTTTCCAATATTCAGGCCCTCTTTATTGACATAAATTATGGCAACACTGGTACCTCCAATAGCCGAAGGAGTTATGGCCGAAGTAAATTCCCAGAGCATTATAATCCTGAAAGTTTGTCGCCAGTTTAACTGGGCATCGCTAAGAATACGGAGTCTTATCATGTAGCCTGCATCGCGCACTCCCATAAGGAGCATTGCAACAATCAGCCATAAAATTGCAAAACGGTTAAAACTTATTTCTTTAAAAATGGAGGGATCAAAGTTTCGAAGAAATAAAAACACAACGACACCAACACCCAAAATTATAGGATAGACGATATTGGTTTGACGAATTTTGCGCAACGGACTTCTTCGCGGAACAGCCATTCTCGTTAATATATCTCCAATGAAATGAAAACTAATTCACGATGGGTTCAGATCTCAGAATAAATTTACTCACTTCAAATCTGTTATTGTAAGTGAGAGTCAAAAAAAATTTACTCCTCAGAGAACAGTGATTTCCATCAGAAATAGTGCAAGCTTAAAATTAGGAAAAAACTTAATTTCCGCGCAGATAAGATTAAAGTTTTAAAGTAATTAATTTT
>CAZMVE010000002.1:42404-65865 GCA_964569585.1 uncultured Bacteroidales bacterium | reverse complement strand
GTATCGAATCCCAGCATTCGTAAGTATTTTGCCAGCTTACCCAGGTGAGCATCAAGAATAAAGCGTGTGGTCCGAAGCGGTTTTTTTCGTGTAGTAGCCACCGATGTAATATCAAAACTTTCGAATTCCGGGTATACCGAAACATAATCATTCTCATGCAGAGTATGATTCAACTCAACAGGTTTACTATTAATGAGTACTAGGTCAACTTCCGAAAGGGGAACACTCAACGATTCTATGGCTTCGCTGATAGTAACAGGTGTTTTGAGCGAGTAAACAAATGCTTTTTGCTTCCTATTGTTCGGCAGAAAATCGTTCAGCTCGGCATAGAAACGAAAAGTAAACCGTTTTTCTATTGAATTAGCCATTACATTGATATTATATCGACGGTTCAGTTTTCGCCTTCCTCTTTATTATTAAGCGACGGATACGTATTCCATATATCAGACAATTGATAAGCAGTACTACCGATCCCAAAATAAACTGAAGGTTCCGCGATAATGCTTCAGGATACATCAGGGGTATAATATAGTGCGCTATGAATCCCGATTCATAAACAGTGCTGCCTGCCAATTTACGAAAATGATTTTCCCAGGGTGTAAGCGGACAGATGAAGTTGAAATACTCAACAATAATACCCCACAATGCAAGAGGAACATGTAACCAGGCTATTTTGGGCCATTTTAATACCAGTAATGCACCAAATAATACAAACAAGATAAATGCAAAATGGAGCAGCACAATAAGTCGCGATAGTATACTATAGAGCATATATCGTATTTTTAAGTTCCGGGAGGTTACTTATATGACTATTGATTTCAGCTTTCTGATTTCCAATTGTATAAAGATAGAACTATTCCGCCCAAAAAATTGACTTTGAAAGTATTCTGTCTTAACTTTATAGGAAGACTTCATACTTGTAAGAAATTCCCAATTAGTAATAACTAAACATAACAGTCATGGCAGAAAGTGTTTATAAGATCATTGAATTGGTTGGTACCAGTACAGAATCGTGGGAAAAGGCAGCAGCAGCAGCTGTAAAAAAAGCATCCGAGACCTTACGTGATCTCAGGGTCGCTGAAGTATCACAACTTGATATTCATATTAAGGATGGCAAAATTGAAACCTACCGGGCCAAAGTGAAAGTATCATTCAAGTATGTAGGGCATTAGGAAGAGATAGTATTTACTGGTGTCACACTTAATATGCTATTTCAATGTGAATAGTGAATACTGGCGAGCGTATTCCCTATTGCATTCGGCGAATAGCTTCAATTGATTACTTGCATTATCAGGGCTAAGTTCTATTTGTGTAATAAGATTTACTACTCAGATACTGATACCATTTAACTTTATTGATCCACCTTGATTACATGTGAGGCGCCCGATAAGTTCTGGCTAACTACAACACCAGTTCCCTTATAGTACAGATTACTGGCGCCTGATGCTCTTACCGATATCTCATTATTTACGGTAAGATAGGCATTACTTGCACCGGACAATTGAATATCCAGGTCCTCAAGAATGAAGTCGTAATTACTTATGTTACTGGCTCCTGATGCCGAAACATCGAATGAGTCTGCATTTCCCTCAACTTCTACATTTGATGCACCGCTCAGGGAAGCAATGGCATGATTTACTTCCAGATCACCACTGAAGTAACTGGCTCCCGAAAGATGAATGTTTACAGTATTGGCAGAAAGCTTGTCCTGTATAATAAAGCTGGATGCTCCCGATGATGTATAATCGGTTACATTTTTTGTTGTAATATAAACTCTCAGAGTGGCATTACCTCTTATATTCACGTGATTCTTCAGTCCGATAAATAGTGTGCCGGATACTTTCCTGACTTCGATATACGGTTGCAAATTATCGTCAGCCTCAATTTCAATAATTTCTTCCGTTTCGGAGAAATTCACATAAACGGTAAAAGCATTTGAAACATCTATAGCGTCATAGTCCGAAAAATATTTTACTTGTGTAGTGATATCACCTGAAGGTACAATATGTTCATTTATCTCGCAGGAATAAAAAGATACGGTTAAGACTGCAATTAATATTGCAATTATTTTTGTTTTCATATGTATGGTTTTTATATAATTCATCATTTTCGGAATGATAGCTTTACGCTTCTAAGGGTAAAACTATTTTCTTCAAATAGACAACTTAATTACAAAGATGTTGCTTGATCCGATCATTATTTAGAATTCGGCAACCTGAAATTGATTTGTATCGCGGAACGTGGAATTTTTAAAATTAATTGTCTACCCAATTATTCATCCTTCCACTACTATTCTATATCAATATTCCTTCTTTCCATCCCACTTTTACCAGATCAATTTTGTTCGGATCGGCGGTACCTAATTTATGCCGGGTATCGGCCAGAAGAATATGTTTTGCCGGGGGATTCAGCGGAGTTTCCTCACCAAAGAATTCCGTACGCTTGGCCTGGATTATCCGTAAACCTACCGAGTCAACTGCTACAGGATCGAAACCTGCAATAAGCCCTTTATATTCCCAGGTATATTGTTTATTAAAATGATGCGGGCCAACACCATGGAATAAAGGTGTAAGCATGACCAAAATGTTAAGGCGTGTTTTACCTTTAACTTCAGGGAGTTCGTAAAGCTTTGCCAGGTCGGCGCAGGAATCGTCGTGATATGATGAAGGACGCGGGGAAAACATGATATAATTCTTGAGCAGGCTGCCAACACCCGACCAGGCATGGGTGCGCATGGGGCGCACATTGATCAGTGCTGTAGCACGTTTGAATACGGGATCGTTGAGTACTCCTTGATCATCCACGCTGATATTGGATCCAGAAATTCCTGTTAATTTTGCTTTGTCCACTAGTATTTGTTCCAATTCCGGGGGAGTTCGCAAATTATTCCAGACATTTGTTTTTATCCCAAGTACATCCTCAGGTTTTAAAATTTTTTTCCATGCCAGCGTGGCATTTGTCGCCCCGGTAAGTTCTATCAGTGCATCATTAAGCATCCGCTCCAATACAGAAGAATTTAACTCTTCGCCCATAAGAACTTCTTTATCGCGTACAAGGACTACTTTCGTTAGGTCCGCACCTTTCGATCGTCCAAAAGCCCTGAGAGGCGAACTGAAGAACAGGGAGGTACCCACAGCAGCAAACGCGGACTGCTTTATAAGTTGTCGTCGGGAAATTGTTGATTTTTTCATGATTTTATGGTTTTGTGATTTTGATTTCTGCTTTTTCGATTAGATCTAAAACTAATTCTTGGGTAGTGGCATTGAATACTGCCACCAGGTATTGTTGAATGGAAGTGGCTCCGAGCCAGCTTCCGTCTTCGATCTGTTCCACAATACTATCTGTCTCCAGTAATTGCTCCCTAAAAGAATTATTTGCGTTCACCGCAGATTCGCCATTCGGATATTTAACAATAAGCAAATACCTGCGATGATTTTTAGTTCCATATTTGCCCAGCACGGCATCGGTTGTGGGATTTAAATTCAGAAAATTGTCGCTAGTGATGTAATAGTATGAATTCAGCCATATATAATGATGGAAATACAAGTAACCATCCGGTTCCATTTCATCATCGGGGAGTAAATTTATAATAGCCGGAATTTCTCCTACCGATAGTATGTTACCATCGATTTCGTTCGCAATAAGCTTAATTGCCGATTGGATGGATTCATTATCATCGTTGGCAGTAATGGCAACAAAATAATTGTCTTTCCAGAATATCTGGGCTCCTGTAAAATATTGTGAACCCTGTCCGTATTTCATTTCATCGTGAGTCCGGGTATGTGTGAATACACCAAATGCGTTTTTTGCTTCAATCATATCAAAGATCTCAATCCGAATTTCACTATTATCCCGGGTAATAATTCGACTAGCTACTTCCTTCATTCCATAGGAAAGATACAGTTCAGCACCTCCGTCGATATAATCATAAAGATTTTCCGGAGTATACACTTTATCGGCTTCCCGCAGGGACCATCCCTTAATTGACTTTGGCAACAAATCGGTGATGGATTGACAATATGTTTGTTTTGGTGAGGAAAGGGTCATAAGAAGAAGAATTAGAAGTGAATGTTTCATGGCAAGCCAAGCTTTAATTAACTATAAAATTATAAACTTAGCTGGAATATTTACTTACTGGGATAAAATCAAGTACCGGATCTAATATTTTCAATCCGGAAATATAAAACTTATGCTTATTAGGGTTACTTTTTAGTATGAAACGGAATAAAGAAAGTAGAACTAATCAAAAATTTTTCATAGCCCTGCATCGTTCCATTATTCCTTGTTAGTTGCCGCCCTGGTGCCGTGGGCGGTTTTTTTCATGAATCTTCGTTTTATTGTTAGAATTGATAAGCTATTCAACAGGAATAACAGTAACTACCCTATGTCATTATCCCCACTGGCAGAGAACAATATTTTACTTTGCAACCGCGTTGGTTTTATATTTAAGATAATTTTCAGTTAAATAAAAAATCCATCCTATGCGATCCTTGATCATAATTATTTTTGTTTTTATTCTTCGACTTCCGGCTATTGCCACCACCTTTTATGTCAGTCCTCAGGGCGATGATTCATATTCCGGATCGATATTTCAGAATACTGAGAGCAACAATTACCATTTAATTCCCGGTTGTCTTGCAGTAGATAAGGGTACTACAGTTAATGCTCCCCCGACCGATATTGAGGGTAACTCTCGTCCGCAGGGATTGGGAATTGATATAGGTGCCTATGAATACACTATTGTGTCTACGGTAGAAAAGACGGATAGAATTTCAGAGGGTTTCATACTTTCTCCAAATCCGGTAAATGATTACCTTGAAATTACATCAGATTTTGCGCTTTCACGAATTGAAATTGTTGATATCGGAGGAAAAATTATTAAAGTTATTGATTGTGATAATCAATATTCTTTGGTTATTACATCAGGTGATTTAAATAAGGGTATTTACCTTGTGCGTGGTTATTCTGGTAATCGAATATTCCAGGTAAAAATTATAAAGTTATAATCCATCGGACTAAAAATCAGTTTGTTCTCATTTGCATTGATGTAATTTAATCGAGTAGATTAGCATTTCTCTCGAATTATTGGAGGTTATAATTCGACTAAATTATCTGAATGAGTTTGTGCATCGACAGCTGCAATAGCCGTCATATTGACTATGTCTCTTACAGAACTGTTCATTTGCAGGATATGAACTGATTTTTTAAGCCCGAGCATTACAGGTCCGATAATTTCAGATCCTCCCAGCTCTTTCATCATTTTATAGGCGATGTTGCCGGAACTAAGATTCGGGAAGATAATTGTATTTACATCCTGACCGGCCAGCTTTGAGAAGGGATAATGTTGTTGCAGCAGTTGCTTATTCAGCGCATAGTCAGCCTGCATTTCTCCATCGACAATCAGATCGGGGTAATCGTTATGCAGAATTTCAATAGCTTCCTGGACTCGTTTCGGGCTGCCTTCACGTATCCATCCAAAATTGGAATAGGAAGTCAGGGCAATTACCGGTTCGATATTGAATTTTCTTACTTCGTTAGCTACCAGCAATGTGGTATTGGCCAATATTCTGCCTGAGGGTTGAATGTTTACGGTAGAATCGGCAAAGAAGAATGGACCGTTTTTAGTCATTATAATATACATGCCTGCAATATGGTTTAGGCTATTATTATAGCCAACAATATGCAGTGCAGGGCGAATAACATCAGAATACTTACCGGTAAGGCCTGAAAGAAATCCGTCGGCTTCGAAGTTCTCGACCATAGAAATGCCGAAATAATTTCTGTCGTACATCCTATCAAGGGCTTCCGAATGGGTTAATCCCTTTCTTTTTCTTTTTTCATATAAAAGTTGAGCATATTGCTGTCTCTTTGCAATTTCTGATTTCGAGCGGTAATCAATAATCTGCAATCCTTCAATATTCAACCGGTTTTCGGAAGCAATGGTCTGAATATCTTCTTTACATCCCAGAAGAACGGGCAGGGCTATTTTTTCCCTTTTTACAACCTGAATGGCCTTAAGCACAGTATAATTATCAGCGCTGGCAAATACAATTCGTTTAGGTTCACGCTTAGCTTTAATGTGCATAGTATTAATCAACTGGTTGTAAGTACCCATTCGCTTCATCAATTCTACTTCATATGTTTCCCAGTTACTGATGTGCTTGCGTGCGACACCTGTTTCTATGGCTGCCCTGGCAACAGCAGTAGCAACTTTTGTTATCAGACGGGGATCGAGAGGTTTGGGGATAATATATTCACGGCCAAACACCAGGTTTTTGCTTTTATAGGCAGCATTGACTGATTCCGGAATATCTTCTTTGGTAAGTTCTGCCAATGCATAAGTTGCTGCAATTTTCATCTCTTCGTTAATAGTTTTAGCCCTGATGTCGAGGGCTCCCCGGAAAATATATGGGAATCCAAGTACATTATTGATTTGGTTAGGATAATCAGAACGACCCGTAGCAAAAATTATATCTTCACGGGCAGCCATAGCATCTTCATACGATATTTCAGGAGTGGGATTTGCCAGTGCAAATACTATCGGATTACTCTTCATTGAACAAATCATTTTTTTAGTTACCAAATTACCGGCAGATACACCAATGAATACATCGGCGTCTTTAATAACTTCGGCCAGGGTGCGCTCTGAAGTATCTGAAGCGAATTCTCTGATGTAGGGATTCATACCTTCCTTTCTTCCCTTATAAATGACACCATGAATATCTGACAGGGTAATTTGTTCTTTGGAAACTCCTAAAGAAATAAGCATTTTCGCAACTGCTATTCCGGCAGCTCCAGCTCCACTGAATACAATTTTTAAATTCTGAATGTTTTTTTTAATTATTTCAAGAGCATTTAGTAGGGCAGCACCAACAATAATAGCAGTACCATGCTGATCGTCGTGAAAAACAGGGATATCCAGTTCCTTAATTAGTCTTGCTTCAATCTCGAAGCATTCAGGGGCTTTAATATCCTCCAGGTTTATACCTCCAAAAGTGGGTGAGATGGCTTTAACAGTCTTAATAAAATCTTCAACATTTTTCTGGTCTATTTCAATATCAAATATGTCGACATCAGCAAATACTTTAAATAGCAAGCCTTTACCCTCCATCACTGGTTTTCCGGAAAGGGCGCCAATATCGCCTAATCCCAATACTGCGGTTCCGTTTGAGATAACAGCGACAAGATTACCTTTTGCAGTATACTTATATACATCTTCCGCATTTTTTTCTATTTCGCGGCAAGGCTCGGCCACACCGGGCGAATAGGCCAATGATAAATCGTATTGTGTTGTATACGGTTTGGTAGGAACGACTTCAATTTTTCCCGGACGACCTGATGCATGATAACGTAGAGCATCTTCTTTAGTAAAGCTGGGCATAATTCATATAGTTTTAATACCTTGAAAAGATACAAATTTTTAGTTCATTAAGACATGACAAAAGTAGGCAGGAAGGAATTGTCCGGATGTCTAATTGTGTAATTGTTTAATCAGGTAATTGAATAGTAAAGTGATTCTACAACTAGGTAACTAATAACGATTCAACCAGCGATATCGGCGGGCACTATCGCCAAACTTGGCAGCTAGCATTATTTCGTGTGAACCAATGGTTCTGGCACTAATACTGCTGAATGTATAATCGAAAGCATAACCTACAAAATACTTATCAAACTTAGCGCCGGCCATAATAATCAGCGATGCGCCCCGTCCTCTGATACTTTCCTGAGTAATTCTGGAGCCACCTCCCGACCGGAATGAGATACCTGCCCAATAGTCTTCTTTATAATAAAATTTAGCATTCAGATCAAGCTGGGCTACTAAATTTTCACTGGCTTTAAATAGAAAGGATGGTTCAATGAATAAAAAATCGATCAGGTCGAAGCGATAGCCTGCCATAGCAATATAATTTCTCTCAAGCTTGAAACCGGCACCCTTACGGTTATTCAATCTGAAAAAGCTCTCAAAAAGATTCTGCACGGAGAGGCCGGCATATATATTACGATCGGTATAATAAACACCAATATTGGCATCTGCAATAAAAGCCTTGCTCTCGGTTTCAAGCAGAAGCCTGTCATCCTGGCTCTCCGGATTCAGCTTATTTTTATCGATTTTGTACTGAAATGAACTTAATGATACCCCCATGGATATTTGAGAACGGTGAAGTGTGATATGATAAGCATAGGTCCCTGAAAGTCCGGTTTTACTGATGGCCCCGTTTGAATCGTTGAAAATATACCCACCAAGACCCACTTTTCCACTACGCGACATAACTCTCTTTCTCTTGCGTATAGATCTTGAGCGGGAAATAAAACTACTTTTCAATAACCGGGTTTGTCCTGACAGGGCATAAGTGCTGGGAGCATCTTTCAAACCAATCCATTGTTTCCTGACAGTTAGGTTGAAAGCAGTGTAACCTTCATGTCCGGCCACGGCTGGATTCAGAAGAAAACCATTCATCATATACTGGCTGTAAATGGGGAACTGCTGTGCCTTAAGGTCATCTGATATGCTGAGTGTCAGAATAATAAATATTAGTATTATTTTGAAAAAACTCATTTCATAAAGATTACCTTCAACAGTAACATTTCACACGAATATTTATTAAATATATCAATAATTAATAAAAATTTCCCGAATTATAATATACCAAATACCTTATTATGGGAAAATTGAAAGTCAGATTTTAACTTCCTTACTTATTATTTTAAGCCTCTAAAATACAGCAAAACAGTCAAATAGAATGATAAATAAGCTGAATTAAAATTGAATTTTAATAGAGTATTTTATAGGGAAACAATACAACTCTATATTCCGAATGGTGACCTAATAACGGTTTAACCAGCGATAACGGCGGGCACTATCGCCAAATTTGGCAGCAATCATTATTTCGTGCGATCCAATTGTTCTGGCACTAATACTGCTGAAGGTATAATCAAATGCATAACCGAAGTAGTATTTATCAACTCTGGCACCGGCCATAATTATTAATGATGATCCCCGACCGCTTATACTTTCCTGAGAAATTCTTGAGCCACCACCAGATCGGAATGAGATTCCTGCCCAGTAGTCTTCTTTATAGTAAAATTTAGCATTCAGATCAAGCTGGGCTACCAAACTTTCACTGGCTTTAAATAGAAAAGAGGGTTCGATGAATAAAAAATCGATTATGTCGAAGCGATAACCTGCCATGGCAATATAATGTCTCTCAAGTTTGAAACCGGCACCCTCGCGGTTATTCAATCTGAAAAAGCTCTCAAAAAGATTCTGTACAGAGAGGCCTGCATATATATTACGATCGGAATAATAACCACCAACGTTAGCATCTGTAATTAAAGCTTTGCTCTCGGTCTCAAGCAGAAGTCTGTCATCCTGGCTCTCAGGATTTAGTTTGTTTTTGTCGATCTTATATTGAAATGAATTTAACGATGCTCCCATGGATATTTGAGAACGGTTAAGCGTGATATGATAAGCATAGGTTCCTGAAAATCCGATTTTACTAAGTGCTCCATTTGAATCGTTGAAAATATACCCGCCAAGACCTACTTTCCCACTACGTGACATGACTCGTTTTCTTTTACGTACCGATTTTGATCGGGAGATAAAACTGTTTTTTAGTAGTCGGGTTTGTGCCGATAGGGCATAGGTACTTGGTGCATCCTTCAAACCAAGCCATTGTTCCCTGATAGTAAGGTTAACAGCAGTATACCCTTCATGTCCTGCAACAGCCGGATTCAGGAGAAAACCATTCATCATATACTGGCTGTAAATGGGAAATTGTTGAGACTTAATAGTACCTGTTATAAGGAAACTTAGAGTGATTGTATATATTAAATGAGAAACGCGCATTCTTTAAAATAAAATTTATTAGAATGTGTTTGGTTAAAGTTGCAGGCAAATATATCCAATTTCATTAATTAGTTGACGGTAATCTACCGAATTAAATTAACAGTTCCGACAATAGGTTGAGCACCTAACATACTCAAATTTAGTACAAAATAGTAGGAATCCATCGGTAGATTTCTTCCACCTGAAGTACCGTTCCATGGTTCTTCAAGCACATTTGTAGTTCTGTAAACCAGGCGACCCCAACGGTCGAATATTTCCAGTATGGCATCATCAAAGAAATCCATATAAGGTATATTCCATACATCGTTTTCGTCATCACCATTAGGAGTAATTGTGTTTGGCATATCTTGAAACAGTACTTCCAGATTGCATGGGAAAATAACCAGAGTATCGGAAGTAAGACATCCGTTGTAATCTGTTATAGTCAAAATAATAGTATCGCTGCCTAAAGATGCGGGAAAGATATCCATGTCACTTGCATTAGATTCGTTACCTGAGGAGCTTACCCAATTGTATTGGGCATAGTCACCGGGATCGATATAGTATGGATTTCTTACATCGCAAAGTATGGTATCATCTCCCAAATTGACTTCGGGTAATGGATGCACTAATAGGGAAACAGTATCGTACCTTATACAGCCATAACCATCCATAACTCGTACCCATATTTGTTCGGTCTGAGTGGCAAGGTAATCTTCTGTACTGCTGCCATCGTACCATAAAATTTCATAAGGAGCCTGAAAATCATTTCCAACTGAAAGGAGTAAGGTATCTTGATCACAAATTTCTGGGAAATCAAAACCTAAATCTACGTTAGGAGCCATTATATCAAGCGTCGCAAGGGAAGGTACATTACTGCAACCTTCACTGGTTACTTCTAGTACTTCCAATTCAACTTCACCTGTTCCATAGCCCCAATGAATCATGACAGTATCTGTTCCGTCACCATCGATTATTTCACCATAACTATGGTCAAAATACCACCAAAACTGTGAATCGCTAAAACCTGTAACGCCATATTGCTCAATACTTTCAGCACAAGCAGGTTCAAGTTGAACCTGCCCGCTACTGAAATGTATATTGAATATTATCAGCGAAATTATTGCTATGTATAATCGTATATTCAACGAGTATGTGATATTAAGTTATTAATACTTATACTATGCTTTTGGGTACTCTAAATTAGAGTGCCCAGGTAGCATCGATATGGAAGATCGGTCCGGTTGTCGGAGTCGGATGTACTGTCATTGTAATCGTTTCAGGACCCAGATCATAGTATACAAAATCATCTGGAGCAGCACCATTTACTCCGGCACCTGCAGCTAAGGTAAGAAAATCTCCCCAACGAGAAGCATGATCGTTCAAACCATTTAAGCTATAAGTATAAACTGTAGTTGCATCGATAGTACCATTATTAATTGCGTTGAAAGCAGTAACTGTTGTGATGGCATGATTACCTGATGCGGCAACTGGTTCAGGAGCAAGCTGAGTATACTCAACAGCATATTTTTGTGCTGCAACCCGTCCGGTACCGTCTTCGTCATCGTACCAGAATTCATCGGCACCACCAGCGGTAAGTGTCTTGATTTCCAGTGTCCAGGCAAGACGGAAGTTCTGATAACCTCCACTGACATCAACTCCTATTGCAGCCGGAAAAGTACCGCCTTCACAGTCTTCAGAAGTGATGGAAGTAGCATCAAATGCCATGGCCGGTACAGCAACAACGTTGATGGTAATAACCTCTGGTGTAGCATCAGCACAACCCCATGAGGATTCTTCTGCTACACTAACAGTATAAGCACCGGCATTTACCCCGGTTATTTCAATGTAGTTGTCAGCTGCTCCTCCAAAAGTAATATTGGCAGGTTCGTCAGCTGAAGTCCAATTCCAAACAAAACCGGCTGTAAGACCAACACCAGTGGCAGGCACGTAACCCGGATGATAATATGCATCGGGGCTGGCGTATAAAGGAATTGTTTTTCCTTCAGTCACCCAAGTAGCTCCTGCATTGTCGTAGTTATCTCCACCCGCACCGTTATCCCAGCCCGGAATGGGTGTTTGAGCAAATAGTCCGGCAGTAACAAATAATGCTGCTGCTGCAAAAATAATTCTGAAATTTAATTCTCTCTTCATAATTCCCTGTTTTAATATGTTAAACATTAGTAAATTTTTTTTTAATTATTCTTTATACCGTATAAATCAAGTACTTTGTTACAGTTTATTTAAGTTAATTAATATTTATTACATAAAAGCACTTATTTTAATGATTAAAATTAACTTCTCATAACTAAATTATATTTTCACCATTAGCAGGCATAAAAGTTATTAGGGATACAATCCCTGATCAATATGGTTTACAGGTCCGGTTTCCGGAACTCTGTGTATAGTAATATTTAATAATGATGTAGCCTGACAAGAACTTACCGGATTGGTTTCTTCTACTTCAACAGTACCAGCGGCAGAAAGTGTCCCGAGTGGTAATAAAGTATCCCATGTGACTGTGATCTGATCAGTTCCTTGTCCCGAATCAATTGTGCCGCCCGTAACAGTCCATACAAAGGTGTTACCTGTTGCCGCAGTGGAATAGGTATTAGTTTCTGTTTCGCAAACGTCCGCATTACCTATTATAGAAGGTGTGGGCAAAGGATTGACCGTAATAGCAAGATTACGGGGAGCACTTGTTCCGCAACCATTTGTTGCAGTGACGCTTAGTGTACCGCTTGTAGCTGTGAGATCAAAATCAATTGAGATGGAATTTCCACTTCCGTTGATAGTGGCTCCCGATCCGCTGTAATTCCAATTATAGGTAACAGTAGGATCGTTAGGTACTGCATAAACAACGTCGCTTTGTCCCTGACATACAGAAGGAGAACTGATTATAAATGCACCGGGTTGCAAGGGGAGCAATGGGAAATCGATTATGACATCATCGGAAGAAGTACAGGATCCGTTACTGATCGTCCAGCGCAGGGTATAAGTTGTTCCATTTGTACCATTAAAATCGCTGGTCGGCGAAGTAGGAGTCACTACGGTACCTCCTGTACCACTTATGATACTCCATAATCCGCTACCAGTAACCGGTGGATTACCAGCCAGTGTTGTACTTGAAGCACCGCATAATGACTGATCGGTACCTGCATCAGCAGTTGTTGGCAAGTCATAAGTAGTAACTGTATTTACATCTACTACTCCAACATTAGCTCCATTGTTGTAAGTAAAGCCAGTAAGTTGATAAACACCAGCCGAAGGTGTGGGTAAAGTGTATGGCACTGCCACTACAGTTACCGGTGTTTGTGGTATTCCATCGATAGAATAGCTTAATGTATAATTTAGTGCGGGTGATTGGGAGAATGTTACTGGTATTCCTGCTGCTCCGCATACCGGGCCTGTCGGGGATAATGTCGCCTTAGGCTTGGTAACATTAATACAGGCCAGGGTTACATTATTTCCGGTAACCGGAAATGCTACTTGGCCTATTGATTGAACACTGCCATAATAGTTATTGCCGCTGGCAGTAGAAGCAACTTCAATCCAGTCAGCCCCATTATGCTCAGCAACTCGCATATCCGATAATCCGTTCTGAGTCATAAGGGGAGTAAGATCACTCAACGGATCCCATTTCAGGTTCACAATAGCCTGATTACCTGCAGGAGTAGTTACACTCCAATACTCTTGTGTATTGACATAAGTCAGTGGAGGCTGGAATGTTGTATAGGTGTTCGGATTAAAATATTCAGCTGTCCATAGGGTAGGACCTGTTAATGTAGCGGAAAGGGTTATTTTGTTGCCGATATCTGATCCTTGGCCAATTGGGAAAAGGAAATTATCGCTTTGATTGATAAGCTTGATCAGGGGCCCACTTACGTATGAAGATGCACTTCCTCCCGCCGGAGTAACACAATTGATCGCTGAGTTTGTTATTGTTAATGTATTGGTTGCAGAAGTGTTTATCAGTCCGTTAGTGAGGAGTAAATATCCTTTTACTTCGATGGCCCCACCAGCATTGATAGTAAGTCCTGCTGCATTGTTGATCTCAAAATTATTGAATGCATTGGTTCCTGTGAAATCACCTAAACTTCCTCCAATGGTTTGTGCTGAAGATCCGGCAAAGCTTACTGTTGCTCCCGATCCGGTTCCACTTGTAAAGGCTCCCGTATTGTAACGCTCAATAGTACCCAAAATAGTGAGTTCCCGATTATTAACGCTATTATTCAATGTGGGTCCATCAGTAGGGGTACCTATTATTAACCGGTCACAAATGGTAAGATCATTATTGGGTAATATTCTTGAACCTGTTCCGGAAAACAATAAGTTGGGTATGCTTGAATACAAGTCGGCAATGAGTGTATAACTTCCTGTTCCTCCATATTCCATTGTACTGGTATTGGAGCAATCGAGGAAGTCAGTATATCTTCCGGCAGGGAATGTACCACTTTCGAGATAGAGTGTTCCTCCACCATCAACAGTTCCAAAATTATGTCCGAAAAAGGGTGATACAACTTTCAGCTTATTGTTGATAGTCAGTCTGTAAGCCGAACAATAACTATTATCAACGGTTACTTCATGATCAACAATCACGATAAACCCGTTAGGTCCTCCGACAGGACAAGGATAAAAGGTACCTCCGGTTTGAGTCCAGATAGTATTATTGGTCCAGTTTCCATCAGTATTACTTGTATATTCAGGTACATTTGGAGGGAAAGCAGTATTGATACCGGCTGTGTATTCACCGCTGAGATTATCGGTATTTACATAATTAAATGTTATGGTATTGGCAATATCATCGACATCCGATGTTAAACTCCAGCTGGTGCCCGGTATAATCAAACGGGCGGCTAGGTAATTATTTTCCTGCGTACCCATTACATTTTCATCGAGGTAATTCAGGACAAAATTACCATTGAAACCCATTATTCCGTTGCTTTCAATTTCCCAATAGTAATCCAGTACATTAGCCGGATCGATTACGCCGGGATGATGACTATTGATATTGTTCAACCGGATTGAACCGACATTCGTATTTGAGTTAATGCTTAGCACAGCGGGAGTATATTTTCCGGAAGTCCCCATGGGGTAAGTGAACGTAACAGGAGCACCGATAACGCCGAAAAATTTAGTAATACCTACATTACTAAACACTCCGTCGGATATTATCATTTTACTGGAACTGAATGGAGCGCCCAGAATGTTGCTGTTCAATAACAGGGTTAGCATGTACTTGTTAATATCAAATATACCCTGTGTTAGTATCAGGTTTTTCTGCAGGGTAATACTGTTATTGAGTCGTGCTCCTGCAGAATTATTAAGTTCCAGTTGTCCGAATGTTCCGGTTCCTGAAATATATTGTTTATCAGTACCATCCAATACTATACCAGTACTTGTATCGGTATAGGTTGCGTTGTTGGCGACATCGCCTGCCACATAGACAGTATTGGCGCCACAGATCAAAGTCCCATTGCTCAGAGTAAGGTCATTATCAACTGTTGTATTTCCGTTGAGCGTAAGACTTGTGACGGGATTAACTGTTAAGTCGTAGAAATTACTTGCAGAAGATCCTAAAATCGACTGAATCCCACCGCTGAATGTTGTGAGGTTTTGATAATAATTGTAAGTTCCGGAATTATCTAAATTGCCTTTAATAGTAACACTGATATTAAAGGATGTATTTGCATCGAAAATACTCCGGTTGTTTGTAAGTGTTAGTGTACCGTTTAAAACTATGGGACTGATAAGTAAAGTAACCGTTGCATCCCGGTTTGTACCGAAATTTTTACCTGTTATCGTTAAATTGTTCAACGAAACTGTAGCATCCAATATATAATTTTGAACCGCATTATAGGTCCAGAGAGGTGATACCTGCGAAAATATGATTTCACCGCCTGTTACCGTGGAATTTTGAGGACGAATATACAAATCTCCGTAAGTATTACCTCCGCCTCCGCGGACTATATAAAGTGATCCTCCACTCATATTAAATACTGAACCGGCATTCAATATTTCTAACTTAGCATTCGATGCTAATGAATTGTTACCATTAATTACTACCTGGCCTCCGGTCTGGTTGTATTTTAAAACTCCGGATGTAGTAGCCGGATTTCTTCGTACCTGACCATTGATAATAAGATTACCTCCCTGGACATCAATTTCCGAAAATCCGCCTCCTGAGTATTCAATGTCGTTGTTATAGTTCGGGGCTGCAGTAGGCCCGATATAAATGTTACCACTCATTAGGGTAAGTTTCCCGTTCAGGTACAGGTCGTTGGTATTGGAGTTGGCATTGGCTATAAGTACATTGGAAGGAGTATTGATATAAAGACCCGAAGTTGACGGAATAGTGAATGTACTGGTTGTTGTTATGGTAAAATTCCCGGTCCGGTCATAAATCAGCGTACCATTTTGTAGGGTAAGCCAGTTGTTGGTTAAGGTATTCAATGTGCCACCGACATCGACAGTCAGTGTAGTAGATTGGGAACTGCCTTTATTAACTCTGACTCTATTTAATACGGTGGTTGGCGTACTGACCGTATTGGTTATAGAGGCATTGCTTGGGCCAAAGAAAACCAAATTGCAGGTCGTTCCACCGTATCTTAGGTTTACCTGACTTACAGTTCCGAATGGAGCCACAGAGTTATCGGAATTATTTATTAAACTGCCTCCAATCTCTATAGTATTTGCCGATGAATTTGTCCAGGAATAAAGTCCCGCTCCTGGTGCCACAATAACATTGCTGTCAACAATAACAGTCTGGGCATTAGCGGCATTGTAAATAAAAACAAACGAACCTCTGTTAACATTAAGATTTCCTTTTATATGAACAGTTTTCGGAAGGATAGCTCCATAAGCACCATTCCACGTCACAGCCAGCCACGCATCAGCATCACTTCCGTTACAGGTTAAATCGCCATAAATAGTAGTATAGTTGTTATTCGGCAATATAACGTTAGATCCTTGAAAAGCGGATAGTATAAGGTTACCATATGAAGTTACATTTGGAGGAAGAATGAAGTATGCACCCGGTGTTGGATTTCGGGTATAAAATTCCGTAGTACCTCCATTCACATTATAATCAGAAAAGTCGCCTGATGGAAATCCATAGGTTGTTCCTGAAGTGGTTGTAGTAGTAAGCCTGAAATTTCCGTTTCCATTCGTATGATTGATCACCATGCTAAAGTTACAACCCGGGTTATAACCAATATCCAGTGCCGAACCGCTTTCTATTTGTAAGCTGGCACAATTTTGTACTCCGGTATTTGGCACGGTTAGATTGGTTGCCAGATATATAGAATCGTTATCGCCAATAATAACGATATCGGAAGCTCCGGGAGGAGTGGCAGGCGGATTATCGACCGTGTGACCTGTTAATGACCAGTTATTCAAGTCACTCCAAAGCCCTGTTTGTCGACTATAGAAGATCGTAGGTATTCCAAAGGGATCGGTCGGATTATCATCACCGGCCGTATAGTCACCATCGATAAAAGTCACATTTTGCAGGAAGTTGCCAGCCCCCGGTTCTCCAATGATATTAACGGTTTCATCCACATCATTTACAGTACCTTTTGTCCACGTATAGGTTGAGGAATTATAGCGTGCTGCTACATACTCATCTTCTGTTACATCGCCACCTGTAACTACATTAGCCTGGGCATAAGTATAACCATGAGTAACGATAGCTGCGCCCAAAGTAAATCCCGATGATTTAACACGCCAGAAATAGGAAAGGCTTCTGCCGGGAGTCGTAACATTAGGATGTGAATAGTTAACAGGGACCACAGTTATTGACCCATAGGCCGTAGGAGCCGAGCTGAAACCAACAGAGCCGGGTGTATAATTAACGACACCGACTGGAAAATTAAATGCTGTGGGTGCGGCATATATTTTAGTAAGACCACCGTCACCGGCATTTCCACTGGTTTGTATATAGCGGTTGGTACCGCCATTTATAACTGAAGCTGAAGACCCCAGTGTCAGACCAAAGGTACCTATATTAAACAGCTTATTCTGTGAAAATGTCAACTGGCCGTTTACAGTAGCATTTGCTGTCAATGATACAGGAGCGGGTGCGGCATTTGTATTATTTATTTCCAGGTTTTCAAAAACACCGGTTCCATTGCCAGAAATGAATTGAAGTATGGTGCCATTAGCTACAATCCTGCCCGTACCATAATGAATTCCTGAGTTGTATATTGTAGCGGCGCAATTGATTATTTTTCCGTTATCGTTCAGACGGCCTGTGATCAGTTTTAATGAATCGGTAATATTTACCGTATTTTGTGTTCCCGACAGGGACAATATATCGGTGGCTTCCTTATTGATAATTACTTTATTCAGCGTAAGCGGTGTTGCAAGATTAACAGTCATTACCTGGTTCCCGTTTCCACTGAAGATGGTCCGGTTAGTTCCTGTAGTATAGGTTGTCCCTCCCAGAATAGTAAAGTTGCCCCCAATAGTCACATCCAGGTTGTTGGCATTGAATACTCCCGATTGAAGAGTTATATTTTTCAGAACATATAAAGGATAGGTTATCAGTTGCACAGGCGATGTTCCACTTACCCGGTTAACAATAAAATTGTTGACAGGAGCGTTTGATTCCACCAGGTAGGTAGTTGCATCAGTTCCCGAACCGGTAGTTGGAATAATTTCAACGGTACCGCCCGTAACATTGATATTTGCCGTTGAAGAAAATACCTCGAAGGCGCCATTTTGTCCGCCACCAGTACCACACACATCATAAATACGCAGGGTGCCTCCCGACATAATAAAGACATTTTCCGGCGCATTAAGGTTCAGGGTACCATTGTTACCATTTAATGCAGCAGCAATTCGATTTGTATTTAACGTAGCTGCAGAAAAATCCTTTAAATCGTTTACACTGGTATACTGAGTGGGTGTTCGCTGAAATCGTCCGCGTAAATACAAAGTACCACCTGTTTGAGTGAATGAAGCAAGACCGCTTGCACCCCCTGCAGCCCGGAATTGTTTGGCATCAACCTGGCCGCCATTAAGTTCAAACTGACCTGAAGCGACATCCCATGTAATAAAACCTCCCGATTCGCGGGTGGAAAAATATCCGTTGTTAATCTGTATCTTTCCGTATATTGAGAAAGAACTGCATCCGCTTAACCCAATTCCAACAGCAGCATTACTTGGAGCAGCAACTCCATAAGCTACATTTACTTCCCTGTAATCATCAGCAGTTGACAGAACAACCACATCTGCCCCGTCGAGAATCAATGCCCCATTGGCCGGTATATAAAAGTCTGAATTAGGATCCACCGTGAGCGGTGGTTCGGCAGCGCAGGTTCCTTCCGATAATGAAGGAATTATTGATAATCCCCTTAAAACCAAAGTACCTGTACGTATCCATAAGGCTTTCTTAAGATTCGGGTTGTTTCCCCCGCCATCACCTCCTGCAATATTTGCCCCAAAAAGCCTGAAATTGGGGTAAGCTGAAGAATAGACTGTCAAACTGAATGTCTGATCAATTCCTTTATCCAGAACCAGGTTATAAAAATTGGTCGTTCCGTTACAGGTCAGGGTGTTATTGGTTGCACCCCTGAAATAAACTGTAGCCATACCTGTTGTAGCTCCGACTACTGTGGGCGGAAAAGCATTATAAACAGGATAATTAAGATTGGTAAACCGGACAATACCGTTATTGGTAAAATCTCCATAAATTACTACTCTGTGGGACTGGGCATCATAATAATTAATAAACGGAGCAGTTCCTCCACCAATTCCCAAAGGATTTGTTGTTGAATTGGTTACTCCTGTACCAATAGTTATAAAAGACCCATTATCAACCGTTACATTTTCAAAAATAGTAAGTTGTCTTCTTGCAGCCGTGTTATCATTTATACGATAGGTGCCCTGTTTTACATGTAAATTGCCGTTAAGGGTAATGTTGTTTAATTGAGTAGCTGTGATTCCGCTTGCATTGATTGTTAAATTATTGTATGTTGTCTGGGCTGCAGGCAGGTTAAAATCAGAAGTATTATTATATTCAGTAGTACCTCCTCCTGCATCGACAAATGTGTTTATAGTGGCTACCGGAAAATTCACCGAGGCCAGCTTCAGTGTACCTTCTCCACTAAGAGACGCAAGCCCTGCAGTAAATTGGTAGGTGGACATATCAAGAATTCCTCCGCTGTTAATAGTAACATTAAGCGATGCGGATGTAACATCGGCTGGTAAACTGACTGTTCTGCCATTCAGAATAACGACGGCATCATTGCCTCCGGGTATTGTCGAACCCACCTGAGTGGTTCCTCCCGGATCCGATGTCCAGGTAGTAGGATTGTCCCAGTCACCAGTCTGGTAAGAGTAGTAAGTTCCTACGGCTCCGGCAGTCCAGGAAGAATTTACAGTGCTTATGTCTGATGTTCCTGTAATAGAAAATGAATTGGCACCAAAACTTTGAGTACCAACCGGAACCTGCCAGACGCCAGCTCCGGGCTTAAATGATATGTTTGTTGGAGCCATCGTGATTTCAGAAGCATCATACTGTATTGTTGCAGAAATAATTTTTCCCGCAGCGCTCGTGAAAATGTCCCAATAACGGGCTACATATTTGGGGCCTAATCCACTATATGCAGTTGTTCTTACACTGATGGTACCAAAGGTATTATTGATGGCTGTGATAGAAAGCGGGTCATACAAACCGTCAGTCCCAACAGGGAAAACAATAGGCAGGGCAGCATTGGCATTGCGTATCAAATAGCCTGTTCCATCGGTCACAACCATACTGGAGGATGAACCTCCGGTTAGCGTACCGGATAGGGTTAAATTGTTATTTCCGAGAAGCAGATTTCCTGAGGTGAGATTCAGGTTGTTTGAAACAGTGATGGCTCCTGGCAAGGACTTGTCGCCTCCACCGGACATGGTAAGATTATAGTAAGTAAAAGTGGCAACATTCTGTGCGCCGGCCCCATTATAGTTTACTGTTCCGGTTCCCTGATTAAATGTTCCATTGCTTGAAAAATCACCGTCAATATTAATTATACCTGTACCAGTGAAAGTAATATCATTTCTGGCAGCACTTGGTCCCATTGTTATATCACCGGTACAGTTCACTGTCCCATTTTGAATATCCAATGAGCAATCGCTACCATTATTTCCTGATTGTGAAAAGTTAATTCCTGAACAGGATAAGGTACCATTACTTACGTTTAGTATAATATTACTACCCCAATTGGTAGCATTATTATTTAAGTTAACAGTATTTGTTACAGCTAGCGTGTTGGCTCCCTGAAAATTTATGGCTATTGTCCCGTTTGTATTCCAGGTATAATTAATGGTTAAACTACTACATGAATAATTTCCGTTGAGATTTATTGTAAGTCCGCCATTTCTGGATATAGTAACTGTTTCACTAGCCACTGGTACCCCATTTGGGTTCCAGTTATTGGGGCTTCCCCAGTTGATCCCATCTCCGCCTCCGTCCCAGGTTTTCTGGGCAAAAATATTACTTATGAAAAACAAGAATAATATGGTAAAAAAAGCTTTTTGAGGTAGTTTATGCAAAAACATATTTTTAATAACCGGAATATAATTTAATGACGCTACCAATATTAAAAGTTGCCGTCCTATTAGGGCATAAAAATTATCACTTTTATTCCTGTCTCTCCATTCTGAAGATACGACTTCCTTTTGCTGTATATTTTTCATGATTTAAGGCTTCGATTTGTTATTAAAAGCCATTCCCGGATTAGTTGTCTCCTGCAGTCGAAAACAGTATTCTTCAGTCTGTCTTTTAGATTTAAAATATTTTTTTGTTCCGGAAATCTTGTCATGCTTAATAATGTATGAAATACATCTCTCTTTTATAGAGGTATAGTTCATTGTTCCTTTTAACGCAAATCATTGGAGTCGGTTACAAGTCTTTAAGGGCAACAACTTATTATTTGATGAAAGTTACTATAAAATTGATTAAGTTTTGGAGATGAGTTATTAACATTAACGCTCTGCAGTAGGGAGGGAATTGTTTTTTAATACCTGTTTGTATTTAGTTTATATATTTTACTAAAGGGACTATTTTGTTATCAACATGCTTTCTTATACTACGTTTTTTCCGGTCAATGGTGAACAGTAATACAATAATACTTGAGGAAACAGTTTATACAGGATCAGCGTAGTAATATTATTACTGGGATATACAAAGTGGAGATTTATCATTTCATGGTACGGAATACACTATATATATGATAATATGTGATTTGGAAAAACAGGAAATAATATGTTCAATTCTTTTGTTCAAACAAATTTTTGTATATTAATACTATATTGTTACTTTATCATTTAAATACAATTGTTGTTTCATGTCCGGCCAAAAAGTATTTTATACCAGTACCCTATTAATTATCTTAAATTTATTATGTTCCCCGGCTTTAGCACAAAATTATCTTATTAGCGATCATCACAGGGATACCATTAAAACCTGCAGCGGAATTTTTCTGGATAGCGGATCTGATCTGGGTCCTTATACCGGCGATGAGAAATACTGGATCACTTTTCACGCTTCTACAGGAGAAAGAATACAATTTAATTTCACGACTTTAGATCTCAGGAATGAAGGCGGGGATACCTTGAAGATATTTGATGGGATTGACACATTAGCCACTTTGATAGGCATTTATACCGAAGAAGGAATATCATTTTTCGTTGAATCATCCGACTCGGCGCTGACCTTTTATTTTACTTCCGATGGAAGTCTCGAGAATGATGGATGGCAAGCTTTAATAAGTTGCTGTCCGGTTCCCGCTACATCTTCTATTATTGGTTCGAATGAGGAATGTGTGAATACATTGGGAATAAGCTATTCTGTTATCAACACACCGGGGTCCCTGTACAACTGGATCATTGAAGGGGGCACCCAGGCGGGCGGTGCTACTTCAAACAACATTACTGTCGACTGGGGGAGTGTGGTGGGAGCAGCCAGGGTAAGAGTGGTTGAAGATAACGGATGTACATTGGGAGATACAGTTACCTTAAACGTTACCCTTCATGATCTACCTTCTGTGAGTTTTTCCGGCCTTGATTCGGTCTATCAGATTACGGACCTTCCGGTAAACCTGACCGGTGATCCTGCCGGAGGAACTTTTACCGGAAACGGAATCACAGGCGATCAGTTTGATCCTGCAGGCGCCGGACTGGGAACACATGAAATTATATACATTTATACCGACATCAACTCTTGTGTAAATTCGGACACACAATATGTTGATGTACGGAACTTTGATCAGCAAGCCGGAGCAGTTTGGCTGACAGACCTGAGCAATTGGTGTTCTTCGGATGCTCAGTATACAAATACAGGAGCATCGGCAGATGGCGCCTCTCCCTCATGCTGGAGCGGAGGAACCGGTAACAATGTATGGTTTCAATTTCTTGCTACAACCAATGCAATAACTGTCGAAGTACTGACAGGAGGTTCGTATGGAAGTATGCGCGGGCAACAAATTGCTCTTTGGAATGATAATGGAGAGATAATTAAATGCATTAACAGCAATTGGAATTATTCCGGAACAGAATATTTGAGCCTTGACACACTAACTGCCGGACATTTATATTACATATCGGTTGATGACAGAACAACGCATGGATCATTTTCATTATGCATTG
>CAZMVE010000002.1:0-42304 GCA_964569585.1 uncultured Bacteroidales bacterium | reverse complement strand
ACCTATTACATATCGGTTGATGACAGAACTACTCATGGCACTTTTACTCTGTGTGTGGATGATGATGTGGATTTCGATTTTAAATCGGGAGCTGAAGCTTTGGTTAATACTGATAATTGGTGCTCAGCAGATGCAGTCTATAGCAATATCTATGCTACTGGTGATGAAAATGCAGGTTCTTGCTGGAGCGGAGGCACAGACCACAACGTATGGTTTAAGTTCCTGGCAAGCACAGGGGCCATACAAATTGATGTAAAAACCGGGGGTACATTTGGTACTATGCGGGGACAACAAATTGCATTGTGGAATGAAAGTGGGCAACAAATAAATTGCATCAATTCCAATTGGAATTACTCAGGCACTTTATTTATCATGACAGATACGCTTACGGTTGGTGGAATGTATTATGTTTCTGTGGACGACAGAACAACGCATGGAACATTTACTATCTGTGCCAATGATAAGGTTGGTTACGATTTTAAATCGGGAGCAGAATTAATACTTGATACGGATAACTGGTGTTCATCAGATACAACTTACACTAATGCCTATGCAACGGGAGATGAAAGCGCAGGATCATGCTGGAGCGGAGGAACAGATCATAATGTATGGTTCAAATTTATTGCCATTACCGGAGCCATTCAGGTTGATGTTATAACAGGAGGTACATACGGCATCATGCGGGGACAACAAATAGCTATATGGAATGAAACAGGTCAGGAGGTAGGCTGCATAAACAGTGGATGGAATTATTCTGGCACATTATCACTAAATCTTGATACTTTAACAGCAGGCAATACATACTGGATTTCTATCGATGACAGAACCACCCACGGAACATTTACTTTGTGTGCAAACCACAAAGTGGGTTACGATTTCAAATCAGGGGCTGTTGAGCTCGGAAACCTGAATGCGTGGTGTTCGACTGATGCCCTGTATACCAATACCTATGCAACGGAAGATGAAAATCCCGGCTCGTGCTGGAGCGGAGGAACAGATCATAATGTATGGTTCCGGTTTCTTGCTACCACAAGTCTTGTTAAAGTAGATGTAAAAACCGGTGGAAGCTATGGCATCATGCGCGGACAGCAAATAGCCATTTGGAATGAAGCAGGTCAGGAGGTTGCCTGTATTAACACAGACTGGAACTATTCCGGAACATTGTCTTTATCCATAGATACCCTTACCATAGGTAACAACTACTACATCTCTGTGGATGACAGAACCACGCATGGTACATTTACAATTTGCATTGATGAAAATGTAGATTATGACTTCAAAGCCGGAGCTGAACTGCTTAGCGATTTAGAAAGCTGGTGTTCTTCAGATGCTCAATATTCAAATACCTATGCAACAACGGATCAAACTGCCGGATCATGCTGGTCAGGAGGAACCGACCACAATGTCTGGTTCGAATTTGTTGCAACAACGGGAGCCATCCAGGTTGAAGTTATTACCGGGGGTGCTTTTGGCTCAATGCGAGGACAACAAATTGCCATTTGGAATGAAATTGGAGATCAATTGAATTGTATAAATTCCGACTGGAATTACTCAGGCATCCTGACCTTAAATACAGATACCTTAACAGTTGGTCACACCTATTATATTTCCGTTGACGACAGAACAACTCACGGAACCTTTACGCTTTGTATTGATAACTCGGCAGGGTATGATTTCAAGTCAGGAGCTTTAGAGCTTACGGATATAGATAACTGGTGTTCAAGTGAAGCAGAATACAGTAACAGCTACGCAACGGGAGATGAAAATCCGGGATTTTGTTGGTCGGGTGGCACTGATCACAACGTCTGGTTTAAGTTCATAGCTATCTCTGGTGAGATACAAATTGATGTTACTACAGGAGGAACTTATGGAACCATGCGAGGGCAGCAAATCGCCATTTGGAATGAAATTGGAGATCAATTGAATTGTATAAATTCCGACTGGAATTATTCAGGTATCCTGACCTTAAATACAGACACCCTTACATTTGGTCATACCTATTACATTTCCGCTGACGACAGAACAACTCATGGAACATTCACACTTTGTGTGAACAATAAAGTTGGGTTTGATTTTAAAACCGGGGCCGAAGTGATAAGCGATTTGGACAATTGGTGCTCAAGCAATGCTATCTATAACAATACTTATGCCACAGGTGATGAAACAGCAGGTTCATGCTGGTCGGGAGGTACTGATCATAATGTATGGTTTGAATTTGAAGCACTTTTCGACACACTTACTGTTGATGTTATTACCGGTGGTATATACGGAACAATGCGCGGACAGCAGATTGCCTTATGGAATTCTGCCGGAAATCAAATTGAATGTGTCAATAGTGGATGGAATTTTTCGGGCACATTAACTTTGCAATGCGATACATTAATCGTTGAACAAACCTATTGGATTTCCATAGATGACAGAACAACACACGGAACATTCTCGGTATGCGTTAATAACGTAAGTGGTGAGGAATACTGGTCTATTGCTGATGGTAACTGGACAACAAACAGTACCTGGTCTAAAACTGAAGGAGGCCCTTCGGCTGCATCTTATCCTGTTGCCGGTAATATAGTTCACATAAAGGGGTATGATGTTGTAGTAAATACAAATGAAGCATGCGCCAAATTAGAGTTTGATATTGAAAATGATAATACAACCTTAACAATTGATGCTGATACCCTTGAAGTGAAAGGTTCATTAAGCATGACTAATTCAGGAGTAAATTTCGATGGTCAGATTGGCATTCAAAATGGCGGGAGGTTAAAAGTTTTGGAAGATTTCGATTTCCTGAGAAATGGGGGGGCGAATGTTTTCCAGATTCAACTGGATGATAATTCATCGCTTATTATCAATCATGATTTTACTTTGCAAAGTACGGCAGGAACGGTAAACAATTCCGAATTCATCATGAACGATAACTCTTCTCTCACTGTTTTAGAAGATTGTAACCTGGAATATACAGGAGGAACCGGTATTTTCACTCAACTAAATAACCAGGCAGCATTTCAGGCCGGTAGGCATATAAATTTTAATACCACAAGCAACAACACCATAGAGATGGAATTGAATGATACATCAGCACTTTATCTGGGTGGCAATTTCTTTAGGACATCGGATTACGGAATATTAGATTGTAACGATACATCAACAGTTCATTTTGTTGGTAGCAGCTATTTACAAACATTACCTGAAAATGCAGGTGCAGGTACCGATGACTTTAGCTATCAAAACATTACAATAAATAACACGAAAGTAACATCACCACAAGTTTCTTTGGATGGAACAGTGACAATTGACGGGACGTTAAACCTGCTGCTTGGAAAAGTTTTAACAAGCTCCTCAAACCTATTGACCCTATCCAGCAGTTCAAGGGTAATAAATGCATCTGATGCAAGCTATATTGATGGTCCGGTAAAAAAAGAAGGAAATATCACATTTGCATTTCCCGTTGGCAATAATGATATTTATCAAGCCATTAGCATGAGTGCCCCTGCTAATATAACAGACAATTATACGGCAAGCTATTTTAATCAGAGTCCGCACCCCACTTATGATACTACATTAAGAGAAGCATCAATTGATAATATATACAATTGCGAATACTGGACATTCAATAAAGGAGCCGGCTCATCAGATGTTGATGTTACGATAGGGTGGGATAATCCTGTCTGTTGTATCGATAATCTGACCAATTTGATTGTGGTCGTTTGGGAAAGTACACAATGGCTTGATTTTGGAAACGGAGGGACTACCGGGGACTTAATAACAGGAACAATCACTGTGGGCACATCTGTTACGGCCAATAGCAATGCCATAACATTTGCCAATACATTACCTGTTGTCAGCTTATCTGATCCGGGAGGTCCATATTGTTCTGATGATGCAGCAGTGGCCCTAACAGGCATACCTACAAATGGCAACGGAGCATTTTCAGGCAATGGAGTTACAGATAATTTTGATGGTACGGGAGAATTCGATCCGGCAATCGCCGGCCCGGGGACACACGATATTGTTTATACTTATACAAATCCGGTATCTGGCTGTTCTAACAGTGCAACACGATCAGTTGGTATATATAACAGTCCCACGGCTTCGATGTCAGGTTCAACATCCATTTGTTCGGGAAGCTCCACTGTACTTTCTATTTACTTCACGGGAACTGCTCCATTTGATGTAACCTACACCGATGGTATAAGTTTTTTCAACCTTATTACAAGTTCAAATCCTTATACCTTTTCAACATCCCAGGCTGGAAACTATATGGTAACCGATTTACTGGATGGCAATGGTTGCCAGGGTGTGGATTTTGGACAATCGGCCGTTGTTACAGAATATATTGGAGCAGCAAAACCAACAATAACTCCTGGAGGTGCAACTACCTTTTGCGAAGGCAATAGTGTTGACCTTACTTCATCTGTAAGTCCGAATTTCTATCTATGGTCAACGGGAGAAGTAAGTCAAACCATTAATATAACTGAGAATGGTGACTATACGGTTCAGATTATCGATCTGAATTCATGTGTAAGTGAAGCATCCGATCCTGTCACAGTTACTGTAAATCCTTTACCAGGCAAGGCTTTCACTCCTGAGGGAACGAGCTCATTCTGCCAGGATCCGATCAATACAACATACAATACGCCAGGTGCAAATTACGCTGTGGTCGATGAATACAAATGGACAGTTACTCCTGATACGGCAGGGGTTTTAACTGGTAATACAACCACTGCAGTAATGGATTGGAATGCGAATTTTGTTGGTACTGCAAAAATAACAGTTGTTGGTCATAATTCTTGCGGTTATGGTCCGGTTTCAGACACCTTATATGTATCTATAGGTTCTTCTCCTGATGTTGATTTGGGTGGAGATCAAACAGTATGCAGCCCATTGGTTCTGGATGCCGGTAATCCGGGAGCAACCTACATTTGGTCAGATGGTTTTACAACAACTCAAACCTATACTGTTACATCTACGGGAACATACGGAGTTACTGTAACCAATGGTGTTGGTTGTGTAGGTAGTGATCAGGTTACTATTACTATGGGTGCAGCCCCAACCATAACAACCCAACCAATAAGTCAGACGAGCGGAACGGGGACAGATGTTAGTTTGTCTGTTGTTGTTTCAGGAACAGGTCCCTTTACCTATCAGTGGCAGAAAGGGGGAGTGGATTTGTCCGATGGAGGGAATATTTCGGGTAGTCAGACGGACGAATTGATAATTACCAGTGCCCAGACTTCAGATTCAGGCAATTACACCTGTATTGTTTCGAATTTCTGTGGTGATGTTACCAGTGATATAGCCGTGTTAACCATAACCCCTGAGCCTGTGACCGGCCCGGTCAATCATATTTCTGGTACCTGGGAAGAATAATCGGATTCAGAAAGTGAAATTTCTGTTCAGTGCCACTGATCAGAGATTTTTAATTTCTGCCACCAGTTTCTGAAGACTGTCTTTTGCATTCCCGAAAAGCATGCGTGTTTTGTCATTATAAAACAGGTAATTTTCAATAGCAGCATAGCCTTTTCCCATTCCACGCTTCATCACAATGATATTTTTTGCTTCATGGGCTTTTATGATGGGCATTCCATAAATCGGGCTGGAAGGATCGTCAAGGGCTGCCGGATTCACTACATCATTGGCTCCTATCACAATGGCTACATCGGTGTTTGGCATTTCCGGATTTATATGTTCCATCTCAACCAACTTTTCGTAGGGTACATCGGCTTCGGCCAGCAGAACGTTCATATGCCCGGGCATACGTCCTGCCACTGGGTGTATGGCATATTTTACCTCGACTCCGCGATCCGATAACAGCTTGTCGAGTTCACTGCAGGTATGCTGTGCCTGTGCCGCAGCAAGTCCATAACCGGGAATTATTACCACTTTTTGCGTATAGTTGAGCAATATGGATGCATCGCTGAGTGATATCTCCTTTATAATTCCGATTTCTTTGTCACCTTTTACAGCACCCCCGCCACCAAAAGCTCCAATAATGACATTCAGAAGGGAACGGTTCATTGCCCGGCACATCAGAACGGTAAGAATGGTTCCCGCGGCGCCTACCAGGATTCCTCCGAGTATCATCGCCTGGTTATTGTATATAAAACCGGCCATGGCAGCTGCAATACCTGTAAAAGAGTTGAGAAGTGAAATTACTACCGGCATATCGGCACCACCAATAGGCATTACAAAAAACACTCCGTATACAAGTGCAAGTGCAAACAGGATGTATACCAGTACAAGGCCACTGATAAGTGGTTCAGGTACCAGCAGTAAATAAACGATACTGAGAATTATAACCAGTAGCATTAGCATGTTAATATATTTCATCACCGGTGAAATCCAGTCTTTTATCCAGCCGTCGAGTTTACCGTAGGCAATCATACTGCCACTGAATGCAATGCTACCTATAACAAGACCCAATAGGGTTACAAGTATTGAGCTGTTCTCAGGATTTGAGTATTCCATGAGTGCAACCAGTGCCGAAGCTGCACCGCCCGTTGCGTTATAAAACGATACCATTTGCGGCATGGCCGTCATTTTAATTTTACGGGCCGCTACTGCACCTATAACAGTTCCAATAGCAATTACCAGTACAATTAACAATGCATTACCTAATGCAATGGAATTACCATGTGGATCCCTGTGAAGGAACAAGGTGGTTATCATGGCCAGCAGCATTCCGGAAGCAGCCCAGAGGTTTCCTCTTCGGGCCGATTCGGGGCGACTGAGTAACTTCAGTCCATAAACAAATAAAATAGCAGCAACCAGGTAACTGAAATCAAGGATGATCTGTCCGTTTTGTATTGTATTTTCGGGCATAATATTATCTACTGTTTAAATTAACTTTTTTTCTTTTTCTTAAACATTTCAAGCATTCGGTCGGTGACAACAAATCCGCCGGCAACATTCAGCGTACCAAAAAGTACGGCTAGGATTCCCAGTACAATTTCTAGCGAAAAACGGGTGAGATCGGCATGCCCCAGCAAAATGATGCCGCCAATGATTATTACTCCGCTGATGGCATTGGCTCCCGACATCAGGGGTGTATGAAGCACCGAGGGCACATGGGAAATTACTTCAATGCCGAGAAAAATGGCCAGCACGATAATAAAAATTGCTTCTTTGTATTCGTTGAAGTATAAAAGTACTTGTTCCATAATCGTTGTTTTAAGCTTTTTACATCATTGATTTAACTCTGTCGTTTACGATTTCACCTTTGTGTGTGAGGCAGGTCCCTTTCACAATTTCATCTTCAAAATTCAGATTGAGATTTCCCTGTTCATCGATGATAAGCTTTAGGAAGTTGAACATATTCTTGGCGTACATGCTGCTGGCATCAATGGACATGTCAGAAGGATAGTCTGACTTACCTATAATCGTAACCTCATGCTCCACTATGGCCTTTCCGTCTTGTGTCAGTTCACAGTTTCCTCCTGTTGAAGCAGCCAGATCGATGACTACGGATCCCTTCTTCATCTCACTTACGGTTTCTTTTCTGATCAGGACAGGAGCTTTTCTACCGGGTATCTGTGCAGTACAGATAAGTACATCGGAGCTGACAGCATGCGCATGGATCAGTTCGGCCTGTTTTTTCTTAAAATCTTCGGATTGTTCAACAGCATAACCACCTGCTGCGGCATCTTCTGTTGCACCTTCCACTTCAATGAACTTGCCACCCAGACTTTTCACTTCTTCCTTTACTGCTGAACGTACATCGAAGACTTCTACCACAGCGCCCAGTTTCCGGGCTATGGCAACAGCCTGCAAGCCTGCAACGCCTGCACCCAATATCAATATTTTTGCGGGTTTGATGGTACCTGATGCCGACATGAACATAGGGAAGAACCTGGGCAGATGCATGGCAGCATCGAGTACTGCTTTATATCCGGCAACGGTTGCCATGGAGGAGAGCACATCCATAGCTTGTGCACGAGTGACCCTGGGCACAAGCTCCATACTAAAGGAAGTGAATTGCTTATCGGATAATAACTTTACCAGTTCTTTATTCTGAAAGGGATTCATCGAGGCGATGACAACCTGGTTCTCCGATATACTGCTTAGTTCATCAGCACTGAAAGCACTGATTTTAAGCAATAGGTCAGCCTTTTTCAGGATGGATTTTTTATCCTTTATTTCGGCTCCCGCTTCTAGGTAGCCCTCATCGGAAAATAGGGCGCGAATGCCGGCATTTTCTTCGACCCATATATCGGCATTCATGGTTTTAAGCTGTTGTACTACCTCGGGAGTAAGTACTACACGACTTTCAATCTTTGGTTCACTTAAAATTCCAACTATCATTTTACAATTACCAATTTTTCGTACAAAAGTATTGAAATAGAATTAACCTGCAATTTGTTTTTTTGCCTTGTAAAACTAATATCTGAATAATTTGTTAATCAATTGTATAGGATTAGCTGAATTTGGCTCTTCAATTTAAAGTTAACTAAAATTAATTCACCAATTTAGCAGTACAAAATCGATATTATGGACGAACTTTCGTTTTTGGGAAGTGGCGAAATTGAAAACATCGAGAAATTGTATGAATTGTACCGGAACGATCCTGAATCGGTGGATATTTCGTGGAGGATGTTTTTCAGGGGCTTTGAATTTTCGCGGAATGCATATCCTGAGTCAGATCAACCTGCAACTATCCAGATCGATAAAGAATTCAAGGTATTAAATCTTATCGATAATTACCGGAGAAGAGGGCATTTGTTCACAGAGACCAACCCGGTGCGTAAAAGAAGGAAATATACACCCACACTGGATATAGAAAACTCCGGACTTACGAAGGATGATCTTGATACGGTTTTTCAGGCAGGCAAAGAAATAGGCATCGGTCCTGCATCACTTCGCGAGATAGTGGCATTTCTTGAAGAAACATACTGTCTTTCAATAGGAACAGAGTATATGTTTCTGCGAAACAATACAAAAGTAGGATGGATACGAGATAGGGTAGAAACTACCAGGAATAGGACCGTATTCAAACCTGAAGAAAAAAGGAAAATTTTCAATTTACTAAATCAGGCTACTGGCTTTGAACAATTTATCCATAAGAGATTTACAGGTCAGAAACGCTTTTCTCTTGAGGGTACCGAAACGCTGATCCCCGCGCTGCATTATCTTATTGAGGCAGGATCAAATCTGGGTATTTCCGAATTTACCATAGGTATGGCACACAGAGGCCGGTTGAATGTATTAGGCAATATAATAAAGAAACCCTATGAAAATATTTTTCAGGAATTTATTGCCGATGCATATGATGATTCGGTTGCTCTCGGCGATGTAAAATATCACCTCGGGTACGGCAACCGCTATATATTGGAAAATGGAAATACCATCGATTTGAATCTGGCGCCCAATCCCTCGCATCTTGAAGCTGTATCGTCTGTTATTCAGGGGATAGCTCGTGCAAGAATCGATCATAAATATAAAGGAGACTTTACCAAGCTGGCTCCTCTGCTCATTCATGGCGATGCGGCTATTGCCGGGCAGGGAGTTGTATATGAAGTGGCACAGATGATGGAACTGAGCGGATATCGTACCGGAGGTACCATACATATCGTGATCAATAACCAGGTAGGTTTTACTACCGATTACCTCGATGCCCGGAGCAGTACATACTGTACCGATATAGCCAGGGTAGCCATGAATCCGGTATTTCATGTGAATGGTGACGATGTTGAGGCTCTGGTACATACGGTTAAACTGGCAATGGAATACCGGCAAACCTACTACACCGATGTATTTATCGATATACTCAGCTACAGGAAATACGGGCATAACGAGGGCGATGAACCCCGTTACACCCAGCCCACTCTTTATAAGGCTATCTCCAGTCATCCCAATCCCCTGGAAATATATGCCAATAAGCTGATTGAACAGGGAATTTTCACGAAGAAGGAGATTGATAAAGCGAAGTACAGTTTTACCACTTTTCTCGAAGAAAAATTCGAGATCTCGAAAAAGCTGGGAAAAGTTAAAATTCAACAGTTTCTGCATGGCGATTGGAAAGATTTCAAATTTGCAGAAAGAGATGATTTCGACAAGCATTTTCCTAACGGTGTGACTACCGAACTGTTACTGCATATTGGAAAAAAAATATGCACGCTGCCTAAGGACGAAAAGTTTATTGATAAGACATACAAGCTTATCGAAGAACGCAAACGAATGCTTACCAGCGACAAACTCGATTGGGCCATGGGAGAGTTGTTGGCATATGGTACGCTGGTGTACGAGGGATATCCTGTAAGGATCAGCGGACAGGATTCTGTGAGAGGAACATTTGCACACAGGCATGCCGCTCATGTAATTGAGGATACCGACAAAACTTATTTGCCGCTGAAATTTATCGATGACCGCCAAGCAAATTTTACCATTTATAATTCACCTTTAAATGAATATGGGGTTCTCGGGTTTGAATACGGTTATGCCCTGGCCAATCCGAAGGGTTTGACAATCTGGGAGGCCCAGTTCGGCGATTTTCACAATGTGGCACAGGTAATTATTGATCAGTACATGGCTTCGGCCGAAGAAAAGTGGGGACTGATGAACGGCCTTGTGCTTTATCTTCCTCATGGTTTTGAAGGCCAGGGGCCGGAACATTCCAGTGCACGTATCGAGCGCTTTCTTTCGCTGGCGGCCCGGAACAATATGCAGATCGCCATACCTACTACACCTTCTAATTTGTATCATTTATTACGACAGCAGATGTTTCGCAATTTCAGGGTACCGTTAATCATATTTACTCCAAAGAGCCTGTTGCGCCATCCGGAGTGTACTTCTACGCTCGAAGACTTTGCACAGGGAAGTTTTCAACCCGTAATTGACGATCGGGAGGTGGATATAAAAGAAGTTCGCCGTATCGTTTTCTGTTCGGGAAAGATCTATTACGACCTGCTGGCAAGAAAAAAGAAATTTGAGGCCCGCGATATAGCGCTTATACGGATTGAGCAACTGCATCCGTTTCCAAAGGGAAATATAAAGGACATACTGGCAAAATATAAAAATTCGAGGCTTAATCTATGGGTGCAGGAAGAACCTGTCAACATGGGAGCATGGCGACATGTATCACATGAATTCAGGGAATTTGAAATTTATCCCATTGCAAGGCAGGCCAGTGGAAGTCCTGCTACGGGATTATTAAAAATTCATAATTTGCAACAGGAAGAAATTATCGGAAAAATATTTCGCGAATGTGTTTGCGAATTACAGCGTAAATACTGCGGACTGCAATGCAAAGATGGCAGTTCACGACAGGATATTCTCAAACAGTATAAATATTTTATGGAAAAAGAATAGTCATGATACTAGATGTAACCATACCCTCTCCCGGAGAATCCATAACCGAAGTGGAACTGGCCAGGTGGCTGGTACAGAACGGTGATTATGTTGAGAAAGATCAGGAAATTGCCGAAGTAGAATCGGATAAGGCTACCCTTCCGCTTATTGCTGAAAAACCAGGGAAGATAAAGTTCCTGATCAAAACCGGGGAGGTGGTAAAAGTGGGTACCGTGGCATGCACTATCGATACTTCTGTGAAGAAAAACAGTAAGGATGAGACTGAGGCTAAGGAGAAGGTTCGGGAGAGTGCGCTTAAAGCAGACACTAAAGAAAGCACCTCTGTTTCGAAGGGTAAAAAAGACAGTACAAAGAAAGGATCCGGATCAGGAGCGAGGGTAAACAAAGAGAAAATTAAAGTGACACCTCTTGCACGAAAACTAATGGAGGAACATAACCTGAACATCGATGATATTTTACACGGATTGAAAAAAATAACCACGAAAGAAGTGAATCTGATTTTGGAGCGGAAGAGCGATCTGCTCGCTGGTTTAAAAAGCAGGTCCGTTACGCGCGAGGTGAAAAGAGAAGCCATGTCGCAGTTCAGGAAAAAGCTGGGACAGAGACTGGTTGCCGTAAAAAACGAAACGGCCATGCTTACCACCTTCAACGAGGTCGATATGAGCCAGGTGATCCGGCTGCGAAAAGAATATCAGAAGAAATTTATGGAAACTCATGGAGTTAAATTGGGTTTCATGTCGTTTTTTGTAAAAGCAGCCACCGAAGCATTACTGGCTTTCCCCAGGGTCAATTCCATGATCGCGAATGATGAAATAGTAATACCCCAATATGTGGATATCAGTATTGCCGTACAGACCGAAAAGGGCTTAATGGTTCCTGTGCTGCGAAATACCGAAACCATGAACCTGGCAGAGATCGAAAAGAACATTCTGGCGCTGGCTGAAAAAGCACGTAATTTTCGTTTATCGGTCGAGGAAATGACAGGAGGCACTTTTAGTATTACCAACGGGGGGGTGTTCGGTTCCATGCTGTCAACGCCCATACTCAATCCTTCGCAGTCGGCCATTCTCGGCATGCACAATATTGTAGAGCGGCCGGTGGCTGTTGAGGGCAGGGTAGAGATACGCCCGGTGATGTATGTGGCCCTCTCATACGATCATCGCCTGATCGACGGTAAGGACTCCGTAAGCTTTCTGTTCAGGCTTAAGGAACTCCTCGAATCGCCACATAAAATGCTGTTCGGTGACCAGGATCCGGAAAGGGTATTGCTGGGGATGTAAGGTTACAGTTAAGATACCGTAAAGGTTTTGCGAAGTTCAAATACAATTTGATACCCAAGATTATTATAATTACCAGCTCTAGACTTTATAGGAAATAAACATTCTATTATTCTGCATATTTGTTTTTCATTAGGGATATTGTAATTTGCATGGAAATAATTAGCTGTAATTAGATTTATAATATTTGTCATCTTATTAAATAATGTCCAAAGTCCTGATCAACCAATACTACACAAATCTTGAACGTGCCCTTCAATTCGGAAAGTCTACAAACGAACAAAGTATACGCAATCATTTCTGGAATTTACTGAACGATTATGCCCGGAAGCAAAACTACGAAGTAGTCACTGAGGTTTCCTGTCAGGGGACCAAGGGAGCAAAAGTTCGACCTGATGGAATAGTGAAGAATTTATTCGGACTGGATATCGGCCTTTGGGAAAGCAAAGATGAGAAAGACACCATTGACGATGAGATCGATGCCAAGCAAAAAAAAGGTTACCCGTTTGTCAACATACTATTTGAGGATACACAGGTCGCTGTACTTTTACAGCGAGGCGAAGAAGTGATGAGGGTGCAGGTGCACGATGCCGACAAGCTGCATGCAATCATCACGGAATTTATTTCTTTCAAGAGTGAAACCGTTTATAAATTTGAAGATGCCCTTGAAAAGTTTAAGGCCGATATACCTGTAATTGTTGAGACCTTACGCAAGCGAATTGTTGATACACGAAAAAATAACCAAAACTATATTGCTGCCAGCAATAGTTTTCTCGATCTCTGCAAATCGGAAATAAACCCCGATATCACCGATGCTGATGTACGTGAAATGATGATACAGCATATCCTCACCAGCGATATTTTCAATAAAATATTTGACGACCCCGAATTTCACCGCCACAACAACATTGCACGCGAGCTGGAGAAGCTTATTGAGATATTATTTACATATAGCGAACGAAAAAATCTGCTGGCGAGTATTGAACATTATTACGATGCCATTAACAGCACGGCTGCAGGCATACCGGACCACCATGAAAAACAGAAGTTTTTAAAAGTACTGTATGAGAATTTCTATAAAGTATATAATCCGAAAGCAGCTGACCGGCTGGGTGTGGTATATACGCCAAATGAAATAGTACAATTCATAATCGAAGGAACCGACTACCTTTTGGAAAAACATTTTGGAAAAACACTGGCCGACGAGAATGTGGAAATTCTCGATCCTGCCACCGGCACAGGTACTTTTATTACTTCTCTCATTGACCGCCTGCCCAAACAAAATCTTCCTTATAAGTACAAGAACGAAATACATGCCAATGAAGTAGCTATATTGCCATACTATGTCGCGAACCTGAACATAGAATTTACTTTTAAACAAAAGATGGGGTATTACGAAGAGTTTAAAAATTTCTGTTTTGTTGATACCCTCGATAATACCGATGCATTGGCATACGCAGGCAAGCAACACGCCATGTTTGGCCTTACAAGCGAAAATACGGAACGTATACAGCGGCAGAACAGCAAAAAGATTTCGGTGATCATCGGAAATCCTCCGTATAATGCCAATCAGAAAAACGAAAACGAGAATAATAAGAATCGTGAATATCCCAACATTGATAAACGCATAAAAGGCACTTACATAAAATACAGCTCGGCACAAAAAACAAAGGTTTACGATATGTATTCCCGTTTTTATAGGTGGGCAAGTGACAGGTTGAATAAAAATGGCATTCTTGCTTTTATAACAAATCGTAGCTTTATTGACAGCCGTACTTTCGATGGTTTCCGCAAGTGCGTACAGGATGAATTTGCTGCTTGTTATATTATAGATACAAAAAGCGATGTGCGTGCCAACCCTAAAATTGCAGGAACAACGCATAATGTGTTTGGCATACAAACAGGCGTTGCCATAATGTTTCTGGTAAAGAAAGAAAAACAGGAAGATAAATGCAGGATTGAATATACTGCCTTGGACGATAGCTGGCGCAAGGAAATAAAATTAGAATGGTTACGGAATAATACACTGGGTAAAATAGCTTTTGAAAAAATCAACCCTGATAAAAACAATAACTGGATAAATCTTGCGGAGGAAAATGATTGGGAAGAATATATTTCACTCTGCTCAAAGGAAGTTAAAACTGGTAAAAGTAAAATTGCTGTTTTCACTGAATACACTATAGGTTCAAATACTGCAAGGGACGAATGGATTTATGCATTTGATAGGTCAGAACTATTCAAAAAATTGACCTATTTTATTAATTATTATAATACTAAGTTAGAAAAGAAGGAGACATATATTAATGATAAATCTATTAAATGGTCAAGAAGTTTAAAGCAACGATTTGATAATAATTTAGAATTAACTTTTAGTGAAAAGAAAATCATTAAGGCATGGTATAGACCTTTTTGTAAAAAGTATTTATACAATAACGTTGATTTGATAGAAATGCCTTCGTTACTTCCGAGGTTGTTAATTGATCATAATATTTTTATTATGATTCCAGGATCGAGTTACTCAAAACCTTTTCAAACATTTGTTTCAAATAGCGTATTTAGTTTTGATTATCTGGAAAAAACAACAGGTTTATCCAGATACATTTATAGTAAGTCGGGCACTCAAACTGATAATATTACTGACTGGGGCTTGGAGCAGTTTGTAAATAATTACCACGACATAAAAATAACCAAAGAAGATATTTTTCATTACACCTATGCCGTGCTACACAACCCGGCTTACCGTAAAAAATACGAATTGAATTTAAAGCGGGAGTTTCCGCGCTTGCCCTTCTACGAAGATTTTTGGCAATGGGCAAAGTGGGGTAAGGAATTAATGGATTTGCATATCAATTATGAAAAGGTCGAGCCATATGCTTTGAAGGAGCATACCTATACCGTGAAGTCCGAAGCAAAAAAACAGAAAGAAGTATTCAGCGTGGTGGAGGAACCAGAAGCGATGTTTACCCGCAAACCAAAAATAAAAGTCAAACTGAAAGCCGATAAAGAAACGGGAATTATTGAAATCGATGAGCTTACGTTTTTAACCGGGGTACCAAAAATTGCCTGGGAATACAAATTGGGCAACCGTTCGGCCCTGGAATGGGTACTCGACCAGTACAAGGAAAAGAAACCCAGAGACCCGACCATTGCCGAGAAATTCAATACTTATCGCTTTACCGATTATAAGGAACATGTCATTGATTTGTTAAAGAGAGTATGCACCGTAAGTGTTGAAACAATGAGAATAATAGGTGAGATGGAGAAAGATAAATAATTACGTTGAATGTAAATTTTATCTTAGAAATTCAGTTATTGAGTTTTTTTGAGTTGAAGGATGCTTTTTATAAATTGAAGATATTCTTGTCACAGAATAATTAACTAATTTAAAATGAGTTAAAATGGCAACTATTCTTGAATTAAAGAAAAAACTGGTTAATCTGCGGAATTCTTTTCGCGGACAAAAAGGAGGTTTGGGAAATATTACAGCTACCACAAGGGCTGAGATTGAGTGGCTGGAATGGGCAAAAAATAGTTCAGATTATTTTAGAGAAGAATTAAATGAAACCATTGCTTATCTTGATGAATTAATTGGGGAATAGCTTTGTGGGTAGGTATGTCCACAGGCAGCGCGTCCCGATATTAGATTTGTAAGAATTTGCATAGCAAATTCAACAAAATCTTTAAACGGGATTTGCCTGTGGCGGCTTCCCCTCCAGCCGGTTCACCAGCCAAAGACTGGCCAGGCAGGTTTTATTTCGTTTTCTTTCTGGAAAGGTAATGAAGGGAATCAACAACACTTTATCAACCCCACAACTTATTATCTCTAAACGTAAAAAACACTCCCCCCATTTGCATACTTCTGAAATTTTTTATATACTTGAAACCGTTAACAAGCTCTTTCAAATAGTCAGATTAAGTGAGTTAGTGGTTCCCGGCGGCTTTGATGAAAAAGTTACAAAGCATGGATTAAAGGTAATCAGGTAAATGTACCGCCGGTGTTAGAAGGAATAAGGGCAGTTGTATATAGCTGGAAGTTTTTTAATTAACCTTATGTTAAATTTAATATTGTAATGTTATGACCAAGTTACGTAAGTACAATTACCGCGATGTCGATATGCTCACGGCATCAGATACCGTTGCTGAAAGCTTCGGTGCAAACATCTCAGAACTCTCAAAAGTACGAACCGATTGGGACGAACCCTATGCTAAAGGCCTGAAAGAACGGATTGCCAGGGCCATTCAAAACTTCCTGGGTATCGACCCCAAAAAGGGCCTGCGCGATGCTACGGCTGCCCTGGTTTCTGTCCAGTCGCCCGCCCGCCGCGACCTGTCGTTCTTTAAAACCCAGATCGACGATGACTTTAAAAGCGATCCCGCAAAACGCGATGAGATCCTGAAAAACCTGGGTTTTACAAAGCACATTCGGGGGGTACAGAAGGGGAACCAGCAGTCACTGGTACAGTTACTCTATGTCTTTAAGTCCAATATGACTGATTCTTTGAAACAGCAAATCACGGACAAGGGTATGAACGTTTCGCTGATCGATACCATCAGCGGCTATGCCGAATCTTTCAGGGAGGCCAATATCAGCCAGGAAACATTTAAGGAATCGACCAAAGAAATTACCAAAGAAGCTACCGACGTCTTTAACGGCATTTACGACGAGATCATCGGTATCTGCAAGAAGGCTTCGAGCTATTACCAGTACGAACCCCTGAAGAAGGAGCAATTCACCTTTGCCAGGGTAATTGCCAATTTAGGGGCAGCAAAGAAAGCAGCAGGAAAATCACAGGTAGCAGTATAAACAGTGATTAAGTACACGGCCGCTCCGGCGGCTGTGTGATCATTTTTTATAAATTATAATAAATGAGTACCTTTCGGGTAACCAACCAGTTAATGGTCAACAGAACAGTGAGTAAACGTAAAATTCGATATAGTAACCCTATGCTCAAATATTTTCAACTATGACCTATTTAAGAGAACTGCTCAAAACGAAGGAACCGGAACTTAATAATGCCTTGGAGAATGCATGGAGAATTGCAAAACATGATATTTTCCCAGTATTATATTCTAAAGATGAATCGTTGAATTCAGCTCCACATTCTCAAAATATTGAAAACTATCTTAATAGTATATTTATCCCTTTCGAGGATACTATCTTTAATGAAAATTCGCCAATTTATCTTAGTCCTTATGAATTATACTGCATATTAATGGCTATTCTGTTTCATGATTCCGGTAGAATTATGTGTGAGAGTGGACATGGCTCTTTTTCGAAACTTTATATTAAGAAAAATTACGAGAAATTCTTTATTCCATCTGAAGAGTTAGCTGAGGCTATTAGTGATATTTGTGATTTTCATAAATCTTTCGATCCATTGTTTAATCCCGTTGCTATTGTATTAGACGCTGGTAAGGGAAGAGTGAGAGTTCGTGAGCTATCGGAACTGCTTATTCTTGTTGATGAAATGGATAATACCTACCGGCGATTGAAGAATTTGTATGTTCTGGATCAATCCAAATACTATACAGGTAAAGCGGTTTTTAGAAATTATATTAAAGGGATGAGTTACAATTCTATCATAAATGCAGTTATTGTTTCCATCGACAATAAACTTGAAGAAAATACTGAATTAAATGCAAAATATACCTCAGTTCGATATAGAAATTTGGATGATGATGAAGTAAAAAGCTTTAATGAAAAAAAATATAAAAAAAATGATTTGTTGGAATTTATTAAAAAGGAATTAAAAAGTATCAATGTTGATTTTAATATTAAATCTAATGATATACGAAGAGATATTTTCGAAAAGATCCGGAGGGGTGTGATCCGGGTTGAATTAATATTGAATTCTGATGATTTTACTGAAGAGCAATTTATTACTGCTTTAAATCAGGCAATCAATTCAGAAAAACCAAATTCTGCAATTGAAAAAGAAAAATATAATTTTATAAAATCAATAAAAAAGTGTCAAAATAATACAGAAAAGATGAGATTATATAATGCTTACCTGTATTATAATAAAAAAGGTTCTTCCAATGAAATAATGAAAAAAATCGAAAAAATTGCTGAAAAAAAGTGGCCATTATTTGTTGTGATTCCTTCAATATTAAGTGCTATTGAAGATTGTCGGAAGAAAACGCAGAATTTTAAATTCATTGACAGGCTTGGTATTCATGTTGAAGATTGGTTGATTTATTATAAAGAACACTTATTTAACTCCGAAGGAAAAGAAGTGTGTGAACCAATCTTTGATTATTACTACCTTTTAAAGATTGTGGAAAGTATGGAAGAGATGATTTCTTATACACCCTTACAAAAATATTATTCATTCGAAGAACTTAAGTCAAAGACGTTGGAAAATGATGAAAAAAAGCTAAGACTGGCTTTGCAACGAATTGAAATTTTAACGAGAGACTATGCAAGGTCTGATAATTTTCCTACATTATTTTCATATGACAATAAACAATGGTGCTGGGAAGGTAAAATAAACTCCTTTACTGAAGTTTATGATTGTTTGAAAAAACTAAATTGAGCATATTAGTTGATATCGTTAAACTACAAGAGATTTAAGTATTAACAGTAATTTTTAACTTTTAATACAATGACAAAGAAAATTAAATTCGGTTATCCTCTCGATTTATTAATTGATCGTTCTACTAAATTTAAAAAATATGAGAAGTGTATTGGAAATATAGATTCCTTTCCTAGATTGAGTCTTGAAGCAAATAAAAGTGAGCAAGGCTGTGGAGCAATTACCCTACCTGAATTGGATTCTCATGTAAAAACAAAAGCTAAAAAAGATGACTCAGGAAATACTGGAATTAATTATACAGGTTCGGGCAATATTATTATTCGTGGCAAACCAGGTACAGCCAAATCAACATTAGCCTTGCAAATGACAGTTGTGGCAAGTATGCCTCCGAATAATGTGTTTTCATTCTATATAACACTTGAAGAATCGCCGAAAAATATTGTATCGAAAGCAAATGATTTCCGTTGGGACAAATCCTGTATTACATATAATGAACTTAATATTAATCATATTAATAACAAAGATGAAAGTCAATCAAATTATCGATCAAAAAGTTTATTACATAGGCAATTTGAGGAAATGATTGCTTTGCAGAAAAAACCAAAAGTTATTATCTCAACTCTGTCGCCCAGGAATGTTTTCAATTATGGAAATAAAAACGATACATTATATCATTACCGTTATCACCAGCTGGAAAAAATATTGAATGAAGCGGATATCTACAATAGGAATAATAGAGAACACAAAATAGGTTTTGTTTGTGTCGATAGTCTGAATGTATTTGGTGATACGCTATTAACTCGTACAGAATTATTCAGATTGTTTGAACTGTTCAAAAAATATAAGATTATCGGAATCTTTATTGTTGAGGAAGATGAGAAATATTTGTTTGCTACTGAGGATAAATTACATGGTGCGACCATCGAATATCTATCTGATATTGCCATTTCACTAACAACGGGAGAAGACGATGGCTATTTTTTACGCTATTTTGAAATTACCAAATCACGATATCAGCACCAGGTATATGGAAAACATCCTTTTCGGATTTCTCAAAGAGATGATAAGAAAAAAGGTCCTATTGAAGCGATTAAAGTACTACCCTCATTACATTATTTAGTCTCAGCAACCGATAAACCAGATAATGAACAATATAATAGCCAATTCTATACATGGGAAAATACAGGTGTTTTTTGTGATAGTGATACAGAAATTTATTTACCCTTGGATTTTAAATTACCAAAAGTGATTTTAATTAAAGGGCCGGGAGCATCATTCAAAACAACGCTGGCTAGAGATTTTTTAATGAACGGATTATTGAAGAAGAGCGATGGCACTAAAGAATTGAATACTCATGTACTTTTAATACGATTTCAGGATAAAGAATATCAAATACCCCCGGAGAATTTAAGTCCATTCCGTTTATCGGAAACATGTTATGACAAATTAATAAACATATTCTTTTCAGCGGATTTGTTAGGTAAGTACTTTATGAATGAACAAGAAATTCCAGAGGAATATGATCCTGAATATAAAGGATTAATAAAAAAAGTATTCAAAGAACTTATAAAGAAAAAATATTCCAGTTGGAAAGATGTAATTACAGATGAAAACGATAGACAAATATTATCAGATGTTATCAATGATAATGTCTATAATGACTTTTATAAAATTGTTTGGAAACAGATTGATTATGATAGGTTGGGTGAAATAGAGAATACTAAGCGTTACCTCTTCTCATATAAATTTAATGATGGAGGGATTGAACGCAGATATACAGAACTATTTATAAAGAGTGGTTATTTATTACCAGAAGAATTTATCCAATTAATTTTAGAGTTAATCAATATTAATGAATATGGATATGTAAAACCTACTCATGTAGTTTTAGATGAAGTGGGGAGAATCGGGGCAAGTTACCCGTTGCTTTATAAAAGTAAAACGGCAGGCGATATATTTTTAACAGCTTTGGTGCATATTATCCGTAATTATAAAATGAGTTTGATAATTACCGGCTCAACAGGGGAATATGCAAAAGCTGATACTATGATTAATATTGCCAGTATTTTAGCAGATACTGTTTTGGTTACAAAGAAAATTAATGTTTTTGGTGATAGTTATGTTAGCATTAGTGGTGAAGGGTTAACATCATCCGAACCATTATCCGAACAGGCAAAAGAGAATGTTCCTGGCATAATTAGTCCGGTTAAGAATAATTTATTTAGTATCGAAAAAGATAAGTTTTCAGGTTTAGTAGGATTCAATACTAATGTAATTGACAGACCCGGGATCGATTTATATATTTATCAGGAAAATGAAATTCAGGAAGCATATGCCAATGAAATATCGTCATTATTAAATTTTGCTTTTGCTACATCTATCGATAAAACCGGTCTGACATCTCATAATAATATCGATGTCAATTCATTTAGTCGTATCGATACTACTGCCTTTCATGACTCTCTGGGTTTTTTGGAAGGTAGTCCTATTCGAAAAACTGTTGTCTGTTCAATTGATGAATTTCTACCTATTGATGAGCAAAGGATAAATAAGTCCCTGACTCCAATTCATCAAAGCACATATACAGATCTTGGATTTAATGATAATGATGCAAATAAATATACATTACCTTTTTATGATAATGTATTACTTCTTTTAATTAACACGGATATTGTAAACCTTGATAACAATATAAAATCAAAACTCGCAGAAAATTCCACTAAAAAATTGACTTGGATTGAACTAGAAGAAATAGTCAACGATTATTATAAGAAGTCACCCAATGGACTAGTACCATTTGATTTTATTACTGAGTCTGACGAAACTAAATCATGCATATTATTAGATGCAATCAGATCAGCGAATGATAATATTCCAATAAATGAGATCATTAATAAAATAGTATCTAAGAAAATTGACACGGCTAAAACAGTTAGAAATTTACAGGCAATCAGAACAATCGTAAATAAATCCCCAAAATTCATTGATTCGTTAATTTTAGATGAAGATCTTAAAAAAGTTCATAAAATAAAGGATTCAAGTAAAAAGGGAATTCTGAATAGATTATTTGATGATGATGCAATTGTTAATGAATTGTGTAAAGCTGAAAAGATTTCGAAACATAAATTATTCAATAAAAAAATCAAGACAAATTTGTTATATCCTCATGCATTAGTTTATGTTGCATGGTATTCCGAAATAAGAAATCTTATAAAATCTTATCCGGAATTATCCGAGAAATTAGTAGTATATGCTTTACCTGGGGGAGGGTTTAAAGGTGATTGGAGGCTTGGAATTTTGAAAGGTTCGGTTAGTCCAAGTCTTGGTCATGAAGTCTTGAAATTATTATGTAAGGAAAAGGAAGATTTTAAAAGATTTGTTAGGGGAGTTGGATTGCCTACCTATGAACGTTTTAAATCGGATAAAGAGTTCCTGGCATGGCCGGGAGCAAAATATCATAATAATGAATTTGGAGATAATTCATTGTTAAAAGTCTTCGATATTCATTCAAAGGCTCAAAAAAGAAGTGATATTCCAAATTATTCGGAATTCAGGATTGTTTTTAGTACTATATTTAATGAACTTGTTAATCTTAAGAGTAATTCACTTGTTGAAGAATTTATTGTTAATAGATTGCCGGAAATCCTTGGCAGAGTTAGAAAATTTGGTCATAATGAATGAAAGAGTTAGAAATATTCATAAAACAATCCATTTGAATAGACTCTCGACATTGTCATATAAACGTCCGTGTTGGTAACAACATTCTCAAAGCAGAGAATACCTCCGGCAGACATAGATAGCCATCGGTCAAAGTAGGGACTTTATTGTCACAGTGAGGAACACCTCCGGCAAAGATCTTTAAGCATCGGCCAGAGTGGGATATCAATTCTCAGACCAAGGACTTAATATGACAAAGCAGGGACAAAGCCTGACAAAGGCAGATAGTCATTGAACAGAGTGGGGAGCAAATTCTCAGAGTGAGGAACATGTCCGGCAAAGATCGGTAAGCATCTGACAAAACGGGGACTCAATTCTCAGGGTGGGGAACACCTCCGGCACAAATAGTGAGTCATCGGACAAAGTGGGGACTTGATGTGAAGAGGATAGATAAGAACCGGACAAGCCGGGGAATATACCTGAATCAGTTAGTCGTTAACCGTACACACTTAGATACAAACCTGGCAAAATGGAGAGATCAGTCGGCACGGATTGCTAAACAAAAAACAATACGGGGAATAAACCCAACGTATATGCATAATTATCGGACATAACAACCAGACTGTCTGACACATATTCTGCTAAATTCAGCAAACTGCGGGCAGTTTCTTAAAGTAAAAGTTAGAGGTCAATTCTACATTTGAGCGATGGCTGAAAAACCAGCGATATTGGGTCGGCCGTGGCCCCGATTAATTTCAATCGGGAGTGGGTTGACTAGGTTTTTCAAGATTTTTCTTTGGTTCGTTTCTTTTCATCGATTGGAAAAGAAATGAATAAGAAAAACCATTTCACGATGTAAACTTAAAAATATTATGGGAGTAAAGATTTATAGAAAACATTTACGCAATAAAAACTAGAATATTTTCTATCTACATGAGAGTGTAGGGTTGGAAATTATAATTTCAATAAAACACATTAATTTCCTTTCAACTCATAAGGCTTCTGATCCCCCAGATTCACAATATGACTGTCGTATTTGTAGCTTAAATACTCCGTGTAGTTACCTTCACCGTCGAGGGTGCCCTTACCGGCCAGAGTTCCATCGCTCTTCCACTTATATTCAATGGTTTTTACCAGCTCATGCCCATCGTTGTACCAGTTTTCATTAAGCAACCTACCGTTTGTATCGTCGTAGCTATATTCAATGGAAGTCAGTTTATTTATCTTATTGGAATATAATGTATCAATCTGTTTGGAAATAATTCCATTGTCGGAGAAAACGGAAATACGGGTAACAGACACCAGATATTCTACCCCGCTTCCTTTTGTAAACTTTGTGTTTTCTGTGGTTTGTCCTGCATTATAACTATAAGTGGTTTTACTGGTGCGTTTATCCTCATTGTTCCGTACAATTATTTTAACGGGTAAAGTATCCTTATAAAAATAGGCAATGGTTTTATTGCACTGCATATTACCTTCGACAGGTTCGTAAATCTTTTTTTCTTTTTTTAGTCCCTGCTTGTTGTAGGTATATCGCACAATCGATAGAGGATTTTTGTCCATGTCAAAAGTCTCCTTCGATAGCAACAGGTTGTCCTGGTAAAAGAAAAGGGTATAGCTTATGATATTCGGCACCGAATCGTAGTAAAAAAGCTGGATTACTTTATTTCCAGCCAAGTTATAGGTATTTTGTTCGGTGATATGTTTCAGTGTGGTTAAATTTCCATTCTGTATTTCATGGCTGTAAATATTCTCCGCAACAATACTGTCCTGAGCCTGAAGAAGGTTTGTGAGTGTTAAAAGAATGCTGATGAAGAGAAAGGATCTGTTCATTACTGATACTGTTTACAATATTGTTTTCTCATATCGGCTGCCTGCTGGTGTCCCATTTCCTCTGCTTTTTTCAGATCATCACAACCGGCTGCGTGTTTCAACAGACTGATATTATTTACGCCCCGCGCAAAATACACATCGGGAGAGGTATTTCCCAATGCAATACAGGTATTTAGATCCTGAATCGCCTTGTTGTACTCTTTGATCATTCCGAAAGCAATCCCACGGTTATAATAGGCATCGGCAAAGGTACTGTCGAGTGAAATGGACCGGTTAAAATAACCGATTGAAGCCGAGCTGTTGTTTTGCATCATTTCCAGCACGCCCAACAGATGATAGGCTTTGCCCGAATGTTCATTTCTTTTTTCAGCTGCAATACATTGCAGGAGGTATTCCTTTGCTTCTTTAAGCTGATTAATCTTCAGCGATGCCAATCCGGAATTGTATAGGGCTCCTGAGGTTTTATAGTTCAGGGCTGCTGAGCGGTCAAAATCGGGGATGGCTTCTTTGTATTTTTCCAGGTTGATATACGATTTACCCCTGTTGAAATAAGCTTCAGCCAGCTTATTGTCGAGTTCAATGGTTTTTGAGAAATCGTCGATAGCCCCGGAATAATCTTCTATCTGCATCTTAAAATTTCCTCTCTGGAACAAGGCCTCGATATTCAACGGATCGATCTCAAGCAGTTTATTGTAATTAATTATAGCAGCCTCGAAATTTTCCAGTTTGCTAAAAATAAGAGCTCCTTTCTGCAGCGCTTCTTTGTTTGTTTTATCCAGCTGCTGTGCTATCAGGTAGTCTGAGGCGGCAGCTTCAAGCTGCCCGAGGTTAGCATGGGCGATGCCCCGGTAAAAATAGCTGTAGGCAAGAAGACTATCCCTGGCAATGGACCGGTTGAGGATTTCCAGGGCTTCTTTAAAATTCTGATCGAGCACAAAAAACTGACCCTGGAGAGCAAGTGTCTCGGCATGATCAGGCGATATATCAATAAGCTTATCGAGTGTTTGCCGGGTTTCATCGGACTTTTGCAACTCAAGCTGGCATTTTACCAGATTTATCAGGCCGTCTTCATAATCATTTTTCCATTGCAAGGCTCTTGTGAAATATTTTTCTGCCAGCTTGTATTCAGCACGGCTGAAGAATTCTATTCCTTTCGTATTATTTTTCTTCGCCAAGGGAGTTCTTGCCAGCCATACACCTGAAACTAAAAGCAATACAACCAGTAATACAATGACTGATACTTTTTTCATAAGAAAAATTTAATAGCAAAAAGATACGAAAATTAAAGAAGAAACGCCAGCGACTTTAGCATTCATATATAAACATGAGCTATACAATAAACTTATCGATGAGTGAAAGCAGTTGATCCAGGTTGAGAGGTTTGGTAATATAATCATCGCAACCCGCATCGATACACTTTTCTTTTTCATTTGCCATCGCATAGGAAGTTTGTGCGATGATAGGGACATTAATGTTCAGGGCTTTGATTCGTTGGGCAGTTTCATAGCCATCCATAACTGGCATCTGTATATCCATAAGTATTACATCAATTTTTTCCTGCTGGCATATTTCAATCGCTTTCTCACCATTTTCAGCCCTTAATATCCGGGCTTTTGTTTTTGAAAGGCAGGAATTGAGTACTTTATAATTCAATTCTTCATCTTCGGCAACAAGAATAGTCTTGGTAGCCCAGTTATATTTTTTTTCGTTTACAAGCTTATTCATTTGGGGGAGAACAGGTCCCGAAATTTCGACCATCCTCAGGTCGTTGGCAGGAATTAGTACATAAAAAGCACTTCCCTTGTCAGTTTCCGAATCTACCCAAATCTTACCACCCAGTAATTCAGCCAGGTTTTTAGAAATGGCAAGTCCCAGCCCGGTTCCTCCGAATTTCCGGTTAAGTTCGGAATCGATCTGTGAAAATCTGTCAAATATTTTATCCTGTTTCTCGTAAGGAATTCCTATACCCGTATCTTTTACAAAGAAAAGCATACCATCCTGGGTATGTTTCACTCCAAATTCGATGATACCCTTGGGTGTATACTTAAATGCATTTTCAATAAGATTATTAAGTATCTGCTTCACTCTAAGTACATCGGTATTGATGATATAGTCATTATAGGGATCGATAGCTAAAATCAGATCGGCCCTGAAGTTGCTCTTATTCTTTATTTTCTGGAACACTTTCTTTAATTCGCGCAACATTCTGCTGATGTTCACCGGGCCAATGGATATTTTAAGCTGCCTGGATTCGAGTTTGGCAATATCGATGATATCATCTATCAGATGCAGCAGATTATCGCCTGCCGAGGAAATATGGTTGAGGTATTCTTCACGCTTGGTTTCAGGGAGATCGGGCTCACGGAGAAAATTTGAAAATGCGATTATTGCATTCATGGGCGTGCGCAACTCGTGCGACATGTTAGCCAAGAAGGCTGATTTAAGCTTGTCGGATTCTTCTGCTATCTTCCGTTCTATGATCTGGACTTTAAGTTCTTTGTTTTTTTCTTCCAGAACATTCTCCAGGTTGAGTTTGTCGGAATATATTTCTCCTTCGGCATGCTTCTTTCGCCGGTAAGCAATGTAAATAATAACCGATGTTGCAGAAATGACTATCAGAAGTATAATAAAACCTAATTTTTGAGCCTTTTGTTTTTTGAGTGCGAGCAAGGACTCACTTATTTGTTTTTCCCGGGATTCCAGATTGTATAAGGCTTCAAGTTCAGCGATTTTACCTTTAGATTCAAGCACATGAATTGAATCACGCAGATTGGTGAAATCGATGTGGTAAAAGAAAGCCTCTTCATACTTGCCTTGCTGTGCCATCAGATCGGTAAGCGCATCGAGGTTAGACATTATACCTTCAGGATTATTCAAGGCATATGCCTGAGCAAGACTTTCCTTATAATACTTATCAGAATAGCTGTATTCTTTCTGCCAGAGTTTTGCAGTACCCATATTATGTTCAGCCCACATTTTGCCTAATCGGTAACCACTTTGTTCAAATAGCTCGTATGATTTTTTAAAGTTGTTAAATGCTTCTTTATAATGTTCCTGCTGCAGATTGATTAAACCTATGTTGCTAAATGTGGTAGCAATATTTTGCGTATCCGCCAGCTGCTGATACAAATGAATTGATTTTTCATAGAAATCAATGGCCTTTTTAAAATTATTGTTGCGATAATAAATGATTCCCATATTTTGATAGAGGCCGGCAATATTGGTATCATTTTTAAGCTCCTTATTGATTTCTAATGCCTTATTATAGTATTCCGAGGCTTTTTCGAGGTCATCCAGTTCATGATAAAGCAGTCCGATATTTTGTAAGGTATTTGCAATTCTCCGTCGATCGTTGGTTTTTTCGAATAGGGCTATGGCTGCCCTATAATTGTTATTCGCTTCTTCGTATTCTGCCAGATAATAATTTGCCTTGGCAATCAGATAGTAGCAATCGCCCAAAATTTTTGGCGTTTCCTCGGTGAAATATTCGATGGCATCGGTCAGGTACTTTTTTGCCTGGTAGTAATCTTCAAGCTCAATTTTTGCTTCTCCCATATATTTGCATGCCAACGCCCTTTTGTCGTTCCACTTCAGCTGTGTGCTTATCTGTTTTGCGATACTTGCATGGGTAAATGCCCGTTGAGGATACAGGTCGAGATTTACAGAAGCGAGATGAAGAAGGTAATCTACACTGTCTTCAAGTGTTGTAGGGTTCATACCAACAGTGAAGCTATCCTGATGATAACCAATGCCTCCATATAACATTCCACACCAGAGACTTAGAGCTAGAAAAATACCAAACTTTTGTATCATATAAGTTCAGTAAGTTTACTAAATATGACAAATCTATAAGTTAAGTTTATGGTTTATTTATTAACAAAAGTCCTGATTTAATAAACTCATGTGCTTCACTTAGGATATGCATTATATCCAAAACGTAAGACGAATTCGCATATATATTTCTATCGTAAAATACATGTGAACTATCAACTTTAACTCATCTAATGACCTGATACAAAATACTTTTGTGTTGCAATAATTAGTACGACTACATATCTAACGATCATACGGGACTAAATGTATAGTATTTATTTGAAAAAAGCAGTGATCAGGGTCACTGCAAACGAAACACAACAGGCATAGACATAGCCACATTTACTGGCATTCCTCCCTGTTTGCCCGGCTGCCAGCGATCCGATTTCTGTATAGCAGCTATTACAGCATTATCCAGCAGCGGGTGGATACCCTGCTGGATCTCAATACCTGTTACATATCCCTTATTATCGACAACAAACTTTACGAATACCCGGCCCTGTAAACCATTCTCAATGGCTGCCAGAGGATAATCGACTATCTGCTGGATGAATTTGTGAAAATTCTCCAGGCCACCGTTATGGTATTGGGGCATTTTTTCCGGGAACCATACAAAATCCAGCTCTTCAGGTTCTTCTACATCAGGTTCTATTGGAAAAAAATCGACATTATCATCCCAGTTGGATTCCACATTAAAATCGAAGTTCTCCTCAGGGATATCAGTTATATTCTCGACGATTTCAATCTTAGGTAATTCCGGAGGCTTGACTTCTTTTTTCAGCTCCATCCGACTTATGGGTATATCCAGTTCCTCTTCAAAAAGAGTAGTACCGGTATAGGTCATATAATTGCTCTGTGCCTTTGTATGGCTCCACTCAATGACTACCAGTGCTGCTGCGAGAACCAGCACCATTCCTGCCTCAAAATACAAAATCCTTTTGTTTTCGAGATTTGCTTTTTCTGTTTTTTTTGCGACCATGACTTGCGTTTTTAGGTTCTACATATTGTTCTTTACTAGTAAGATGCTTTTGATTAGAAAATTCCACAAATGGGAGTGAAGTTTTTATTCTTGCGGAATCCCTGTTGTCCATTTATTTTACGTAAATATCTTTTATTTCTTACCTAAATTTGGAGGCTCTCTTTTTTTGAAACTGGCTCGATTGTTGTGCCCATATTATAAACTTTACTTTTAATCCATGAACCGGAAATTTATAGTGAGTTTTAGTAGCCGGCAGAGATTTCGGGGGATGAGTGATGAAGATCTGGTAATTAAGTTTGCAACGGGCCGGCAGAATGAAATTATTGATGAATTTTTTAAGCGGTATGTTCATCTGGTATATGGGCTTTGCATGAAATATTTTAAAGAGGATGAGAAGGCAAGGGATTCTACTATGGTTATTTTTGAAAGTCTGTCGCAGAAACTCACGAAATTTGAAATAAAGAACTTCAAATCCTGGTTATATACTGTCGCTCGTAATACCTGCCTTATGGAACTTCGCAGGAAGAATATTGAGAAACCTGTAGAGCAGGTTGAAATAATTCGTATGCATCGTATGGAAAATAGCGATGATATTCATCTTATTGATGAGGAAAGCAGAATGGAGGATGATATAATAGCATATCTGCACAAATTGAACAGGAGTCAGCAATTATGTTTGGATATGATGTACTTTCGGAAGATGTCGTACAAGGAAATAGCCATAGAAACCGGCTTTAGTCTGAAGGAGGTGAAAAGCCATATACAAAACGGGAAAAGAAATCTGAGAAATTTTTTAAAATCGGGAAATGAATAGCAGCGGGAACAAATACGGACTATTTACAGAACAGGGATGTCTTACGGTGGAATCGATAATGCAATACATGTCGGGGAAGCTGTCTGAATACGATGGTCGTTTGGTTCAGCAACATATTTCAGGCTGTGATTTATGTAAAGAAGCTGTCCAGGGGGCCGGGAATTTTTCTGATCCTGATCAGTACCAAAAAGGAATAGATCTGCTTAAAGACAGATGGAGCAGGCGGAATATTCAGGAAAGAAAAATATCAACTGCTTCATTGGCCGCTATTATATCAGTCGCAGCATCAATTGTTCTTATTGTGAGTATTCACCTGGCCACACGTTATCAGAAAAAAATTCGCGCACAATACCTTGCATCTATCTATCAGCAGGGTACTACTATTGATAATGCACTGAATACATCCGATGTTCTTCACTTGACTATTAAAAAGGATAGTCAGTTGGAGTCACACAGGATTGAAATAGCGGTGAGGGAAAAATACAGGCAGAATACCCCAAAATTAAAAAATGAAAATATACCTGTGGCTTTGTTGGATGAAACAAGAATTACTGCCGGTTCAAATGAAGGAGTGAAAGAAGATCGATCGGCCACAGTTATGGAGAAAAAATCAGGTATTTTACGATACCCTTACCGTATTATGTCAATGCCTCCGCCGGAAAAATCCACTTCGGGTCGTGAAAAAAGTAGTTTGGAAGAGTTGTTTTACATTGTGGAAGAAATGCCTCAATTCCAATGGAAGGGGATACAGATGTTTTGTAAGTACTTACAACAGAATGTTCGGTATCCGGCAGCAGCTTTAGAGAAACATATTTCCGGAAGGGTTTATGTACAGTTTACAATTGATGAAAGGGGCCGGCTTGTTAATGGAACCATCCTTAAAAGTTGTCATCCAATACTCGACAAAGAAGTACTCAGGGTAATAAACAACTCGCCACTGTGGCAACCCGGAAAGCAAAGAGGAAAACCTGTTAAAGTATCAATGGTTATGCCTGTCGATTTTGTTCTGTATTAAAAGCATCGATACAGGCACGCCGTCTTCTTTTGTGCTTCTTTTTATTTGTTTTGTAAGTTCTTCGCTTCTTGACACCTCTATATTTTGAATTCCTGGGTAATTCATCTTTTTTTGGCATCATCAGGTTACGGCGCTGTGACATTTCTTTTTCAGCACTACAGCCAACCATACCCGAAAAAACTATCAACCATGCCAGAAGGAACAGTATTCGGCTAAGTTTCATAACGTTGATATTTTGTTAGTTAGTAGTTGCGGAGTATACGAAAAAATATAAAAGTTGTTTTGGTTATAGGATTTTTTAACAAATAATACTCAAACAAACCTTACTATCGATATTCTGTTGCACCCTTCTTTGAAATCACTATCTTTATTTGCTTTCAACTTTAATTATACATTTATGAAAATTGCATTTCTTGGGGCTGCTCGCGAGGTCACCGGCAGCAAGCATCTTATAACAACAAAACACGGAAAACGGATTCTTCTCGATTGCGGAATGTATCAGGGGAAAGGAATGGAAACCGATGCCCTGAACCGAAACCTGGGAGTCGATCCTGCTACTCTCGATCATATTATACTGACTCATGCTCATATAGACCATTCGGGTTTAATACCCTATGTTTACAAACTGGGTTTTACCGGCTCAGTCATTTGTACTAACGCCACACGCGATCTGTGTGCTTATATGCTGGCCGACGCCGGCCATATACAGGAACATGATACGGCAACTTTTAATAAAAAACGGGCACGACAGGGAAAGCAACCGGTTCAACCACTTTTTACAAAAGCAGATGCGGTTAATTGCATGAAACTTTTTATAGGAATAGCCTATGAGCGCAAATTGACCATCGATCCTTATACAAAGGTTAAATTTACCAATACAGGTCATATGCTGGGTAGTGGAGTGGCCAATATTGAGATTACTGAAGATGGTGAAAAGAAACGAATCGCCTATACCGGCGATATCGGGCGTCCTTCGAATCGTATCCTGCGTTCACCTGATCTCTTTCCTCAGACCGATATTCTGATTACCGAAGCAACTTATGGCGACAGGCTGCACACCGGATGGCCACAGGCAGAGGAACAGCTTCTGGAGATCCTTACCGATACCTGTGTTAATAAAAGTGGCAAGCTGATCATACCCTCATTCAGTGTGGGTCGAACACAGGAAATAGTGTACACCCTGAATAACCTTTTCAATGAGCGTCGCTTACCCAGGGTCGATGTATTTGTCGACAGTCCGCTTGCCATAAATGTTACCGAGGTTTTCAGGCTGCATCCGGAATGTTTTAATGGCAGTATCCTCGATGTTATGGAAACCGATCCCGATCCCTTTGGTTTTAACTCACTATACTATATACGGCATCACGAAGATTCGAAGAAGTTAAATAATTATACGAAGCCCTGTGTTATTATATCCGCATCAGGAATGATGGAGGCTGGAAGAGTGAAACACCACCTGGCCAATAACATTTCCGACCCGAGAAATACCGTGCTGGCTGTTGGCTATTGTTCGCCCAGAACCCTTGGAGCAAGAATTCTCAGGGGCGATAAGGCTGTTTCCATTCATGGTAATATGTATGAAGTAAAGGCCGATGTAAAACGTATCGATTCCTACTCAGGCCATGGCGATTATGAAGAGATGATAGGCTTTCTCAATTGTCAGGATAAGGAACAATTACAGCAGGTTGTACTGGTACACGGAGAATACAAATCGCAAAAATATTATAAAACCCAGCTCGAAAAAGACGGGTATAAAAATATTAGTATTCCTGCAGTGGGAGAGGAGATTGAGGTATAAGGGATCTGTTCAGCAACATAAAAAAGAGGGATCTTTATTATAAAGAATCCCTCTTTGTATTTTATAGCAGTCCGCTGAAAGATTGAGTTCCTTGTTGACTATCGATTTTCTAGTTTAAGTATTGTATGATATACTCACATATAGACAGAGATCAGGCACTTCAACAAACAGGAATAACTGACTGTTTTTATGCTATTGAAGTTTTCATAATATTTACTTCATAAAAAATTCATTTTGAAACCTATTTTTTAATGTACTTTTAGTCTTTCTCATTAATAATTAAAAGGATGAAATATTTACTGAGTTTGGTTCTGTTCTCCGGTGCTTTATTTTTGCGTGGACAGGATCTGGTAATACTGCATACCAACGATATGCATTCACATTTAAACGGATTTTCGCCCGAAACAGAATATACTCCACTGATACATGATAATGACCCTACCAGGGGTGGTTTTTCGAGAATTGCAGGTTATATCAATGCTGAAAAAAACCGGTATGGAGATAAATTACTGGTTGTTGATGCCGGCGATTTTTTAATGGGTACTTTGTTTCAAACCCTGGAACTTAACGAAGGATTTCAACTGAACCTCATGAAGAAAATGGGGTATGATTTTGTGGCACTTGGAAATCATGAATTTGATTTTGGCCCGAATTCACTGGCAGAAATCATTAATCATTCCCTGCAGAACGGTGAAATCCCGCAAATACTATGTACCAATTATAAAGAGGCAACAAATTCTAATGACGATGAGCTAATGAAACTCTTTGAGAATGGGAGTATCCTTCCCTATACAGTTACTAAGATAAATGGATATAAAATCGGCCTATTCAGTTTAATTGGAAAAGATGCTGATGAATCTATCTCCGATTATTACGGTATTAAGCTCCATGATCCGAAAAAAATAGCAAAACAAACGGCCAGGTATTTAAAAAAGGAAGAAAAAGTGGATTTGGTGATTGCTCTTTCGCATAGTGGTGTTAGTATAAATAAAAAGGGGGAATGGGCAGGTGAAGATGTCGATTATGCAAAAGCGGCCTCAGATATTGACATTATAATCAGCGGACATACTCACACCTATCTGCCTGAACCTATATTGGCCGGGAATGCTGTGATTGTCCAAACGGGGGCATTAGGTATGAATGTGGGTAAACTGGAAATTAGTTTTGATGTTTCAGGAAAACCTTCAGTGAAATATACTCTTACGGAAATGAACGATGAAATTGAAGCAGATAAAGACGTTCAGCAAATGATTGACGCAAAAATCCCGGTGTTAGAAGCAACCATACTATCAAAAATCAATGTCAGTTATAATGAGGTTGTTGCAGAAACTTCTTTTGATCTGCTTATCGCTGAAAAAGACCTGAATGCAAGTACCATGGGGCCCTTTATTGCCGATGCCATCTACAGCCAGCTTAACCAAAATGAAAGTACTCGTGTTGATATTGTTTTTGTTGCTGCTGGTGTAATCCGCAATATTCTCCATACCGGCAAATCAGGTAATCAAAATATTAATGATATATTTAATGTAATGCCTCTCGGAATGGGAGAAGATAGTATTCCGGGACATCCTCTGGCTAAAACTTATGTTTATGGATATGAACTGAAAAAAGTACTGGAACTGATTCTTGCCGTTTACCCGGGTAAACCTGACTACTACCTCTACTTTTCCGGGATCGAGGTCGATTATAATCCCGACAAAGGGCTTTTTAAAAAGATAGCTGCTATTCGGATAGGTAATTCTGCAGATGGATACCACGAGATAGATCTGGATAAAAAAAATGATGATCTTATCAGCATAGCAGCCAATAAATATATGATAAGTTTTATCGGTAAAATCAAGAAAATGAGTTTTGGGATTGTAAATGTGGTACCCAAAAATGCCGATGGTTCCACAATTACCAACCAGGATTTCTTAATTGATATGGATCCTGAAAAAGAAGGAATACAGGAGGCAAAGGAGTGGCTGGCAATATATCATTATATGAAGGGTTTTGAAGATACTAATAATAATGGCATACCGGATATTCCGGAAATATACAGAACCAAAACAAATCCATTGTTTGTACTGCCTTAGTTGAACAATTGTAATTTTGTACTTTAAAACTAATTCAGCGCGTTAGCTTATTTATTGATCTTAGATTCTACAAGTTGCAAGATCTCTTGCTCAGCTGCAATGGCATTTTCCTTGATCTTTTCTCCTTCGTTGAGGATTTTATCGGCCCAGGCAGTATCGGAATACCCTGAGGCGTTGATTTTCACATTTAAATATGCCCCCAATACGGCAGAGCGCGCTGCCAGAGCCCCGACTCCTGCATCGGTAACAGAATTAGGATTTCCAATCTCTACCATGGCTTTCATCACCTCCATGGATTCATAGCTCAGTTTCATAACCTTAAAAGGAACTTCAATGGCATACCGGGTAGCCTCCATTATAGCTGCTGTGCGTGTTTTTTTATCCGAATCCGTTTTTTTGGGAAGGCCGAAAGCATCCATAATCGAATTAAATGCCAGTGTATCTTCGTCTACCAGTTTGACAAGCTGATCGTGATACTGCTTGCCTTTTTCTGCCCAGTTGGAAAATTCTTTCCACCGTTCGTCCCATCCGCGTTTATGAGCTGAAAGGTTGGCTACCATAGTGCCCAGCGCAACACCTAGGGCACCCATATAGGCCGAGATTGAACCTCCGCCCGGAGCGGGCGATTCAGAAGCGGTTTCTTCAGAAAATTGTCGGAGGTTCATGTGAATGAGTTTGCCGGATTGGCTATCTGCCAACAGGTATTCGATGATTTTCTTTTCTGGTTCGAAGGGTCCCAGATCATCCAGTCCCAGCGATTTGACGGCAATTTTCAGTATTTCTTTGTCGGGAATACCCGCCGATCGTTGTTGCTTTTTCAGGAAATACTTACCGGCATCGAGCATGGCCTGAAGGGGAATTACACCCACCAGTTCGGAACCTGTAACCCGCAATCCTCTTGCCTCTGCACATTGGCATGCAGCCTCAAAAACCTGGTGCATCGATGTCACCGTGATGTCGGTCAGGTTGAAGGAAAGTTGAGCAATACCGTATTCTTCGATGTACCACCCAATCCCTTTTACACATTTGAGCATACCCGGCTCATACTCAGGATTCCCGTTTTTATCTTTTATTATATTGCCGGAAAGTTTTTCACTTTCTCTTTTCACTCTGCCTTTTTCCCTGATGTCGAAAGCCAGGGCATTGGCCCGCCGGGTGGAGGTGGTATTCAAGTTGATATTATATGCGATCAGAAAATTCCGGGCGCTTACGGCAGTGGCCCCTGTATGTGAAACAGATTCGGTAAATTCTGCAGGGCCAAAATCGGGTTGCCAGTCGGCGGAGGCCAGTTTTTCAGGCAGGCCTTCGTACTCACCCGACCGGCAATTGGCAAGGTTTCTCCGCTTTTCTTCAGTAGCGGCAAATTCATAGCAGTAGACAGGAATACCCAGTTCCTTTCCAATCCGTTCTGCCAGTTTGCGGGCATAGCTTACTGTTTCTTCCATACTGATATTTGAAACGGGTACGAGGGGTAACACATCGGTGGCACCAAAACGGGGGTGTTCTCCTTTGTGTTTTCTCATGTCGATGAGTTCGGAAGCCTTTTTTACTGCCTGAAAGGCAGCTTCACAAACTGTAGCAGGTGAGCCTACAAATGTTACTACGGTCCTGTTGGTCGCCTTGCCGGGGTCGACATCTATGAGTTTAACACCCTCTACTGCTTCTATCTGGTCTGTTATCTTTTTTATAATGTTCCTGTCGTTTCCTTCGCTGAAATTGGGAACACATTCAATAATCTGTTTCATATCGGCTTATTTATGAACGGACTGGCATTCATTACGAAATTAAATTTATTTTATCATTTTGCCATTCTTCCAGATCTTCACGGGTTTTATTATTCCCTGGTTATAGATGATCTCCCGGTAATCGTTAAAATTAAAAGCGACAATATCGGCTTTATTGCCGGATTTGATCGTGCCTCTGTCATAAAGATTTAGTGCCGCTGCCGCCCTGAAGCTGATACTGGCCAGGGTTTCTGCCATACTTAATTTTTCATAGATACCTAGAACGGAGGCCTGTACAAGCAAGTCGCCCATGGGGGCAGAACCGGGATTCCAGTCGGAACCGATGGCCATGCTTGCACCTGCATCAAGCAGTTTCCGGGCAGGGGCAAAGGCTGCACCCAGCCCCATCGATGAGCCGGGCAGGGCAACCGGAATTAGCTTGCTTTTTGCAAGCATGCCGATTTCCTTTTCCCCGGATACCTCCAGGTGATCGACACTTACCGCACCGGCTCTGACGGCTTCATCGCTTCCGCCCGTAGAGAACTGATCGCCATGAACGATCAAATCAAAACCCATGGACCGGGCTTTGTCAAGATACGCCCTGGCTTCCTGCGGACTGAAAGCATTTTTATCGATATAGATATCTATGCGATGGGCCAGTTTCTCTTTCTTAATTTTTGGAAGCAGATCACTAACCAACATGTGAAGGTATTCTGCCGAGTTGCCCGTGAAATCTTTAGGGCACATATGCGCGGCAAGACAGGTAGGTATTAGATCGGCAACGGAGCTGGCATTTGCATTTCTGATTGCCCGGAGCATCTTGAGCTCATCGCCGGTGGTAAGACCATAGCCGCTCTTTACTTCAATGCTTGTTACTCCGTCGTTTAGGTGTCTTTCGGCACGGGCGGCCAGTTGTTGGGTCAATTCATCCTGCGGTGCCTGACGTGTTTTAGTAACCGTGTCCCAGATACCACCACCCGAAGCAGCAATTTCAACATAGGTTTTTCCCTGTAGTCTCAGCGTATAATCGCGGGCGCGACTGCCAGCCCAACAAATATGGGTATGAGGATCGATAAATCCGGGCAATGCAACATACTCGCCCTGCAATTCTTCGACCCTATACTTTTCCTTTTTTGCCTGTGCTGCCAGCGTGTTGAAATTCCCTGTTTCGAGAATCAGATCACCTTCAGTGAGTATGCCTGCATGAGTAATTATTTCAAGATCCCCATCGGATAAAGATCCTTTCAGAGGTAACTTATCCATGGTTAACAGTTGTGTAAAGGGTCCGATAAGTTTTCGCCGTATCATACTGCTAAAAATTTAACTTGAATTTATTCAGGTTGGCCTCCGCTTCTACGTAGCCTGCATCGGCGTGCCTGTAAATGCCAATGGCCGGATCGTTATACAACACACGTTTCAGACATCGGGCGGCTCTTTCCGTTCCATCGGCCACAACCACCATGCCGGCATGCTGGGAAAACCCCATTCCAACTCCTCCTCCGTGATGAAAAGATACCCAGGTAGCTCCACCGCCTGTATTCGCCATTAGGTTTAACAAAGGCCAGTCGGATATAGCATCACTGCCATCCTTCATTTTTTCGGTTTCGCGGTTGGGTGAAGCTACCGATCCACAATCGAGATGATCGCGCCCGATGACAATGGGGGCTTTTACTTTGCCGGTGCGTACCAGTTCATTAAAAAGTAGGCCTGCTTTTTCTCTCTCTTCCATACCCAACCAGCAAATCCTGCTGGGCAGACCCTGGAAGGCTACTTTTTCCTTCGCTTCGCGCAGCCAGTTTATCAAGTGTGTATTTTCCGGGAATGCCTCCGTAAGCGCCTTGTCGGTGGTATAGATATCTTCCGGATCGCCCGAGAGGGCAACCCACCGGAAGGGGCCTTTTCCATCGCAGAATAAAGGGCGGATAAACTCAGGGACAAAACCCTGAAAATTGAATGCATTTTCCTCACCTCCCTGGCGGGCAAACTCCCTCAGGTTATTGCCATAATCAAAGGTAATGCTTCCCCTCTTTTGCATTTCAAGCATAAAGCCAACATGGCGTGCCATACTTTTAAGGGAGTGTGCTTTATAGGCATCAGGATCGGACTTCCGGAGCGAAAGGGCCCGCCTCAGGGTAAAACCATGTGGTATATAACCATGGACAGGATCGTGTGCTGAGGTCTGGTCGGTTACTACATCGGGTATAATATTATCCTGTAGCAGCTTTTCCAGTACATCGCCAATATTGCCCACCAGGCCCACCGAGAGCGCTTCTCCTTTTGCCTTTGCATCAACGATCAGCTTTTTAGCCTCTTTGTAATCGGAAGTCATTCTGTCGATATACCGGGTGTCGATCCGTTTTCTGATCCTTTCAGGGTCGACATCAACTCCTAGGAAAGTGGCACCGGCCATAGTGGCTGCCAGTGGCTGGGCTCCTCCCATACCTCCCAGTCCACCCGATACCAGGAGTTTCTTCTGTAAACTGCCGTTAAAATATTTTCTTCCGCAGGCTGCGAAGGTTTCATAGGTTCCCTGTAAAATACCCTGCGTACCAATGTAGATCCAGCTTCCGGCTGTCATCTGCCCGTACATGATCAGTCCGCGCTCCTTTAAGACTTCAAAATGTTCCCAGTTGGCCCAGGCAGGTACCAGGTTGCTGTTGGCAATGAGCACACGGGGGGCTTCCGGGTGTGAGCGAACCAATCCGACAGCTTTGCCTGACTGCACCAGCAGGCTGTGGTTTTCATCGAGATGTAGCAGTATATCAATAATACGTTTTACTGCTTTCGGATTCCTGGCTGCCTGTCCGGTTCCTCCATAGACAATCAGGTTTTCCGGGTCCTCGGCAACTTCCCTGTTCAGGTTATTCAACAGCATGCGCAGGGGGGCTTCGGTCTGCCAGCTCCTGGCATGTAGCTGGTTGCCCGTTGGTGCTGAATAATTGGGATGATTTGCGTATGTTTTAATAAATTCCGAAAATTTCATGTTCTGCGTTTTTAAAATCGATATGATATTTAGCACAGACACCCTTAAGATAAGAAGTTAATTCTTTACTACGGATTATTTGACTGGCAATATCAATATCTTTCGAAAAGATCCGGTCATTATCAGCGAAGGTTATCCTGTTCCGGATGAATTCGTGAGTCTTGTTTACCAGTATGCCTGATTTCAGCGGTTTACGAAATTCAAAACCCTGGGCAGCGGTAAATAGTTCAATGGCTAGTATGGCTTCCAGGTTTTCGACGATTTTAAGCGCTTTCCGTGCGCTGATACTACCCATGCTTACATGATCTTCCTGGCCAAGGGAAGTAGGAATGCTATCGGCGCTGGCAGGATAACAAAACGATTTATTTTCACTCACCAGCGCCGCCGTGGTATATTGAAGCATCATAAAACCCGAATTCAGTCCCGTGTTTTTCATAAGGAGTTTTGGGAGCCCTTCCACCTTTTCCATGAGTGAAAGGTATACCCGGCGATCGGAAATATTACCCAGTTCGGAAGCCGCCAGGGCTGTATAATCAATGGGCAGGGCGAGGGGCTGTCCATGAAAATGGCCGCCACTGATGATTTTATCGGCACTGAAAATAATAGGGTTGTCGGTAACCGAATTAATTTCTGTAAGGAAAGCCTCTTTCAGATGCAGCCAGGCATTCCGCGATGCTCCGTGTACCTGGGGAATGCACCTTAGGGAATAGGGATCCTGAACACGGGTACAATTCCTGTGCGATTCGACAATTTCCGAATCTTTTGTAAGCTTGCGCATACGCTCCGCCACATAGATATTCCCTGCATAGGGACGAAGCGTATGGAGTTCCTCATCGAAACTTTTTACCGAGCCCATCATGGCTTCCAGGTTCATGGCGGCAATAATGTCGGCATGATCGAGGCAATTTTGCATGCGTTCCAGGACTTTAGCCGCATAGGCGCTGATAAACTGGGTGCCGTTAATTAAAGCCAGGCCCTCCTTGGGTCCCAGATCGATAGGTTCGAGGCTTAGTATTCGGAAAAGCTCGCCGGTAGGGAAACGCTCGCCCTGGTACATGACTTCTCCCAGACCAATGAGTGGCAGGAACAAGTGGGCCAGCGGGGCCAGGTCGCCCGAGGCGCCCACCGAACCCTGCTCCGGAACGCAGGGTATAATGTCCTGTTCGATATGCCAGATTATGCGTTCCAGGGTTTCGACAGACACTCCTGAATAGCCCTGTGCCAGGGAATGCACTTTAAAGATCAGCATGAGACGGGCTATTGCAGGTTTAACCAGCTCGCCCACCCCAACACTATGACTTTTAAGCAGGTTGCTCTGCAGTTTCTTCGTATCTTCCTCACCAATAAGAGTGGTGCATAAGGGCCCGAAACCGGTATTAATTCCATAGGTAATAATTTGCTTGTGCACAATATCTTCCACAATCCTGCGGGAGGCCCGGACTTTTTCCCGGATGTCTTCAGTAAGCACTCCCTTAAGCTGTCCCCGTGAAATTTCAAGGGCTTTACCCAGTATCATCCGGTCTTTTCCGTAGCAAAATACCTGCTTTGACATAGGCGATGTGTTTTAATTGGTCAGGTCCGTTCTGTCTCTCAGCATTTCGAACCAGCATCTAAGTTACAGCAAGTATGTATGCAGTGAAATGATAATTGTTAGCTGAAGGATGAAAGACACACCTTTTCGATTCCTTCTGTTTTTAGTGTGAGGGATTTGGAGTGATTTTAACATTATTGCGAATCCCGACAAATAGTTTGGGATGTGGCAATCTAGAACTTTTAATAACAGAAAACATTGTTATACACGTTGGAATAGACCAGATAACCTGTCTTGCCGGCTAGACAACTCAACAATTCCATACTACAGGCAAACTTCGCCGAGTACAGGAGCTTCACTATTACTTTGGATAGCCAACCGAATGTGCCAGCAGAATTTTCTGATCGGACCTCAGGTTGAGTTTGGATATCAACGCATCGCGTTTCACAGTGCCTCTCGCTCCCGTTACCAGGCCTTCAGAAGTACAGTACAAATAGGTGTTTTGCGAGATATAGCCACAGTCGATGTTGGCTGTCATTAACTTTTCTTCTTCGGTGCCGTTTCCTCTTTTTGCCAGGTCGGCAATAAAGATAAGCTGAACAGGTGCATCGGCAAAGCGCTGGTAGGCAGCCTGGCTGCGAAGGTCTTCCGGAGTAACCAGGTTAAGCTGATGATTTTGGGCATCGTATACATAGCTGCCTTTTTTTAACAGCACATAGATATCAATTTCCTGTTTGTTATTGGCCGATGGCGCTGTTCTTTTACCATTGGGGCGATTGACCCCGAACGATGCCCATAGTAAATCTGACAGCTGTTGCATTGAAATGTTGGTTGTATCGAAAGCCCTGACGGTAGTCCTTTTTGCCAGTGCTTCCATAAGAGGCATCCCTCCGGTTTTATGGGGAGAGGGAAGCTCAACTGTCTGGCCTGTAAGGTAGTTACAGGCAAACAGCATAATTAATAAA
>CAZMVE010000001.1:56513-81515 GCA_964569585.1 uncultured Bacteroidales bacterium | reverse complement strand
TTAAAATAATAAAGAGACCTGTCGGTGATAAAATGAGAAAATGATGAAGTCCTTGGACCTATATCCAAATAACCAAAGCTAGTATTAATACGCAAAGCACCACCGTTTTGATTCCCTCGCACAGATCCATTAATATGAAGTTTTTCAGAGGGATTTGAAATCCCAATACCAACTTTATCGGTTGAGTTTGTCAAATACACATTTGGTGCGGATCTTGACCATTGTGCACTAATGCTAAAACTCATTAATATGGAAATTACACATACCGAAAATAAAGCTCTTAAAAAAGAGAAAGAATGTTTCATATTAGTTGAATTATAGGTATTGCCTACTCTGTTAAAGCTTTTCGGCTTTCGCTTTAATATTGATTAATTTAAATAACAGGTTACTTTTTTAAATAATATAATCATTTTACTATGATTACCTCACTTGCTTACAACTCTATAAAATACAAAAAGTATAACTTCAATCTTTCCTCTAATACAAAAGCAATATAAGAATTTATATAATACAAGTCAATAGTTGGCCGAAAAAAATCAGTAAGTTCATTTGGGATACTCTCTCCATTTGAAGTGGATTTTTGCAGAACACACAACACCAGTCCACGGATGCTGAACCGGGTTCAGCATGACTTCAATAAGGGGTGTGAATGCTGAAAAGTTAATTTCAAAGGTCGTCCCGAACTCTCGCCTTAATAAATTCATTCGGGCAGGTGATTCGGGATCGGCCACAACAGAACAGATACAGAAACGCCCGTTCAGAAGAATTCACATCTGTCGGCCTTACGGCAATTCATTGGGGGAATACAATTCGCTTATTACCGGAGAGAATAAGTAATCAAAATAGTTAACTCATTAACGGCAGAATCATCTCAACAAGAAATAATCAATCAACTTCATCGAACTTAACATCGCTTGTGTTAACAATACGTTTTTTTCAATAAAAAATATTGTGGTATTCGTATATCTCAAGAAAATAATCCGGGATGATAAAAAAATAGGCAATCTTCGGCGAAAGCCTATTTATAAAAATGCTTTTATTTTTGTCCGCAGGCTCCGCTTTTTTTAGTTCTTTCCACTTTTTTACCCTCGAAAATATCGCGGAGGTCTTTTGCCGGTATCGTACCCCGGTAGAAAACATCGTTGATAAATACGGCAGGGGTTCCTGTTAGCCTACGCGATCTTGCCTCGTTAAAATCGGCTATAACGGCATCGAGGATTTTCGTATCGCTTGCACAGCTTGCTATTTCCTCCGGATCTAAACCTAATTGTCCGGCCCATTGAACCAGTTGGGTACTATCGAATTTTTCCTTTGAGCTCAAAACCAGATAGGCCATTTCCCAGAACAAACCCTGTTTGTGCGCGCACTCCATAGTAGCAGCCAATTGCCGGGAGTGCTCATGCATTTTCAAAGGGAGGTCACGGAATATCACTTTTACTTTACCGGTTTCAATATAATCCTTTTCAATTTCTTTTATGTTCCTGTACAGGTCCTTGCAATAGGGACACTCGTAATCGATAAAGGCTACCAGGGTGATGGGAGCATCCTTGCTTCCCCAGATAGCATCGGTATCGGTAATTTTCAGGGGTTCGGTATTTTTATATTGGGCCTTAAGTTGGGCTGTCATTTGTCTGGGTTTGGGTTCTTTTCTATCGGTAAACAGAACTACCAGGATCAGAATAAGAACTATCGTTTGTATAACATTCAGTATTAATGAAAATTTTTCTTTCATGATTGATGAGTTTTATGTTATCGGTCAAAAATAGCAAAACTTCTAAACTCCGTGAGAGTAATACATTTCTTTTTCTGCTAATTCCGATATAGTTCTGAGGACGTTGATAAATGGTGGTATTCGAGTAGGGTCACTACATGTCGTGACCCTACCCATTCATTAAGGGCGTACCCTGACAGGGTCTGTTCTATAATAATATCCGATATCTGTATTATCACTGACCCTGTCAGGGTACACAAAAAAAATTCCCGGAACACATGCTCAAAAAAGCAGTAATTCCGGGAATTCGTTATATATAGGCTATTTTAATGCACCCAATTTTTTATCACTGAGACTGCCAAGTCTTTATCATAGGTAAGTCTTATCAACAGGCAATCGCCCACATCAACTGAAAAAGTTCCCGGACCCCAATATGGAGCGCCGTCATTACATTCAGCATAAACTGAATGTGAACCGGGGGAAACAATTGTTGTTACTGTCCCGTTATCGCCACAATTGGGCTCTGAAGTGTAGTAGCTATCAAGATAACCTTCATAATTGTCATCGATAAAAACATCAATTCGAGCCGTATTGCATGGGAAAGTCGAAATTGATGTCCATACTGCTATAGCAGTCTGTTCGGTAACTACTTCTTCGTCGCATTCATCGCCGGTCCATCCGTCATCGCATACGCATTCGCCGTCATCGTTGCATTCGCCATGGGAACCGCAATCAACTTCACATTCATCGCAAAGGGAGCCTTCCCAGCCATCATCACAGTCACAATCGCCGGATGCGTCACATTCTCCATGATCGCAATCTTTAAGACAATCATCGCAAAGTGCTCCTGTCCAGCCAGCATTACACTGGCAAAGTCCGGCAACACAAGTTCCGTGTACGCAGTTTACACTGGCACACATGTCAATTTCACAACTGCTGCCTGTGTAATTGGTAGGGCATACACAATCTCCCTCATTACATGTGCCTCCATTTAAACAAGTTACATCCTTGCATGGATCGCAAGCATAGGCAAACAAAAACATGAATAATAAGATACTGAGTTTTTTCATACGATTAGGTATTAATAAGTAAAAGATCAATGTTATTCTTCAGTGTTTCCGGCCGATACAAGAGTTTAAATCTGAATTTGTTCAGTATTGCCTTTCATCTCCCGGAACATCTTCAATAACAAAAATACTATTTCGTGCTAAATAAGCAAGAAAGCACAGCTTTTTTTTCCCCCACGATAAAAGCATTATTATTTAACAAAGAATGATTAATTTTAAATGTAGACACGCTAGAATAGAATATACTTCTTATTTTCTCACACTATTTATTGTCCCTTTCCTTACTTTTACCGTACCTAATTGAAAATACTAATGAAGGGAATTGGTGCAAAAAAGGGACTGGGCCAGCATTTTCTTATCGATAAGAATATTGCCCGTAAAGTTGTTGATAGTATTATTCCGGGTAACTACAGTTCGCTTATTGAAATTGGTCCGGGAACCGGGGTTCTGACACAGTATATTTTAGAGAAAGATATTCCGGATTTTACGGCTGTTGAACTGGATAAAGAATCTTTCGATTATCTGAATATTCATTTTCCTGACCATCGTTCTAAATTTGTTTTGGGCAATTTTCTTCAATACCCGCTCGAACAGCACAACATACCTTTAGCCCTTATTGGAAATCTGCCCTATTTTATCTCCAGTCCTATATTTTTCCGGGTACTTAATCACCACGATCTGGTAGCCCAGATGGTTTGTATGATCCAGAAAGAGGTTGCCGAGAGAATTACGGCGCAGCCGGGGAATAAAACCTACGGAATACTGAGTGTTTTGTTGCAGGCTTATTATGATATTAAGTATTTGTTTACCGTACATGAAAATTGTTTTATACCTCCGCCAAAGGTGAAATCTGCAGTAATAAGGTTAATGCGCAATAACAGGAAAAAACTGAATTGCCGGCCTGAAATGTTTCAGAAAATTGTTAAGGCTACTTTCAATCAGCGCCGGAAAATGATCAGGAACTCTCTTAAAAGTATTTTCTTAAATTTGCCCATCCAAAGCGAATTATTATTAAAACGCCCGGAACAACTTACTGTTGAACAGTTTATTGAACTTACACAGAATATCGATTCATTGAACCTGTAAAATACCTGATCCCATGGCAGCAAAGTATGAACTTAACCGCGATTTTATCGACAATCTAAAGCAGGCAGTTAGTAATAATGATGAAGTTGAAGTTCATAATCTGATAAAAGATATGCATGCCGCTGATATAGCGGAACTATATTCCGGATTGAATATTGAAGAAGCAAAATTTGTTTATCTGCTTCTCGACAGTGAAACTGCAGCCGATGTTCTGAAAGAACTTGAAGAGGACGACCGCGAGCAATTTCTGGCAGTATTGCCTGGTGATGTTATTGCCCGGCAGTTTATCGATGAGATGGATTCCGACGATGCTGCCGATATACTTGGCGAACTTTCGGACGATAAAAAAGAAGAAATTCTTCAGCATATCGATGACCTGGAACAAGCCGGCGAAATTGTTGATTTACTGGGTTACGACGAGGATAGTGCTGGCGGACTGATGGCCAAAGAGCTTATTAAAGTCAACGAAAACTGGGATGTAGAGACTTGTATCAGGGAGATCAGAAAACAGGCCGAAGAGGTTGATGATGTCTATTACGTTTATGTAGTGGACGATAATGATATACTAAGAGGTACAGTGTCATTAAAGCGAATAATGATAGCCCGTTCCAATGCAAAAATTAAAAACCTGTTTAAACCGGATATTATCTCGGTAAAAACCGATACTTCCTCGGAGGAAGTAGCCAACATTATGGAAAAATACGACATTGTAGCTCTTCCGGTTATCGATTCTATCGGGCGTTTAATGGGAAGAATTACTATCGACGATGTAGTGGATGTAATCAGGGAAGAAGCAGAAAAGGACTACCAGATGATCTCCGGTATCACTGAAGATGTTGAACCCTCCGATAATGTGTTCATTCTCACCAGGGCGCGTATCCCCTGGCTGTTTATAGGATTGATCGGAGGAATTCTAGGGGCCCAGATAATTGGTATTTATGAAGCCGAAATAAAAATAGATCCGAAACTCGCGATGTTTGTTCCGTTGATTGCTGCCATGGGGGGTAATGTGGGGGTGCAATCATCGTCGATCGTTGTTCAGGGGCTGGCCAATAAATCCATTAATTTCGATACTACCTGGAAGAAACTACTCAAGGAATTGTCGGTAGCATTGATTATTGCCGGCACTTTTTCTTCTCTTATTCTTTTATATAACCTGTTATTTTCAAGTACACTCGAGCTTACTCTAACAGTTAGCACATCATTATTCAGTGTAATCATGTTTGCTTCTGTTTTTGGCACCTTTATACCCTTAATTCTCGATCGTTATAAAATTGATCCTGCCGTGGCCACCGGACCATTTATCACTACTACCAATGATGTTCTGGGCTTGTTTATTTATTTCGGCATTGGCAGGCTACTTTATGGATTCTTTTCCTGAAAGCAGGAAGTTATTAACTATCGCTAGTAGATTTTAACAAATCGGAGTTGTACAAATTCCGGTACTTAAAAAGTTGATATATTCGTACCTGTCACGTTCAAAATCTGAATTTTAAAATTATTTATCCATGAGCACAAAGAAAAAAATCAACACTGCACTTATTTCTGTATATCATAAAGATCGCGTGGATGAAATATGCACAAAATTGAGTGAATCAGGCGTCAGAATTTTATCAACCGGAGGCACAAAATCATTTATTGAAGAACTTGGAATTGCCGTAACAGCTGTCGAAGAAATGACATCGTATCCTTCAATTCTCGGAGGTAGGGTAAAAACACTGCATCCGAAGATATTTGGCGGTATACTGGCACGCAGGGATGAGACTTCAGATATTGAACAGATGAAACAATATTCAATTCCTGAAATCGATCTGGTTGTTGTCGATCTTTATCCTTTTGAGTCGACAGTTGCCTCAGGAGCAAGTGAAACTGACGTTATTGAAAAGATTGATATAGGCGGCATTTCATTGATAAGGGCAGCAGCGAAGAATTATAAAGATGTCGTTATTGTTTCTTCGCAGGAACAATATTCCCAGTTACTTGAAATACTGAAAAACGGAGGGGAAACATCTCTGGAGGAAAGAAAGGAACTCGCCATGAGAGCTTTCCATATATCATCGCATTACGATATGGCAATTTTCAGATACTTTAATAGGAATTCGGAATTCAAGGCTTTCAAGCAAAGTGTTTATCCGGCTAAAGTTTTGCGTTATGGAGAGAATCCGCATCAGCAGGGTATTTTTTATGGTAATTTCGATCAGCTTTTCGATCAGCTTCATGGCAAGGAAATATCGTACAATAATTTGCTGGATATAGAAGCTGCTATTTACCTGATCGATGAATTTGAAGAAACCACATTTGCGATACTTAAACATAATAATGCCTGTGGAATAGCCTCACGTCCAAAGCTTGTCGATGCTTACCTCGATGCATTGGCAGGTGATCCCGTATCAGCTTTTGGCGGAATACTGATTACAAATCAAACCATCGATAAGCCTACGGCCGATGAAATAGACAAACTTTTCTGTGAAGTAGTTATTGCACCTTCTTATGCCAAAGAAGCACTGGAGATATTAAAGTCCAGGAAAAACCGGATAATCCTTATACGGAAAGAATGTGAACTACCTACCCAACAATTCCGTTCTTTGCTCAATGGGATTCTGGAGCAGGATCGTGATCTTTCAATGGAGAGCCGAAAAGTGATGAAGCCTGCGACTAAAAGATTAGCTACCGAAAGTGAGTTGACCGATCTGGAATTTGCTAACAAGCTTGTAAAGCATTCCAAATCGAATACTATTGTGCTGGCAAAAAACAAACAGCTCATGGCAAGTGGTGTTGGACAAACATCAAGGGTCGATGCGCTACGGCAGGCTATTGATAAGGCAAAGAATTTTGGCTTTAAGCTGGAAGGTGGAGTAATGTCGTCCGATGCATTTTTCCCCTTCCCTGATTGTGTTGAAATAGCACACGAGGCAGGTATTAAGGCGGTTGTGCAACCCGGAGGCTCAATTCGCGATAAAGAATCAATCGATTATTGCGATGCTCATAGCATGGCTATGGTGTTAACAGGAGTTCGACATTTTAAACATTGATATTTTCTTTAGCCTTCAGAAAATTCTATTGAGTAGGAAATTACAGTTTGTTTGAATTATGCAATATGGGTTAGAATAAATTTTCTCAAGAAATGTTAATTTCTTGTTGAGAAGGGTAAACTACTTAATTATTTTCTTCTTAGTTTTATACCCTGAAGTGTTCTAATATACTTAATACTAGCAAATGGGATTGTTTTCATTTTTAACGCAGGAAATTGCAATTGATCTTGGAACTGCGAATACTATAATTATCCACAACGACAAAGTTGTTGTAGATGAACCTTCGATCGTGGCAATCGATCAGGCCACAGGTAAACTTATTGCTATTGGTGAAAAGGCAAGGCAAATGCACGGAAAAACGCACGAAAATATTAAGACTATTCGTCCGTTGCGTGATGGAGTAATTGCCGATTTTAATGCAGCTGAATTGATGATTCGCGGAATGATTAAAATGATAAATCCACGACAGACATTTTTTACACCTACTCTACGTATGGTGGTTTGTATTCCATCGGGGAGTACTGAAGTGGAAATGCGTGCTGTCCGCGATTCATCGGAGCATGCGGGAGGACGCGATGTGTATATGATTTATGAGCCTATGGCGGCAGCTATAGGTATCGGAATCGATGTTGAAGCGCCCGAAGGAAGCATGGTGGTTGATATTGGAGGTGGTACCACCGAAATTGCTGTAATTGCTCTCGGAGGTATTGTTTGTAACCAGTCGATCCGGATTGCAGGTGACGGTTTCACTGCCGATATCCAGGCCTATATGCGTCATCAGCATAATGTAAAAATTGGTGATCGGACAGCAGAAGAAATTAAGATCCAGGTTGGTTCGGCACTTCCCGATCTGGACAATCCGCCACCCGATTATAATGTTCGAGGACCTAACCTGATGACTGCTATGCCCATTGATATTCCCATTTCGTATCAGGAAATTTCCCATTGTCTTGATAAATCGCTGTCAAAAGTGGAATCAGCCATCATTTCTGTTCTTGAACAGACACCTCCCGAGCTATATGCCGATGTAGTAAATCGGGGAATATACCTGGCAGGAGGAGGAGCATTGCTTCGCGGTCTCGATAAAAGATTAACCGATAAAATCAATATTCCTTTCCATATTGCAGAAGATCCGCTTCATGCTATTGCCAGAGGTACTGGAATAGGACTGAAAAACATAGGTAAGTTTTCATTCTTACTACGCTAAATAATCAATATATTATATGAGGAACCTGCTACGATTAATAATCAGGTACCACAACGTAATTTTATTCATCATTCTCGAAGTGATAGCTTTTATGCTGTTGGCAAAATTCAGCAGTTACCAGAGAGCTCAGATTTTTCGCCTCAAGCATGCACTGATCGGGAACATAGAGGAACGCTATGAAAATATTTCAGCTTATTTTTCTCTGGCTGAAGAAAATAAATCGTTGGCTGAAGAGAATACATATCTATATAACCAGCTGCCTGCATTCTATTACAATCCCTTCTCAACAGGTTTCTCTGACACTTCTTCCGATAAACGGTACATTTTTATGGGTACAAAAGTGATCAATAATTCAACTAACAAACAATTCAATTTCATTATTCTGGATAAAGGAAGCAAGCATGGCATTGAACCGAATATGGCTGTAATTTGCAATAATGGACTTGTTGGGATGGTAAAAGAAACAACAGAAAACTTTTCATCGGTTATATCACTGTTAAATCGCGAATTTTATCCGAATGCAATGATTAAGCGTAATGGGTACTTTGGATATATTGAGTGGACAGGGCGGCACTTTAAGAAAGTAATCTTAAATGAAATTCCCCTTCATGTCGATGTTAGAGTAGGGGATACTATTATTACCAGTGGCTATTCTTCAATATTTCCAAAAGGAATCCTTATTGGAACTGTTGAGAAATTTGAACCTGAAGAGGGTATCTTTTACAGGATCACAGTTAATTTATCAACTGATTTCAAAAGGCTGTCAAACGTCACTGTTATAAAGAACTTAATGCGGGAGGAACAAATTGAACTTGAATCGAAGATAGATAATGATTGACCTGCTACCCAGGAATATTATTCGTTTTCTTGCACTTTTATTAGTGCAGGTTTTGATATTTAACAATATCGAGATAGGTGGTTATATCAATCCCTACATCTATATTCTTTTTATTATCCTGCTGCCTTTCGAAACACCTGCATGGATTACTCTCATGCTGGCATTTCTTCTTGGTTTGTTGGTTGATGTTTTTTCCGAAACATTGGGGATGCATACAACGGCTACTGTTTTTATGGCTTTTTTAAGACCCTATATTCTTTCCTATTTTGCTCCTCGCGATGGTTATGAATCAGGCTCCTACCCCCGGGTATTTTACTATGGGTTACCATGGTTTATTAAGTATGCCTCGATTATGGTACTATCACACCATCTTTTTCTCTTCTATGTTGAGATGTTTAAATTCCAGGATTTTTTTACTACCTTACTTCGGGTGATTCTAAGTACCCTTTTTTCATCGGCACTTATTATAATCAGTCAGTATTTTGTTTTCAGAAAATGATTCATGGAGCAATATACAAACAGAAAGTATATTATTGGGGGTATTATCTTGTTGCTTGGATTAATATTCACGATAAAGTTATTTTCCCTTCAGGTAATAAATTCATCGTATAAGTTATCGGCAGAAAGTAATACGCGCAGGATGGAGATTGTCTATCCGGCTCGCGGATTGATTTACGACCGGAACGGTTTACTAATTGCACACAACCTCCCTTCCTACGACCTGAAAATTGCGCCCTACGAGCTGGAAGCTTTCGATTCGACGGAGTTGTGTAGAATTCTTGGCATTGATATTCAAACTCTGCGAGATGCTATTCAAAGGGTATTACGAAATCCGGCAGAGCGGTTTAATCCGTTAATTAAGCAATTGTCGCCTGAAATCTTCGGTATACTTAAAGAAAAACAATTCATGTTCCCTGGTTTTTATTTCAGTACCCGTACCTTACGAAAATATGAAAGAGAGATTGCAGGCCATCTTTTGGGATACGTGGGAGAAGTAGATTCAAGTATTATTATTCAGCAACCTTACTATGAATTGGGCGACTATTATGGAGTTAGCGGTATTGAGTATACTTATGAGAAATACCTTCGGGGTGAAAAAGGAAGAAAATATAAACTTATCGATGTTCACGGACGCGAACGGGGATCCTATAAAGAAGGGAAATTTGATACTGATGCTGAATCAGGAAGAAATTTAACCGTTACACTCGATGCCGACTTACAAGAATATGGTGAACTACTAATGCAAAATTTTACGGGTAGCATTGTGGCCATTGAACCTAAAACAGGTGAGGTACTGGTACTCGTATCTGCTCCGTTTTATAATCCCTCACTTTTAGTTGGTCGGGAGCGGGATGAAAATTATAACGAACTGAAAAACGATACCCTGATGCCACTTTTTAACCATGCGATTCAGGCATTGTATCCTCCGGGTTCAACTTTTAAACCGGTAAATGCATTGATTGCGCTTCAGGAGAATTCAGTTACCAAAAATACTACGTATTATTGCGATATGGGGTACCATGCCAGGGGAGTCAATATTGCCTGTCATAATCATGTCTCACCCCTCGATCTAGTGCATGCCATTCAACATTCGTGCAACGCCTATTTTTGCAACTTGTTTAAACTTACAATCGAAGACAAAGACTTCGGTTCGGTTGAAGAAGCTTATTCGGCATGGAGAAATCATTTAATCGATTTTGGATTTAGCGATCCATTGGGTATCGATCTACCGTATGAAAAAGGAGGATTTATTCCAAAACCTTCCTATTACGACAGGTATTACGGCTCGGGTCGTTGGAAAGCTTTGACAATAATATCCATGGCAATAGGACAAGGCGAAGTACTGACAACTCCTTTACAGCTTGCCAACTATGCCGCAACAATTGCTAATAAAGGCTTTTTTTTTACACCACATGTTGTGAAATCCATTGAGGGTATAGATACACTTAATCAGAAATTAATGATTTCTCACCAGACAGGAATTGATACTACGTATTTTAACCTGATTATTGAAGGAATGGAACTGGCAGTCAATTCGCCCGGTGGCACAGCAACATGGATCAGGCACGGGGATATAATTATATGTGGTAAGACCGGCACTGCTGAGAATCCGCATGGAAAGGATCACTCGGTTTTTATGGCTTTTGCCCCGAAAAACGATCCGCAGATAGCCATCTCCGTGTATGTTGAGCATGGGAAATGGGGTGCAACATACGCTGCTCCAATTGCCAGCCTAATGATTGAAAAATATCTTACCGGTACAATTGACCCTTCCCGCAAATGGATTGAAACAAGAATGCTTAATAGTAATTTATTGAACGAAAAGTGAAACGACAAATTAGCCTTTTATCAAATATCGACTGGCTCTCTGTTATTCTGTATGTGATTCTGATTACATTCGGATGGCTTAACATATTTGCTGTTAACTATAGTCCCAATAATTCTACATTCTTTAGTCTTGAACACAGATATACTATGCAGTTTGTCTGGATTTTAGTCTCATGGTTTTTCGTACTCTTAATTTTTGTCATCGATAGTCGTTTTTTTTCTTTTGTGGCTTATCCTGCATACGGTCTTGGAATATTATTACTTGTGGCTGTATTAATTATTGGTACAGCTATTCACAGTTCCAAATCGTGGATTGTTCTTGGACCGGTCAACATACAACCTTCGGAATTTACAAAGTTGGTAACCATATTGGTTTTAGCGAAATATTTATCAGGATACAATTTTAAAATGAACAGAGCAAAAAACATTTTAGTTGCGCTTCTTATTGTTTTTATTCCTGCCGGCCTTATTATGCTTCAACCCGATTTCGGATCTACAATAGTCTATGGTGCTTTACTGATTGTTTTATATCGGGAAGGATTGCATGGGGGTATTTTACTTTTCATTTTAATTATGGCTATAATTTTTCTGCTAACATTAATTATTTCACAGTTCACATTGATACTGATTTTGCTTTGTGCTGTAGCCATAGCTTATACAGTTCTGAAGAAAAGGGTAGCCATATTGCTTACAATCATTTTATTTGCTGGTATATTAACAGCTATTTTTTCTGTGTTGGTGGCACATGATCTATTTCCGCATGATAAATATTTAATACTTCTTCTTATTACAGGTATATGTTGTATTGCCTCGCTTATTTATGCATTTATAACGAAGGCAAGAGAATTATTCCTGATAGTATTTATTTTAATAGCTGCTATCGGGTTTACTTATTCTGTCGATTATGTTTTTAACAATATTATGAAGGAACATCAGCGAAACCGGATTAATGTTATTCTGGGACTGGAATCGGATCCCTATGGATATGAATATAACGTCAGGCAATCGAAAATTGCAATCGGCTCGGGGGGATTTGTCGGAAAGGGATTTATGCAAGGAACACAAACTAAATTCCGGTTTGTTCCTGAACAAAGCACTGATTTTATTTTTTGTACGGTTGGAGAGGAATGGGGTTTTCTCGGATCAGCAGCATTCATACTTGTTTATATAGGATTACTTATCCGGCTTATATTACTTGGAGAAAGACAGCGCTCGAAATTTAGCCGGATTTATGGTTATGGCGTAGTTTCTATCCTCTTATTTCATTTTGCTGTGAATGTTGGGATGACAATTGGATTATTTCCGGTTATTGGTATTCCCCTGCCTTTTTTAAGTTATGGTGGCTCATCGTTACTAGCATTCACCATCATGTTGTTTATATTTATCCGGCTCGATGCCAGTCGGAAAACCTATCTTCTCTAATTTCTTAAAATTTTCACGGTTATTTTTTTCTTATCATGAATAGCAAAGTCCCACAGGCCAATTATTTTAAGCTAAGACCTCTTCGACAGGATGAAGAAGAATTCCTGAAAGAAATGCTGTTTGAGGCCATCTATCTTCCGCTGCCTTTGAAGAAAAAGCTATCAAAAGACATACTTTTAAATCCCGATTTAATTATTTATTACGAAAACTGGGGGCGCAGAGGAGATATTGCCTTTGTTGCAGAACATGCTCTCAGCGTGGAACTTTTAGCTTGTACCTGGGGACGATTATTTACCGCTGATAGAAAGGGGTATGGTTTTTTAAGCGAAAGTATTCCGGAAATTTCAATTGCAGTGATACCAGGTTATAAAAACAAAGGAATTGGGACTAGTCTTATCCGGACAATTCTTGAAGAATATTTTACTGCTGGCTTTAAAAAAGTATCGCTAAGCGTAAGCAAGGAAAATCCTTGTGTCAATTTATACCGACGCGAAGGGTTTATTATACATCATGAAAATGAAAATGATTATTTAATGACCTTTGACCTTTCCAGCTTCATTAAATAAATAGGGTACTACTAAATAAACCGAGTTTTTAATATTGATAAAGGATTCGTAAGAATTAATTTTCGGGAGCATTACTCATTTAAAATGGAGTTGTCTTTAAGAGGAATACTTATTTTCTGATTCAATACTACGTATCGGATAATATCGGGGAAATAGGTAAGAAATTCGCTCTGAAGTTGTATATAATACTTTCGTAACACTTCACGGGCAAATTCAGTATAGTCAGGTAGTGTGGTTCGCATCGACATATTAATTAGCACATTAATAATTCCTTCTGTAGAACGGTAGATCTCAATCCAGTCGTTTTTTATAAAGGAAGGCATGATAAACTGAACTCGTTCCGGTAGTATATTGTAGTTATATTTCAGGCGATCAAAGAGGTTGTCTTTGAGTTCATCAAGTGTCTGCGGCGAAAAGCGATCCCAGTTTACTACTAAAAAATGATCGTAAAGTATATCAATTATAATCCCGGCATATTTGTGATATTTGGGGACAAAATAACTTTTACTCTGATGGACTATTTTGTGTTTGTCAGTGTATGAGTCAATTCGCCGGTGGAGTAAAATACCCTTTTTGATAGAGGGAGAATATAAATTATAGTCTCTTCCTTTTACATAATCACCTATGAAATTTCCAATAATAACATCATCATCATTACCTGAAAGAAATATGTGAGCGAGATAATTCATTATGAAGCCTGCCTTTACTTAACTATATAAAGATACAGGCTGCCGTTATATTATTTCAATCTATTCTTAATATTTTTTGTTTCCGCTTCAAAACCTGGTTTTTCAAGAAGGGCAAACATATTTTTCTTATAAGCTTCAACTCCGGGCTGATTGAAGGGATTGACTCCTAGCAAATACCCACTGATGCCGCAAGCTTTTTCAAAAAAGTAGAGTAGTTGCCCGAGGTAATATTCATTGATTTCAGGTATTTCAATATGAATGTTTGGTACACCACCATCGATATGTGCGAGAATAGTTCCCAGTTCGGCCATCTTGTTCACTGAATCAATATTTTTGCCAGCAAGAAAATTCAATCCGTCAAGGTCTTCTTTGTCGGTTGGTATTATAAGGTTATAACCAGGTTTGGCTACTGACACAACTGTTTCGAAAAGTATACGTTCGCCTTCCTGAATATACTGACCCATGGAATGAAGATCGGCTGTTAGATCGACACTTGCAGGAAAAATTCCCAAACCTTCTTTTCCTTCGCTTTCACCATAAAGCTGTTTCCACCATTCGGCAAGGTAATGTAGCTTGTTGTCGAAATTAGCCAGAATCTCGATTTTTTTCCCTTTCTGATACAGTGAATAGCGCGCTGCAGCATATAATGCGGAAGGATTATTTTCGAACGCAGATTTACCGGAACACCGTTGTTCCATTTGAACGGCTCCATTTACAAGAGCCCTGATATCAACCCCTCCAATAGCTAGTGGAACAAGCCCTACAGGAGTTAAAACAGAAAAACGACCCCCGACATCATCGGGAATAACATAGGTTTTATATCCTTTTTGACTGGCTAGTTTCCGTAAAGCACCTTTCGATTTATCAGTAACTGCTACAATTAATTCTTTTGCTTTGTCTTCGCCAACCTTTTTTTCAAGATGAGTTTTTAAAATCCGAAATGCAATTGCAGGTTCGGTTGTTGTACCCGATTTAGAGATTACAACAATGGCATATCGCTTTTGATTGAGCAGTTCAATTAATTCGCTCAGATAATCCTCGCCGATATTCTGACCTGCAAAAATCACATAGGGTAAATCCGTATTCTCTTTCAGATGAATGAAAGTATCGGAAGTTGCTTCAACCACAGCTCTTGTACCCAGATATGAACCTCCTATACCAATTACCACAACTATATCGACCTCTTTTTGTATTTTTCTGGCAGTCTCTTCAATCTGATTAAATTCAGCTTCCGATATCGAGGACTGAAGATTTATCCATCCGAGAAATTCATTTCCTTTGCCCGTTTTTTTATGCAGTGCCTCATTGGCAGCTTCAGCTTTAGTTTTCAGGCCGTATATTTTCTCTTTTCCAATATAGTTGTATATTTTACTAATATCAACCCTAAGTTCGTTCATACCTTAATTCAGTTATTGTTGTTCTATTTTAAATTTTGTTCAAGTAATTTTATTTCAATTGCGGGTGATATTTTTTCATGTAAAATATTATATACCGCATTAACTATGGGCATGTTAACTTTATTTTTTTCATTTATCTGCTTGATACAACTTACAGCATACGATCCTTCTGCAACCATATTCATTTCCATTTGAGCCGATTGAACCGAATAACCTTTACCAATCATAGTTCCCAGGGTCCGATTCCGGCTGAATTGAGAGTAAGCTGTAACCAGTAAATCGCCCAGGTAAGGTGAACTGTTTATCCTTCTTTTACTTTTATAAGTTTTATCGAGAAAACGCTTGATTTCCTGATGCGCATTTGAAACAAGTACTGCCTGAAAATTATCGCCATAACCTAGTCCATGACAGATTCCCGCACCAATTGCTACAATGTTTTTTAATACAGCAGCATATTCGGTTCCATAAATATCGGATGAGATCTTAGTCCTTACATAGTAACAACTTAATATTTCAGCGATGTATTTGGCATCTTTTTTATTTTTTGATGAAATAGTTAGATAAGACAGTCTTTCCAGAGCTATTTCCTCGGCATGACATGGCCCTGAGATAATTGCCACTGAACTGAAGGGCACTTTATGGACCTGATTAAAATATTCAGCAACGGTCAGGTTATGATCAGGGATAATGCCTTTCACGGCAGAGACAATAAATTTATCCTGGTAAGTATCTTTATAATAATTTAAAGATTCTTCTAAAAATGGAGCAGGAATTGCAATTATGAGCAGATCGGAATCTTCAATAATTTTTTGAATATCGGCATAAAATGTAATCTTGGCGGTATCGAATAGAACAGAAGTGAGGTACTTGGGATTATGCTTGTATTTACTAATAAACTTTATGTCCTCCTCGTGACGCATAAACCAGTTCAGGTGAGTTACATTATTGAGCAATAATTTAGCCAGGGCTGTTGCCCAACTGCCACCTCCCAATATCGCAATTCGTGTGTTACTATTCATTTGAATACTTGATTTAATGCAGCAAAGTTAACATTCTTGCTAAAACCAGATATCGAAATTATTACAAACCCTTGAGTAGGATACCTAAATTATTAAGTATAATTCACACTAATAACATAAAGAAATTCATAGTAGTCTGAAATAAAAAAAATTAGCTAGGTGCATTTGCTAATATGAGGATGTTGAAAACATTGTTATATCAGGCTATTATTTATCTTTGTCCTTGAAAATTTGCATAAAATGGAGAATGAAAGTAAGGATGAGGCTATCAGTTTACATAGCATTATGTACTATTTTTTTTCTATCGGCCTGTTATAAAGAATATACTATTTATCCCGATCCAAGTACAGGTGATTTTAATTTTCTGGTTACTATCGAACAGGAAGAATTAATAAATGATTCCAGGGGTACCAGGCATTCCATCCTTGATCCATTGCCTATACTTTATTTTGAAAACAAAGCCTATGCTGTCGATCGTTTTCGGATCAGGGGTGAGACTACTTTAAATTTCAGGAGGAAGAGTTTCTCTGTGAACCTGGATGATAATATTATGTTTTTTGTAGAAGAGGAGGATCGGGCCAGAGAATTTGAAGAATTCAAACTTATTTCACTTGTATTTGATTATACTTATATCGAGAATTGTATCGCCATTGGGCTATTCCATAAAATTAATCTATGGCCAACACATAGTTTCTATACCGAAGTTAAACTCAACAACAATACTCAGGGCCTCTATCTTTTTATTGAAGATCCGGAGGAATATTATCTCTATCAGCAGAATGCTGATTTTATTCTTAGGCGAAATTACAATCATTGGATTGAAAATTACCAGATAAATACTTTAGAGGCTGATAAGTCCGAACAATACTATATTGATCAGTTTAATTCAATTTATTATTGTATTGCCAACTATTCAGGCCAGGCACTTTACGATAGTCTTATGAACCGGGTTGATCTAAACCAGTATTTTGCCAAAATAGCGATCGATCTGCTGGTTAAAAATGGCGATTATACCGATGAAATTTTTTTTTATATTAAACATTCCGGCGGTAAGGAAATCTATGGCGTACATCCCTGGGATTACGATGACATATTTGCAGAATTGCCTCATGAGATAGGCAGAAGCTGGGGCCCCGGAACGATTTTCGGGAATCGTTCCTATAATTCGATGGAGGATATAATTAATAATGTCGGATTTAAACTCATCTTTTCGATTGAAGATGATCTGGATTATAAAATTGCCATTGATGATTATTTGTATCAACGATATCTTGAAGTATTGGAAGAAGTTTTTACCCTTATTAATGAAAATGCAGTGGAAGATATTATAGCTGACACGAAAAAGCAGTTACAACCGTTTTATAATAATAATGAACTCATCGCGCAATCGCAATACGATAGGGATGAGACAAATCAGCAACTTTTTGATAGTAACCTGGCCGATAAGCGACAGTTTTTACTTGACAGGCGGACATGGATACTGAATCAACTTTCAAATCAAAAAAAGTAAGACAATGAAATATATCTCATTTATTCTATTATTAGTATTTATCGCATCCGGTTGTGAAAAATTTAAAAAAAGGCCGAAAGGATGTGACAGAGATAGCAGATTATTGAGCGAGTTAAATACAAGGACCAATCATTATCTTCCATTCGCATTATGTAACGATATTGATGATCAGTTTGAACAAATTTACCTGAATAAGGAAGAAATCGATTTGAACTTTGGGGAACAGTTAGAAATTGAAAAATCAGGTTTTTTTGAACTCATTCTCGACTATAAGGATACTGGTAAAGATAGTGATACGGTACTCTTTACACTCATTACCGAAGAACGTGAACCTGCCGAATGGGGAATTGAAGCCTGGGTTCCTGCCCCTATTATTACAGGTCCTGTTCCTTCCTGCGAAATGGTAAAAATATATCCCCGGCAATTTATTGAAGGTATGGGAATACCCTTCATCTTTTATTTAATACAAAACAATATGCCGGTAGAAGGCTATTATCTGGCTAGTTCCATAAGTGAGGAGAAAGAATTTTATATAAAACACGGAGTGGGTTCCATTATGCTTTCGCAGGATGAAATCGATGAAACACAAAGCTTTACTATTGGGGAAGAATCATTGAATATAACGATTACCAAAGTAAATGAAACACCTCAAAGTATGAGTGGGGAGATCACTGAGAATACAACAATCGATGAAAATACCATTGTAAAAATTACAGACGATCTTACCATAACCAGCAATGCTTCCTTAATAGTAAATGCCGGTGCAATTATTCTTATCGATGAAGCCGTTAACATACGAAACGATGGTTCTGTTAGCATAAATGGGACTGAAAGTAATCCTGTACTTATTACATGTTCGCAATATAGGAAGTTTTGGGGTGGATTTATCTCGGAAGGTGAAAACAGTGTGATCAGTGCCAGTTATACTATCTTTTGCCAGAGTGGATACCATAACACGGGCGATTATTCATCATGGGGTCATGCACATAGGCAGGCTCTTTTTTTTACTCAAAACTCTGAGTTAAACCTCGATCATTGTTATATGCTCGATCATGTGGGTCAGATATTCTATCCTATAAGCGCCAGGCTTAATTTAGAATCGATTCTGGTTCAGCGTGCCAAAACAAGCGGCCAGTTGAATTATACGCATGCTACCATCACGAATAGTATTTTCACCGATTTTCCTGATGATTCACAGGTATACAGAGATGAGGATAATGACGCATTATATATTAATGCTTCAGATGTTACTATTGATAAATGCATTTTCATGTTTGCCAAGGACGATGGTATGGATTCAGGAGGAAACGAAGGAGGTACGGTGACTGTAACGGATACAAGATTTGAAGCTTGTTTCCATGAAGGTGCGGCGCTTTCAAGTCAGGGAGAGGTAGTTAAAAACCACGTTTTTCGGAATTGTACTTTTTTCAATTGCGGACAGGGTCTGGAACTCGGATTCAGTTCGCCAAATCATTCTGTCACTGCAGAAAACTGTAGGTTCATCAGCAACTATATCGGGATTCGATATGGGGATAACTATAACTGGCCATCAGTATCGGGACACATGTATATCAGGAATTCGCAAAGTCTTTATAATGGCAAGGATGTCTGGAATATGGTGAGAAATTTATGGGCTCCCCGACTGCAGCATATGCATTTCGAGAATGTACAGGTATCATCATTTGTTGAACAATATTTTGATCTGGAGGTGATTGGCAATTGAATAATAAAGGCATGAAAAATTTTCTTTTTCTATTTCTTCTACTATTCCCACTGAACTATTCTGTTGCACAGGAGATGAAAGTGATTAGTGACTTTAGAATTATTGGAGAACTTGGTTTAGAAAAATCGCTTTTCAGTAATTGGGTAGTCGGTGCTGAAACTACGTTAAAATTGGAAAAAAATGCTTCGCGCATTGATGAACTTGACCTCGATCTGAATGTGGGTTATTCTCCTTTTAAGTTTCTCAGTCTTGGTGCGGGATATCGCTTAGCTTTTAATCAAAAACGCAATAGCACTTTCGAAAAGAAGTACAGGTATTTTGCTGAATTGGAATTTGACCAGGATTTAAAACGATTTAAACTCGATTACAGAATTCGGTACCAAAATATCGATGATGACTTTTTTCAGTACGAACAGTATCAACCTTCAAAAAATATATTACGTAACCGGATTCAACTTACATATAATATCCGGAAATTACCAATTGAACCTTTTACTTATGTTGAAATGTATGGATTGCTGAAGAGAAATGAAAATTTTGCAACGAAAATAAAATTTGCACTTGGGGTCAGGTACAATCTTAAAAAATTTGGAAAAATAAAGGTATACTACAGAATCGACAGGGAATTAAATTCTTTTTATCCCTATACATTCTATAACATTGGAATTGGTTATTCCTATGAATTTTAATTTATACTTTATACTCGATGTTATTGAAAATTAATAAATATTCAAAAGTAGTATTTATACAATATGTTTTTGTTCTTATGACATCTTGTTATGAGGAAATTGAAATTCATTCATTCGAAAACGATCCCTATCTCATGTTTGATGATATTTATGCAGGAATCGATTTTGAAAAGGCTTGGATTCTGATGCCTATAACTTTGGAAAACAATCTTAGATTTCCATCTATATTGAGTACAAACCTATCTGAATTATATATTGATGGCGCTGAGTATTCGGAAGGAGATTGGATTGATTTAGCGGAAGTAAGAGTTGGAGATAGTCTGTGTATTTCGTTTCAGAGTGAATCAGGAAGGCAATTCGATGGTTTTCTATACTTTACAAATTTACCGATAATTCAAATTTATTGCAGAGAAAATATTCCAGATGAACCTAAAGTATTTTGTGATTTTATATTAAGCTATAGTTCAGGTGAAACTGGTTATTCAATAGTAAGTAAAGCTGGAGTGGAATTACGCGGGCGATCTGCAAAAAATCGCCCAAAAAAATCATATGGAATAGAACTCTGGGAAAATAATTCTGGAAATGATACAAGAAAAGAATCTTTATTAGGGATGCGTAACGATGATGATTGGATACTTGATGCAATGTACATTGATAAAGCACGCATGCGAAATAAAGTGTCCATGGAAATTTGGCGAGATATCTGCAAATCATCGAGGAATGTTAACGTATCTGGAAAACCATATACCGAGAGTAGATATATTGAGCTATTTGTAAATTTAGAATATAAGGGTATATACTGCCTTACTGAGCGTTTCGATCGGAAACAGCTGGATTTAGAGGCATTCAATGGATCTTTACAGGGTGTTCAATATAAATCTGAATCATGGTCAAATACTATTAAATTTATAAGTCTGGCTGATACAAATACTTCGGAATATTGGGATGGCTGGGAACAGAAATATCCTGATCCTGATGAATATACTTGCTGGCGGCCACTCTATGATTTTACAAGCTTTGTGATCAATTCCAGCGATATTGAATTTGAACAACAAGTATCAAATTACCTTAATTTCGATAACCTGATCGATTACTTTCTTTTTATTAATACCTGCACCGCTTTTGATAATATGGGAATGAATATGATCTATGCCCGATCTAAAAAAGATTCTCAATTTATTATATACCCATGGGATTTGGACGCTTCATGGGGGAGAAATTGGGATTCAACATTTCTTTGCGCAGAGCATTGGCTTAGCAATAAATGTTATAATAGACTTTTTGAGCTAAATGTCGAGACATCATTAGATCTTTTACAAGTAAGGTGGGGAGAATTAAGAAGAAACTTATTGACTCACGCTAGTCTTATTGATAGGTTTGCTGGTTATAGTGTTTTATTAATGGAATCGGGTGCTTTTAAACGTGAAAAATTTTGTTGGCCAGAGATGGATCTGGATATTGAACTGGAAATTGCCTATATCAGTAATTGGTTGGATCAAAGAATTGTGTTCATGGATAATGAAATTTATGATGCAGATAATATTGATTGGGATAAAATTAGAATAATAGACAGGGAATGGAATCAATAAAATATAGTTGTTAACTTTTTTAAACTGGAAATAACCAGAAGTTAACTCCCTGGTAAATACTTCCGGTCGACATTCATATAGTAATCAAGGCTTTTATCGGGTTGTTCATATTCAGCAGGTATGGCCATATTGGAAAATGTCTGAAAATACAACAGGCAGGCATTGCGCCATTCAATGGCATCACGTACCTGAATTTTTAGCAGCGACTGTACATGTTTAAAACGTTCCGGATCAATTTTCCCTTCCAGATTGTTCCATGTTTTCTGCATTTCTTTTACCTGATCGGTGCCCAGATAGTATTTATAGCATAGTTCTTCCCATAGTGTTCGACCCGATTTCATTATATATTCCCAGGGAACATGATGAAACCAAAGCAGGTATTCTTCGGGACAGGTTTCAAGGTTACCAAATATTTCATCGAGAGGAGGAAAATACTGGCTTACTGCATCACTTCCTGATTTTGTTCTATCAAATCCCAAACCTTTCTTATCAGCCCGGTTATAATAGGCCGAAGTCCAGTCGGCCCTGGGTTTATCCTTTATCCAGGGACCAGGTCCGTAATGATGGTGCCATGCCATCTGGTGATGTAATCCCAACGGTGTACGGTAGTTGACCCCGGCTTCGCGCGACATCATCATAATTTGCAGCATGGGATCAATAACAGCCTGGTCATTTGAGTATGTCATTCGTATCCATTCTTCAGCCATATTTTCAGAAGTTTGAAGCGGGTCCCAGGCCAGCCTTCCCAATGTAAACCAGTTCGACTGGGCTATTGGATGTCCGCACCAGTTGCGGTCGTCGCCAATGTTCGATACTCCAGCCATTCCCGTTAACCTATTTTCATACAATTCTCCATCGATAACTTTCCAGACATAGGAACCTTCTCCTTTTGCATAGGTATCGGCATCGAGGCATTCTTTATAGAGAGGTGCCAGGCAGGTGAGATGAATTCCCTGTCCCAGGTATTCCTGTGTAACCTGGAATTCCATCATAGTCGGGGTTTGGGTCATTGCTCCGAATAGCGGGTGAAAAGGTTCACGGGGTTGAAAATCGATAGCGCCGTTCTTCACCTGTATCAATACATTATCTTCAAACTTACCATCAAGCGGTTGAAACTCGTTATATGCCTGTTTGGCTCTATCTTCCGGTTCCTCATTCGAATAGACAAAAGCGCGCCACATAACAATACCTCCATGGGGCTTCACTGCTCTGGCCAGAAGATTTGCCCCATCGGCATGGGACCTATTGTAATTTTGGGGTCCGGGTTGTCCTTCCGAATTGGCTTTAACCAGGAAACCTCCAAAATCGGGGATAAAAGCATAAATTTCATCAGCTTTCTTGTTCCACCAGTCAATTACTTCCTTGTTCAGCGGATCGGCAGTTTTCAGACCACCTATTTCAATGGGTGAACTGAAACGGGCCGTAAGATATACTTTGAGTCCATAGGGGCGAAAAACATTAGCCAGGGCAGCAACCTTTTCAAGATACTCCGGCGTAAGAATTTGTGCATTGGCATTCACATTGGTAATTACTGTGCCGTTAATTCCGATAGATGCATTCGCACGGGCATAGTCCTTGTATCTCGGATCAATATAATCAGGTAGAGTATGCCATTGCCACAGCGAGAAACCAGCATAGCCTCTTTCAACTTTCCGGTCGAGATTGTCCCAATGGTTTAAGAGCCTGTGTTGTATTTTAGGGATGCTGACAATATCCAGGTTGTTTATGGATTGATGTGTCTGAAGCAATTGCAAAAACCGGAAAGTGCCATATAATATACCTATATCACTATTAGCTGTAATTATTATTGCGTTATATTTTTCCGTAGCTGTTCTGAAAATATGAAAACCTTCGTTTCCTAGATTTTCAAGTTTTTTATTGATATTAAGTGATGCGATCATTTTTGAATTCCTGGGTGTACCAATGATCAGTATATTTCCCGGAAGGGGTTTATCGGCAAAATCAATTTCTATATCAAGCAAACCTGAAAGTCCGGAAACTATTTCTTCACGCACTGTCATCATGGTTTCAGATGTACCTTCCGCAACAACCTGGCTGATGGCATTTCTATATTCCATTAATAGTTCGTCATCTGTAATTTTATCGTACCTGAGCCAAAGCCGGTACCCGTCATCGGCATTTGATAAACAACTACTAAGTAGGGCAGTAAAGAAGAAAAGTATTTTAATATTGATGCATCTTTTCATAAGTTTCTATCATTTAGGTTTTATATTTTTAAAGTTAAAGTTTTTCATTTGATATCAATAGCTAAAGCAATTTTTCATTTTAAACCGGATCAGCAACTACCTGATTGCAGATAATACACTTTTTAGAAAAGCAACGAAAAATTGAAGATCATGTAGTCGTGGTAACCCCAACAAACTCGTTTTGGGGTGTGAGTTCGGAGAAGCAACAATAAATAATTTAATATAAATTTCAAGCTTAAGTTAACACTCTCTGGCCACAGGATTCATCGCTGTTTGTTGGTTGTTTTATAGAATAAATGATAAGCGGAATTTATAGCATAGACCCGATGTAAGTTTTAACAAGGTATGTTGAACAATCTAACCAGCGTACTGAAAAGAATAAAAGAACATTTTATAACCAGCCATCAATGATCAAGCACATAACCAGTTATAGTCTCTTTTTAAGGCCCGCCCGACCGAAGTCATTCGGACGGGGTTTGGGGTTAATTTTGCGAGCATTGCATGGTGCACGCTAGTGATTACATTCGATAGTAAATATTGAAAGATCTTTATTAATCAAATTCGCACGAGCGGGTTTATATTTTATTTGTAAGCTACAAAATTGATAATCTCCTTTAAATTTTTTAAACTTGTGGTTATAAGTAAATTAAGGCTTGTGCGACAAGCACACTTAACCTAAATCTAACTACTCCAATGAAAAAAAAACTCATCTGTATTGTATCTGCAATATGGCTGCTAAGTATTGCAGCAATTGCACAGGATTTTAACGAAGTATTCAAAGCAGTTGCCTACGACAGGGCTGAGGGTGATGAATTTGGTTATTCAGTAAGCATCTCGGGCAATTATGCCCTTGTTGGCGCTAATTATGAAGACGAAGACGCCGCAGGAGAGAATACACTTGTTACAGCCGGCTCGGCGTATA
>CAZMVE010000001.1:29835-56413 GCA_964569585.1 uncultured Bacteroidales bacterium | reverse complement strand
CAGCGGAAACTGGAATGAAGTGCAAAAGATCGTGGCCCCCGACAGGGCTGAGTGGGATAACTTTGGTTTTTCAGTAAGCATCTCGGGCGACTATGCCATAGTGGGTGCTGTTGGTGAAGATGAAGACGCCGGAGGAGGGAATACACTTTATGGCGCCGGCTCGGCGTATATCTTTGAATCGTGCACGCCCGGAGGTGCTTCGGATCCGGATAATATTATTGAGAATGGCGATTTTGAGGACTGCATACTTTCGCCCTGGTCGCTTAACGTTTTCAGTGATGCTGGTGTAACGGCCAATGCCGTGCTGTTTGACGGGGAATGTATTATATCGGGTATAAGCCTTCCGGCAGATCCTCAAATGTGGGACATACAACTCAATCAGGAGTTTACCGCTTCACAATTAGACCGGCTTGAAACAGGTTCGGTATATACACTTTCCTTTAAAGCATCTGCTGAAACAAATAACAGGCCATGCCGCGTAGCTTTTCAGGAAAGTCAAGATCCCTGGCCGACATTACTGGATAAAAACATTGTGATAAATATTACGCCTGCAACCTATTCGTATGAATTTACCGCAACCACCATATACACTGCCATGACGCTTACGTTTCAACCGGGCGGGGAAACAGGATCGATAACATTAGATAATGTTAGTTTAAAAAAGAAGGCCGAAGAAAACCCAAATGCAATTGACGCGAGCAATAGTACCGGGATAAAAATATTCCCTAATCCAACAACTGACTATTTGAACATTTATGCAGAAGAGGGTTCAACGGTGAAATTTTACAATAATATGGGTATGCTGGTTATGGAGGAAAACATGCTGAACGGCCGGTTACGTATTAAAACAGGCGGTTTACCAAAAGGTGTTTATATGGTAAAAGTAAATACGGGGAATAAGGTTATTGTAACCAAAGTGATTATTCAAGATTAGCCATTTATCATAAAATATTGTTTTCATGTTGATTCATGAAAGTCCCACAGGTGTGGATTCTAACCCCAATCTCCCGCAAGAAGCGGGACAGGCTCTTAAAAAGAGGCTATAACAGATTCGGGTACATTGAAAATTTTGTATAAATCAAGTTCTAGCTGAATTGATGTTTCTCGTTGAAGCAGCCTGGTATGAGGATAATATGATATGTTTAAAATTGTCGGATGGTAAAGAAGTGCACTTTCCAGTCGATAAAAACCGTAAATTGCGCCAGGCAACAGATGAACAACGAGGTAACATGGAGCTGATTTGCAATGGAACAGGACTTCATTGGCCCGATCTTGATGAAGATTTATCCGTTATCGGTATTATGAAAGGAAAATTTGGAAATTAATGTACCTATGAGTTGATAAAGTCTCCAGGCTTCTTCCTCATATATGAGTTTTGTTTACCAGCCGATAAACTTATAATTATGGAGAGTGTGCAACCTCCGCTCAACAGGCTGTTTCATTCTGGCAGGAAGGTATGCTGCGGTATAGTTCATTTTTTTAAAAAAGGTATTAGTGGAATGAAGTGCTTGTTTTTAGGGTTTTATATCTTACTTTCCTCAGGTTAGATAATCTGAGGCTGTTTTGCCTGAAGCGGTTATTGAAAACGGTTATTCAACGATTTTTTCCTTAAACTCAATATAAATAAGCTCAACGTGATATTAGTTGTATTTTGTATCAAACACAATTTCAAGATTTTACAAATTCCTGATTTTATATCACACTAAGGGTTGTCTCCTGGTATTTAAGACATTTGAATATTTTACTATGTTTGTGGGTTGTCATCAACTTATAGCAGACTATGCCCAGTTTTGTCATTAACGAAAAGTGCGATGGCTGTAAAGCCCAGGATCGCACGGCCTGTCAGTACATTTGTCCGAATGACCTGATGGTGCTCGATATGGAGAAGAATAAAGCTTATAACCGTGCCGTGGATATGTGCTGGGAATGTTACAGTTGTGTGAAAATTTGCCCAACACAAGCCATTGAAATCCGTGGATATGCCGATTTTATGCCGTTAGGTGCGGTTGTGCAGCCTATGCGCAGTACCGATGCTATTATGTGGGCAATACGCTTTCGGAACAAGAATATCAAACGCTTTAAATTTCCTATTCGTACTACTCCTGAAGGAAGCATTGTCCCTGATGCCGGCTATTCTACGGGAACGGATGACTTAAAAAGTCCGCTTTTAAGAACCGAGCCGGAATCAATTGGAACAGACCTTTATAAAAAATAAATAATTAAGAATTAAGAATGAATAATTTATTCTTCCATTCATTTTTAATTTTTCATTATAAATTCTTAATTAAATGAATTATGAATCCCGAACAATTCGAAACCATAACAATAGAAACTGATCTTTTAATCCTTGGCGGAGGCATGGCGGCCTGCGGCGCGGCTTTCGAGGCGGCTCACTGGGCCAAGAAGCATAACATGAAAGTGACAGTAGTGGATAAGGCTGCCATGGAGCGTAGCGGAGCTGTGGCCATGGGACTTTCAGCTATTAACCTGTACCTGGGTTTGAAGAATGGCAAAAATACAGTCGAGGATTATATCAATTATGTAAAGACCGACCTGATGGGTATTGTACGCGATGATCTTGTTGCCAATATCGCGCGTCATGTTGATTCAACGGTACATCTGTTTGAAAAATGGGGTCTTCCTATCTGGAAAGATGAACAGGGTAATTATATAAACGAAGGCCGCTGGCAGATCATGATCCATGGCGAATCGTATAAAAATATTGTTTCAGAGGCTGCCAAGAATGCCCTGAAAGAACTGGGTGCAAACGGGCAGTATTTCGAGCGGATCTTTATTACCGAACCCATTATGGAAGGGGATCGTTGTGTTGGGGCAGCCGGGTTCAGCGTGCGTGAAAATAAATTTTACCTCTTCAAGGCAAAGGCCGTACTCGATGTTATGGGCGGAGCAGTACATATTTTTCGTCCGCGGTCGGTAGGTGAGGGGCTCGGACGTTCCTGGTATCCGCCTTTCAACTCGGGGGCAAGTGCTTATTTTACCTTAAAAGCAGGTGCCGAGATGACCTGTCAGGAAATACGGTTTGTACCTGTTCGCTTTAAAGATTCCTATGGTCCGGTAGGAGCGTGGTTCCTCTTATTTAAGGCAAAGGCTACCAATGCAAAAGGTGAGGATTATATGGCTACGAGGGCTGCCGAACTCGAAAAGTGGGCTCCCTATGGTACGGCAAAACCCACTCCGGCAAATCTCCGCAACTACCTGATGATGCTTGAAGTGGAGGCAGGAAACGGACCTATTTATATGCGTACCGATGAAGCTATTAAAGAGATTGTGGCCAATATCCCGGACGAAAAAGAAGGAAAACGGAAATTGAAAGAGCTGGAATCGGAAGCTTGGGAAGATTTTCTGGATATGACAGTAAGCCAGGCACTCAACTGGGCCTCGCATAATATAATGCCCGAAGAAACACCTTCGGAAATTGCAGCCTGCGAACCCTATTTTATCAGTTCACATTCCGGGGGTTCTGGTGCATGGATCAGCGGAGAGCAGGACCTTGCTCCAGACGATTATTTCTGGGGCTATGGAAATATGACTACTATCAAAGGTCTGTTTGCAGCGGGAGATGCTTCCGGTGCTTCATCCCATAAATTTTCATCCGGATCTTTCACTGAAGGCAGAATAGCTGCCAAATCGGCCCTGGCATTTTGTGCCGATCATCCGGATGTTATACCATTCTCTGATGATAAAATTGAAGAGTTGAAGAAAAAAATCTTACAGCCTCTGGCAATTTTCGACGAACATAAAGACTATGCAAACGATGAAGATGTCAATCCGAATTTCATCAAGCCCAAAATGTTTATGTTCCGCCTGCAAAAAATTATGGACGAATATGCCGGTGGTGCTTCGGTTGGTTTTAAAACATCGAAGGCATTACTTGAGAAAGGTTTGGAGTTTTTGCAATTTATGAAGGAAGATTCGGAAAAGCTGGCAGCTTCCAATCTCAACGAGCTGATGCGATGCTGGGAGAACATCCACCGTATGTGGCAGGCCGAATCGCATATCCGGACTGTGTTATTTCGTGAGGAGACCCGATGGCCGGGATATTATTTCCGGACTGATTTTCCAGAGATGAAACAGGATTGGAAATGTTTTGCCAACTGTCGTTGGAACCCTGAGAACGGTGAGTGGGAAACAATGAAACGGGAAATTCATGAACTGGCTTAAATAGAATGAATAATTAATAATTAAGAGTTAATAATTGTGGACTTGAAATGGCAAAGGATGAAAATATCATATTAACTAAGACCTATAATTTTGCATTAAAAATCATTAAGCTCTATAAAGAATTGATATATAATCAAAAAGAGTTTGATCTTTCCAGGCAATTACTCAGAAGTGCTACTTCTATAGGTTCAAATGCTGAAGAAGCTGCCGGCGCTCAATCAAGAAAAGATTTTATAGCAAAGTTTTCCATTGCATATAAAGAATCAAGGGAAACAAATTATTGGCTCCGATTATTAAGAGATTCACAAATTATTAAAAGTGATACGGCTAATAATCTTATTGTTGATTGTGAGGAAATACAAAAAATAATCACATCAATTCTCAAAACAACTAAAGCTTCCTAGTCAATGAGCGGACATCTGAAAATATCAATTCAACCAGTATTCATTATTAATTTTTCATTTTTAATTACCTATTTTAATGGTATTATTGGAAAATAAACCCATTCTTGTAATCGGGGCAGGTATTAGCGGAATTACATCAGCAGTGGAAATTGCCGAAGTTGGACGAGAAGTAATTCTGATCGAGAAAGAACCCTGGCTGGGTGGAAATGTGGTGAAGATGAATAATTACTTTCCGAAACTTTGTCCTCCGGCCTGCGGACTGGAAATTAATTTTCGAAGAATACGTCAAAATTCAAGGATAACAACTTATACTGCAACTGAAGCTATTGCTCTCAGCGGATCAAAGGGTCATTTTACGGTTACACTCCGGCAGGCACCTCAACTTGTAAAAAATAACTGTACTGCCTGTGGAAAATGCGTTGATGTTTGTCCGGTCGAAAGACCCGATGATTTCAACTATGGCTTTACCAATTCAAAAGCCATTTACTTACCTCACGACATGGCTTTTCCCATGAAATATTCGATTGATGATAATTACTGTACAAAATCGGAATGTGCTAAATGTGTTAATGTATGCGAATACAATGCCATCGATCTGCAGGCAACCGAAAAACAATTTAACGTGGAAGTTGAGTCAGTAATAGTTGCCACCGGTTGGAAAAATTACGATGCCGGAAGAATTGAAAATCTTAACTATAATAACTTCGATAATGTGATATCGAATATTGAATTCGAACGTTTAATTGCCCCAGGCGGAGTTGGAGAAGGTCAATTGGTAAGGCCTTCGGACAGAAAAATCCCTAAGGAAATTGTATTTGTGCAGTGTGCCGGATCGCGCGATGAAAATCACCTACCCTATTGTTCGGCAGTGTGTTGCTCTGCCTCCCTCAAACATGCCCTGACCATTCAGCAAAAGTATCCTGACAGTAAGATCAGGATATTCTATATCGACTTGCGGGTAACCGGGAGAAATGAGGATTTTTTAAATAAGGTGCAGGACAATAAGAATATTGAGTTAATCAAAGGAAAGGTGGCAAAGATAGAAGAGGTAAAAGAAACAAAAAATCTGGTAGTTGAAGCTGAAGATATTCTGGCAGGTAAAAAGGTAAGGATGGAAGCTGAATTGGTAGTTTTAGCAACAGGCATAGTTCCAAATATTCCTTTGTTTAATACTGAAAGGAATGAGGAAGGATTTTTATCAGCAGACCAGGGCAATGGTATTATATCTGTGGCCTGTTGTAAAAAGCCAATGGATGTATCCTCCTCGGTGAAGGATGCTACAGCAGCGGCACTGAAAGCTATTCAAAGTAAAAACTAACAGCGAGCGATTTGGAAAAGAAAACAGGAATATACATCTGCTCTGGCTGCGGGATTGGCAAATCACTTAAGCTGGAAAAGCTTAAACAGATTGCAGTTCAACCTTCTGTGAAGATTTGCAGGTTGCATGGTTCACTTTGTTCGGTCGATGGCTTTGAACAAATTAAAAATGACATTGACACAGAAAAGCTCGATAACATAGTTATTGCAGCCTGTTCACCCAGAGAAAAAACAGATATATTCAGTTTTCCGGATCATATTCTTATGGAGAGGCTTAACCTGCGCGAACATGTGGTTTGGGGTTTGGAGGCGGAAGACGACGACAGGCAGATGGCAGCGGAAGATTATCTGCGTATTGCACTCGCAAAGCTTAAAAATATTACAAACCCGGTTCCCTACATTTCGGACAACATCAGCAACACAATAGTAGTTGTGGGCGGGGGTATAACAGGAATAACGGCCGCCCTGGAAGGAGCTAAAGCAGGATATCCGGTTCACTTGGTCGAGAAGGAAGATTCACTGGGAGGTTGGTCTGCCAGCTTACATAAACAAATGCCTTCAGCTCCTCCGTATAATGAACTTATCGAACCAGTGATTCATGCTAAGCTTGCCGAAGCATTGGCAAATCCTGATATCACTATACACAAATCGACCCGCATAGAAAGCATTGCCGGACAACCCGGGAACTTTGAGGTTGTATTGCAGAACGGGCAAAGTGAAAAAATTGAGGCAGGTGCCATAGTAGCTGCCATGGGTTGGAAACCTTACGATGCAAATAAATTATCGCACCTGGGTTATGGAAAATCCGATAAGGTTTTAACCAATATTGAATTTGAGGAGAAGGTAAAAAGTCAATCCGATTTGCCTCAAAATATTCTGTTTATACAATGTGCCGGATCGCGCGATAAAAATCATCTGCCCTACTGTTCGACATATTGTTGCGGAACATCACTTAAGCAGGCCAGATATATCAGGGAGAAGAGCCCGGATTCTTCGGTATTTATAATTTATAAAGATATCCGAACACCCGGGATGTATGAGGGATTCTATAAGGAAGTACAGGCCGATGACCAGGTTTTTTTTACGAAAGGGGAAGTTACCGCTGTTGAGGATATAGAGAATAAAGTAAAAGTATCTGTGAAAGATACCTTATTGGGGGATGATATCATATTAACTGTGGATATGGTAGTGCTTGCTACGGGAATGACACCTGCCGGAACAACGGATCTTAATTTGAAATACAGGCTGGGGAAGGGACTTCCTGAATTGAAATACGATTTTTCTGATTCGCATTTTATTTGCTTTCCCTACGAATCGAGGCGTACAGGTATTTATGCAGCCGGTACAGTAAGGGCACCTATGGATATTGCATCCTGCATGGAAGATGCTTCAGGAGCCATGCTAAAAGCCATTCAGTGTATTGAATTCATGAAGAGGGGCGAAGCTGTTCATCCACGCTCTGGTGATAAATCGTACCCTGATTTGTATATGGATCGCTGTACCGATTGCAAACGCTGTACGGAGGAGTGCCCTTTTGGAATGTACGACGAAACGGAAAAGGGTACACCACTACCAAACTTCAATCGCTGCCGGCGCTGCGGCATTTGCATGGGTTCCTGCCCGGAGAGGGTGATCAATTTTGCTGACTATTCTATAAATAGTGTTTCAGCCATGATCAAGGCTGTAGTGATACCGGATGAATTTGAAGAAAAACCGCGGGTACTCGCATTTGTATGTGAAAATGATGCCTATCCTGCTTTTGATATGGCAGCACGGAGAGGTTTGAAATGGAGTCCCTATGTACGTATCATACCTGTACGTTGCCTGGGATCGATTAATAAAGTATGGATCTCCGATGCCCTTTCCTGTGGATATGATGGCATATTACAAATCGGGTGTAAGCCCGGCGATAATTATCAGTGTCACTTTATTCATGGCAGTGAGCTAACTAGAACACGGGGAGAAAATATCCAGGAAACTCTGCAATCAATGATGTTGGAGCCGGAGAGAATCCGGACTGAATTTGTGGAGATCACCGATTATCGAAAGATACCTGAGATTATTTCAGAATATATGGAAGAGATTGAGTTGATAGGACCCAATCCATTCAAAGGAATGTGATGTGTAATGAAGAATTAAAAATGATGAGTGGTTTAAACATAGATTCTATCTATTACTAAAAATTTTTAATTATTAATTTTTCATTTTTAATTAGATATGATTGAGGTAGTCCCCGACATACAGTTCAAGAAACAACTTAAGCAATTAAGTAAAGCACCACTGAACGAATGTATGCAGTGTGGCACTTGTTCGGTAGTTTGTTCGCTTGCCCCCGATGAAAAACCCTTCCCTCGCAAGGAAATGATTTGGGCAGGATGGGGTATGAAACAAAAATTAATGGCTAATACCGATGTATGGTTGTGTCATCAGTGTGGCGACTGCAGCACCTATTGTCCGCGAGGTGTTAAACCTTCCGATGTATTGGCAGCTGTTCGTCAAATAGCATATATTTACTATGCACGGCCGCGTTTTATGGGCATCATGTTAAGCAAACCAGCCTGGTTGCCGGTTGCACTTCTTATTCCGGTTGTGATCATTTCTTTAATTCTGACCTTAGCAGGTACCTTTACTATTCCTGACGGCCCTGTAAATTATTCCCATTTTTTTCCGCATGCCTGGCTTAACGGTTCTTTTTCATTAATTACTTTTATAGCCTATGGATTGGCGTTTTCAGGATTGTTGAAATTCTGGAACGATCTGAAACGTTCGTACCCCGATACCAAACCGGATAGAGGATTTATACCCTCACTCTTCACGCTGCGAAAACAAATCTTCACTCATACTCATTTCGGAAACTGCTCAGCCAATAAATTACGAAGGTGGACCCACATGTTGGTTTTTTATGGATTTATTCTTTTACTGCTGGTTACTGCCTATGCAATTTATGCGGCAATTTCGCACAACTATCCGCTTACATTGACCAATCCTTTTAAATTACTGGGCAATATAGCGGCTATAATGCTTATTGCCGGACTTGGAATTATGATGGTAAACCGGTTGATAAATAAGGAAAAGACCAGTTCCGGTAATTATGCGGATTGGCTCTTCCTGATATCGATGTTCCTGCTTACTATTTCAGGTGTCGTGGTCGAGTTGGCACGTTTTCAAAACTGGACCTTAGCTTACCACTTGTACTTTTTTCATCTGGTGTGCGTTTGGTTTGTTATTATCTACTTGCCCTATACGAAATTCGGACATCTTCTTTATCGTTCAATTGCGATGAGCTTTGCCGAATCAATTGGCAGGAAAATTAACTCTTGATTTTTATTAGATGATCTTCGATTTACATGAGATTAAAAAAATAAGCGAAGAAAAGAAAAAGGAAAACCTTCGTTTTATTTCTTTCTTAAAAGGACAGAATTCTGCACGGATTGATATTTTAGTCCATGAACTGAATACATTCCATATATCGATTATTGATTGTACACAATGCGGCAATTGCTGTGTTTATCTTCGGCCCATCCTTGCGGAGAGTGATATAGATATACTTATAAAAACCCTGAATGTATCACGCGGAAAGTTTAAAAAAGCATATGTAATGACGGATGAAGAAGGTGATATGCTTTTTAAAAAATTACCCTGTGCATTTCTGAGAGGAAAGAAATGCAGCCTTTACGAGTCAAGACCTGAAGATTGCAGTTCCTATCCACATTTGTATAAAGATGATTTTACCAGTCGTTTGTATGGGATATTCGAAAACTATGCTATTTGTCCGATCGTATTTAATGTAGTTGAGGAATTAAAGAAAAAATTAGATTTCAGGTAGATTTTCTATTATATAGTAAGTACATCCATGTTCTGAATCGATGAGTCAATGGGAATAGTGTCGATATTTGCAGCTCCTTTTCTGGCCAGTTCATACCTTACCATAGCCAATGATTGCTTTTTATTCTCAACATCGACCTGTATACTGAATTCAGTAAAACTCTTCCCGACATTTTTGGTAGGTTCGTCGGCAAATAATTCATTATCACTCAGGTAATTTTCAATCTCGGCGATTTTATCGTTGGCAACATTGAACAGGATCATTACCTTATTTTCAGCATTTACTACTCCGTACAGGTTAAGTAAAAACATCCTGAGCAGTTCGGTTTTCTCCTTATTCTTTTTTAATGCAGGATTGATATAAATACCGGTCTCCGATTCAAGTATAGTTTCGGTAATAGTAAGTCCGTAATTCCGGATGGCGCTGCCGCTTTGTGTAATTTCCAGACCAATGTCGGCGCCACCGTTTTTAATCTTGGCTTCGGTTTTTCCCCAGGTTTCATAAATCAGAATGCCCTGCGAAATGCGTGAAGGGGTTTTGTATTTTTGTACTGAGAATTGAGAAAACTCATCGAAATGACCGATTTTCTTTAGAACACTCTGGATCCAGTTAAGTGCCAGATAGGGCATTTCAGTGACAACTGTAATAAGTTTTTTTGATTGGCACACTTGTTTGAGAAAGTCTTCCGTTGAGGTATAACTCTGCCTGTTTACAATTCCTACCAGTCGGACTCCACCTCGTTTTAATGAAAGCACCTTTTCAAGTTGTATTCCGGTTTTATATTCCAGTTGTAGTTCCAGGATACGTTCCTGAATCCAGTCATCGCCCGCTATAGCAACATCCAGTTCACCTATTCCCAGTTGCGAACCAAATTCCTGTGGACGGCCATCCCAACCGAAGAGATAGTTAATGGAACTAAATGCACTTGGTCCACCCGCTTCATATCCGCTGGTACGGAACCCGGCTCTTTCCAATAATTGAATAAGATTTCCACCACGATTGGGATTGGCCAATGAACCTGCCGGCATGCCTATGATAAGTTGTGTTTTGGACATTCGATTATTTATTTTTCAAAATTTGTTAGTTGAACTATTAGTTATTTCTCAATGAATATCAGTTTATTTCCTTCAATTTTCCGGTAGTAACATGATGTATGTGCATTTCCATCTTCCTTTTTTGCATGGCATGCCCCTTTACCAAAAGGAGTAACCAGGTAGAGCAGGGAGTTCTGTTCACAATTTATTCGTATTTCTTCAACCTTCAGCAGATCCCCGGAGGTCATACCTTTTTTCCACAGCTCATTCCTGCTGCGGCTCCAATAGGTTGCATAGCCGCTTCTCAATGTTTCTTCGAATGCCGGTTTATTAGCAAATGCAACGATTAAAACTTCTTTGGTACTAAAATCCTGCGTTACTACAGGAATTAATGTATTTCCATCCTCACCAAAATTGAGCATTAGCTCCTCGGTGTATTCTTTAGCCATGATATAATTTTTAATAGAAGATGCAAAGGTAATAGCTACCGATCAGAATTGAAAACTTTATTGTTTACGGAATACGATTAAAAATAACTAAACAGTTCAACAATTATAGAAAAGGATTATTCCTTATTTTTAGCAGTATGGAATTGTCGTTTGAATTATTTCGATATCAGCCAGATAAAGAAATTGTGACAAGTATTTTCAAAGAGGGATGAGTTTATACTTTTTCGATTGCCATAATGGGCTGGTTCTTTGAAACCGTATCGCCATTTTTAACAAGAATCTTTAAAACTTTCATTTTGAAGGGAGTTTTTATCTCATTAATAAGTTTCATGGCTTCAAGAATGAAAATAGTATCACCTTTATTGGCAATAGCTCCTTCTTCAACAAAAGGAGGTTTGTTTATTCCGGGTGCATGATAAAATGTACCGGCCATAACTGCATTGATATAATCATCGTAATCGGCAACCGCTTTTTCTACCTCCTTTTCAGCGGTTTTTTCCATTACCTTCTCATTTGTTGTTTCTGATTTTTTCTCCGCGTTTACGACAGACTTTTCCTGTTCACCAACCGATTTGGCAGTTTCGTTATTTGATGAACTATTATTCCCTTTCTTTAAAGCCAGATTGAAGTCGCCTTTTTTTATTACAAGTTCATGCAACTCCATATTCGAAGCTTTTTCTATCAGGTTACCCAGTTGTTCAAGATCATTAGGATGAAGCATGGGATCGACAGTTTGCGATTGAGCTGCTTCAACAAGATATTTCTTTTTAGTTTCAGGACCTGGTGTAAGTGCTTCCAGTTCGATATCAGCAGGAGTTTTTGGTCTTTTATCTTCGGGGAGGGCTCTCCATTTAAAGTACTCCATAGCTACCTCAGGGAAAATGCAATATGTCAGAATATCCTCTTCATTTGTGATTAGTTCCGGTTCACTGATATTATCAGTCGCATGAGGCAGTGTATCCTTTAGGTCATCGGCAGGACGATGATCGATTGGTTTTTCAATTCCGAGAATTTTCTTGATGAATTTTGGATCGATGGGAACGGGCGAGCGTCCATATAAGCCTTTAACATAGTTTTTTACTTCCTGGGGAACAATTTTATAGCGTTCGCCGGCAATAACATTCATTACAGCCTGGGTACCAACAATCTGACTTGTGGGTGTGACCAAAGGTGGATATCCCAGATCCTTTCTGACTCGAGTTACTTCTTCCAATGCTTCAGGAAGTTTTTCAATCGCATCCTGCTGTTCCAACTGCGAGCGGAAGTTTGAGATCATTCCTCCGGGGATCTGATGAATCAGAATTTCCGAATCGATAACGGGTTCAAATCCTCTACCTTTGATTCGTTTTGGAGTAAGATCGGCAAAATATTTATTAATTTTTCTTAAAGCTTCCAGATTGAGGTCTATTTCAAATTCAGTATCGCGGAATATTGCATCGATAGTCTCAACCGGAGGTTGCGATGAGAAACCTGCCAACGCAGTTATTGCGCAATCGATAGCTCCGGCTCCGGCCTTAACTCCTTCATAGTAAGTTAATGCAGCCATTCCACTTGTAGCATGACAGTGAATCTGAATAGGAATATCCAATTTGTTGATCAATGCTGATACTAATTCTTTCGATTTGGTCGGAGACAATAAGCCAGCCATATCTTTAATACATAGTGAATCGATACCGAGGTCCACTTGCTCCTTAGCATCGCCAACATATTTTTCGACGGTATGTACAGGACTAATGGTGTAAGATAGAGTACCCTGGGCATGCGCACCATATTTTTTTACAGCCCTGATTGCTGATTGTAAATTTCTTGAATCGTTCAGAGCATCAAATATTCTGAAAATATCTACCCCGTTTTCCTGTGCGGTTCCTACAAACCTGTCTACCAGATCGTCAGAGTAATTTTTATAACCAACAATATTCTGACCCCTCAGCAACATTTGCAGCGGAGTCTTAACTGCCTTTGCTTTAATCTGTCGTAATCTTTCCCATGGATTTTCGCGTAAAAACCTTAGACACACGTCGAAGGTAGCTCCTCCCCATACTTCAAGCGAATAATAGCCGACAGAGTCAATGGTTTTGATTATTCCAAGTATGTCATCCGTCCTCATTCGGGTTGCCCATAAGGATTGATGACCATCTCTTAATGTGGTATCAGTTATTCTTAGTTTGGTCTTTTTGTTCATGTGAATAGGGTAATAGAATCAGGATTTAAGTTTGATTTAGATCTACCAGGATTAAAACATAACAGAAAAATTAGGATTAACCAGTGGTTGAAAATCTTCCGATTTCGGAATATTTTTTAAATCTGGCCTCGATCAATTCGTTGGTACCTAATTCTTTCAGTGCTTTAATGTTTTTAATGATAGATTTTTTTACAGCATTTGCCGTTTGCTGGTAGTTTAAGTGTGCACCTTCACCAGGTTCTGTGATGATTTCATCAATCACATTCAGATCGAGTAGTGAACTTGCAGTGAGGTTTAAAGCTGCTGCCGCATCGGAAGCATATTTGGTGTCTCTCCAAAGAATTGAAGCGCATCCTTCAGGTGAGATAACTGAATATATTGCGTTTGATAGCATCAGGATTTTGTCTCCGACTCCTATTCCAAGGGCTCCGCCGCTTCCTCCTTCGCCTATAACAACTGAAATTATAGGCACTTCAACCGAAGCCATCTCTGTTAAATTTCTGGCGATTGCTTCAGCCTGTCCCCTTTCTTCAGCTTCAAGTCCTGGAAATGCTCCGGGAGTATCGATGAAAGTAACAATGGGAACATTAAATCGTTCCGCTAATTTCATTAATCTAAGTGCCTTTCTGTAGCCTTCGGGCCGGCCCATACCGAAATTTCTTTCGATATTATCGACAGTGTTTTTGCCTTTATTGTGACCAATCAGCATGATTTTATGGTCGACCAGTTCGGCAAAACCACCAATTATGGCCCGATCGTCCGAAAAATATCTATCACCCCGGAATTCAACAAAATTTTTAAAAATCAATTCAAGATAATCTTGTAAAACAGGTCGTTCAGGATGTCGGCTTAGTTGAACAATTTCCCAGGGAGATAAACCCAGATGAAGAGACCACATCAGATCTCTCAGCTTAGTCTCGTACTCACTAATCTCAGAGCTCAAACTAACTTTACCATTTTCGTTACGCTCTTTGAGTTCTTCAATTTTTTCTTTGATTTCAAGGATTGATTTTTCTGGTTCCATAGTTTATAATCTATAATTAATAATAAGATTTATATATAATAGATTATGAATTAAGAGAGGGCCAAAATATATGATGCAAATATATATATATTTTCCTTTTTACTTCTTCCGACTTATAAGCTTCATGCTTCATATGCTTTTACTCTCTGATTTTGTGATATTTATTGATTATAAAAACCAAGAACATTGCTTATATAATTTTTCAGATCCTTCCGGTTCACTATTGCATCAATAAACCCGTGATCGCGCAGATATTCTGAAGTCTGAAAACCATCGGGTAATTTTTCCCCGATTGTTTGTTCAATGACCCGTCGTCCGGCAAAGGCTATCAATGCACCCGGTTCGGATATATTTATATCTCCCATCATGGCAAAGCTGGCCGAAACTCCGCCGGTTGTTGGGTTAGTTAAGACGGAGATATAAGGAATCTTCTTTTTATTCAATCGTGAAATACCGGCACAGGTTTTAGCCATTTGCATCAAAGAAAGAGTTCCCTCCTGCATTCGTGCACCACCCGATGATGAAAAAATTATATAGGGTAAATTATGATCGTAGGCATAATTTGAAGCCTGAAGAATTTTTTCGCCGGTACTACTTCCTAAACTACCCCCAAGAAACCTGAAATCCATGACCGCTAATACGACATGGATGTCATTTATGTTACCATGACCTGTAATAACTGACTCTGAAATACCGGTTTTCTTTGTTGTAGCCTTAATATTATCCTTATAACTACCTTTTAAATCGATAAAATTTAAAGAATCGACAGGAACAATATTTGAGAAGAGTTCTTTGAAAGTATCCGCATCAATAATCTGCTCAATTCTTTCATGAGAAGTCAGACTTCCATGATAATTGCATTTTGGACAGACGTTCATACTTTTTGCCCATTCTGTAATGTAAATGTGTGAATCACATTCCTTACACTTAATCCAAAGATCCTTTTTGTTAGCTATTTTTTTTGTAGTAGTACTATTAAACCAAGTCATCTCTTTGTTCTCCAATGATTTATGTTAAAATACACTATAAAAAAAATATGAACCCGTTCATCAAAGTTCACTTATTGAAAAGATTTGAGCCGCGAAAAATAGCTATTTTTAATATATAACACAAAATTATTTGAGAATTAACTCTTTAAATTAATTGGAAATAGCGCAAAGTAATTAGGATACAATAAGTTACAAATATCAATCTAACGTTTTATCTATACATAAATGATATTAAATGTTCAGATAAACAATGAATTAACCTCATAGTTCTGGTCAATATTACCATATCAGTTTAATTATATCTGCCTTATTCTGAAATCTTTATGTTCTTCATGCTATTATAACTGTTTTAACGAATTTGTATGTCATTATGGAAAAAACTTTATTTAAACTGTTCACAAATTGAATTCAAAGTATCAAAATCACTTTTTAGTCCCAGCAATTGTGTAAGCTTGAATTTCTATCAGGATACAGCTTTATAGCATAACTTAGGCGATAAGCATTTTCCAGCGTCCGATATTTAATCGATCTCTCTTTCCTCTACCCTGTGTCAATAATGATAATGTTGTTAATTATTTATTCCTGATGCAGAAATATTTATCCTGTATATATTACCCATACCATTCAATATCAGGTCTGCCAAAGGAAGTAAATATAAGTACACGTTCATTGGGCGAAACATAGGCATTAAACTCCCAGCGAATAGAATTCACAGCTGTATCGAGCCGCAGAGGTTGTGAATAGCACCCGTCGGTATATTTGCTCATATAAATATCATCTCCGCCCAATGCATCGGCATAGCGGGCAGTAAAGTATAAATTACCATTTAAATATATCGAAGGATAAAATTCTTCAGCTTCTGTATTAATTATTGTGTCCAGGCTTGGCGGATTTGTCCATCCAGAATCAGTTTTAATGACAAACAGATTGGTTTTTTAGTAATTTCGGCTTATAATGAAATGTATATTTTTATTATAATAACTAACTATGGATCCACAGGCAGCAGCTCTTAATAAAACAATTGAAGATCTGAATCCTAATATCCTGAAAATGATTTCCGCAAGAGGGAAAAACATTTTCTTTCCCAAATTAGGAATTTTATCACAGGCAGCACAGGCTCGCGGTAAAAACATCAATGCTACTATTGGTGAAGCCCGTGAAGATGATGGTTCGTCGATGCACCTCGAGGAATTCGAAAACATGATTAACCTGCCTGTACAGAATGTGTTTCCTTATGCTCCCAGTTACGGAAAACCTGAGATACGGGATAAATGGAAGGAGTTTATCCTTAGGAAAAATCCCTCGCTTAAGCCGGCTATATTTAGTAAACCTATTGCCACCAATGGGCTTACGCATGGTTTAAGTATTGCAGCCTATATGTTTGCCGATGAAGATGATAGCCTGGTGTTATCGGATCTGTACTGGGAAAATTACGATCTGATATTTTCCAATGGTTTTGGAGCCCGGATGGAGACGTTTGAGTTGTTCTATGGTGGGGGCTTCAATACTGATGCCCTTGACAGGAAACTTTCTGAAATAAAAAAAGATAAGATTATTCTCCTTCTGAATTTTCCGAATAATCCATCAGGGTATACACCACTGAAGAACGAAGTTGAAGTAATTGTGTCCATTATCGAAAAGCAGGCAAAAGCCGGGAAGCAGCTTGTTGTTATGATCGACGATGCCTATTTCGGACTGGTATATGAAGAGAATGTATTTCCGGAATCCATTTTTGTAAAGCTTGTCAGTCTGCATGAAAATGTTCTGGCTGTAAAACTCGATGGACCTACCAAAGAAGATTACGTATGGGGCTTCAGGGTGGGCTTTATAAGCTATGGAGTTAAAGGTGGCACACCTGAACTTTATGAGGCTATGGAAGCCAAAACTGCCGGAGCTATTCGTGGAAATATTTCGAACATCAGTCATTTGTCACAATCGCTATTACTCAATGTATACATGAGTGAGAGCTATGAAGCTACCAAACAAAAAAAATATCAAATACTCAAAACACGCTGCGAGATTCTGAAAAACTGTTTCAAAGAAATTAAATACAGTGAGTACTTTAAGCCCTTACCCTTTAACTCGGGCTATTTTATGTGTGTAGCTATAAAGAAAGGACTGGATGCTGAAAAAATACGGCTTCATCTGCTGGAGAAATACAGTACAGGAGTCATCGTATTTGGCCATGTAATCCGACTGGCTTTTTCAGCTACGCCCCAGGATAAAATACCGGAACTTGTTGAAAATTTGTATAAGGCTTGTGTGGACTTAAGCGCATAATTATACATCTCCTTTTTTCTTTTTGAACCTTTATTTACACTTCATGTCCTTTGTAGTAAAAAAAATAGTTCAATCAGAGCACAAAGATAATTTCGGCGTAAAAAAGAATTATGCTATTAATTTCGTTCTTAATTTATTTTTTATGCTTCCAGAAACCTGATTCAGGGGGCAGGCGAGATGGATACAATGCCTGCATTGAATAATACCCAGGAGGATAAAAAACATAGCAGTGGCCAGTGAGTAAAAAAACAGGAGCAGCCACAATTTCTCCAGCACCATAATCAGGAAGGGGAATCCCCAGACACTTATCAGTCCGGTGAAGAAGATAATTTTCTCAATAAGGCTCATAAGACCCGGACGATACTTCCATAATTTCGGAATTCCATAGTTCGCCCAGCACAGCAGCATGGGTGATGCTTCAGCATAATGAGGACAATGGGAGCAGAGCACACGGATCTCTACGAAAATAAAAAACAGGACCAGGATCGCTACCCAGATAAGCTGGGCGAACTGGCTGCTCTGTAGCAATCCGGCAGCCGCAAGTATAAAGGAGGGGAGGACCATGGCATAAAAGCGGAACAAATGCCCTGCTCTAAAATGACAAGTAAGGCCTTCTCTAACAGAGCAATGGTCGCATTTCTCCTCAGCGCAGGCTGTTATGGGTTTAGATCCGGCTGACATATGTCACGGTTTGAATAGTAATTTATCTGATATGATAAAGCAATGTAATTCAAAAGTAAAAATTCTGTAAATATCCGGGCAGAAATAGTTACCATGGATAATATATTCAAAATAATAATCTATAGCTGATTTAAGGTTGAATCTCTGAAAGAGAGGCAACCAGAAGGGGCATTAAATATAGTCGTTTTGACTTTATTGTTGACAAAATAGGATGTTCTCTCATATTTTTTTTTAATTTCACGACATACAATTATAAACCCACCATAACACGCTAAAAAAATGCAAACTGGAGTTCAAAAACTTTCCGTCAGGGAAAAAGTAGGGTATAGTCTGGGAGACGGCGCAGCCAATTTCTTCTTTCAGACCATCATGATGTATCAGGTAGCATATTTTACGGATGTGCTTAAACTTCCCGGAGGACAGGCCAGGACACTCTTCTTGGTAGCGCTTTTCTGGAATGGAATTTTTGATCCCATTATGGGGATCATCGCGGATAAAACCAAAACCCGTTGGGGAAAGTTTCGGCCCTGGATCCTTTGGTCTTCAATTCCCTTTGGCATATTATTCTACTTAACCTTCCTTACACCTGATTTCCAGGAAGGGGCTAAGTTGGCCTATGCTTATATCACTTATATCTTAATGATGACGATCTATTCAGTCAACAATACGCCCTATTCTGCCCTGAGTGGAGTATTGACAGGAGATACCAAAGAACGTACGAGTATAGCGTCTTACCGCCAGGTAACTGCCATGGCATGTTCTTTTGTTATTCAGGGTTTCCTGCTTACCATTAAAAACCAATTTGCCATAGGGCATGATGAGGCATATGGCTGGAGGCTCGCTATCGGAATTTTTGCGGCAATTGCAATTGTTTTTCACCTGGTTACATTTTTGACTACGAAGGAACGTATCGTTCCTGCCAAAGAGGATGAAGCTAAATTTGCTGATGCCCTGAAGGATCTTTTTAAAAACAGATCTTGGGTAATACTCTTCCTATCCACCTTTTTTATTTTCTGGATGCTTTGTTTGCGTGGCAACATGATATACCTGTATTTTACAAATTATCTGGATGCCTCAAGCACACAGGAGTTTATGAGTAAGATCGGATATGGAATCCTGCCAAAACCGGGTGAAAAATCCATGGAATTGTTTAATATGATAGGTATGACCTTTACCATTCTGGGGATCATTATCTCAAAACCGCTCTCCATAAAGTATGGAAAGAAGATGGTGTTTATAGCCGGACTGGTATTGGCTGCGATTTTCAACTCACTAATTTATATATCTCCCCGCACTTCGCCTCTTCAGGCCATCATTATTAATATTTTACAGACATTAAGTTTTGGGATTACCATTCCTTTACTTTGGTCCATGCTGGGTGATGTGGCTGACTTTTCAATGTGGAAATTCAACCGGCGCTCAACAGGAGTGGTTTTTGCAGGTGTTAGCTTTGCTCTGAAGATGGGTTTGGGAGTAGGGTTGGCAACTGCTACCTGGATCAAGGAATTGTACAGGCTTAAACCATCAGGTCCTGGTGAGTTTGATGTGGAAGGTTTTAGGCTCGGTGCGACCGTATATCCCGGAATATTGTTCGCTTTGGCTGCCATATTATTAATTTTCTATAGCATTAGTTCGGAAATGGAACAGCAAATGCAGGACGATCTCGAAACCAGACGTAAAAAGAGCAGATAAGTTTGATCCGCAACAAAATATAAGTAAAAGGGGGAAGCGATTCCCCTTTTTTCATAGTATTCAAAAAATAATTCTAAGAAACCATCAGGATCAATTCTTCCAGAAGCTGCGAGTAAAAAGTACCAGCACGGTAAAAAGCTCAAGCCGCCCGATAAGCATTAGGAAGGAAAGGAACCACTTGCCAAAAACACTGAAATGTGAATATGTATAGAGAGGGCCTACATCGCCGATACCGGGACCTATATTGCCCAGAGTGGCAGCTACCGCTCCCAGTGAAGTTTCCAGATCATACCCCATAAAAGCTACGACAATAACTCCAATTACCCAGATAAGGACATATACCGAAACAAAGGCCAGAACATTGGTAATGATCTCGGGTTTTACGGCTTCCTTATTAAGCCTTACCGGCACAATAGCATTGGGGTGAATTAAGCGTTTCAGTTCCAGCCAGCCGTTTTTCAGCACCAGCACAATTCTTACAATTTTTATACTTCCGCCGGTTGAACCAGCGGAACCACCAAAAAACATCAGGACAAGCAGTAGTATGACGGTAGAGGGTATCCACTCCAGGTAGTTGAAAGTAGTAAAACCGGTAGTTGTTATAATGGAAACAACCTGGAAAAGTGCGTCGCGAAAGGATTTTTCAAGCGATTGTTCTCTCAATGTAAAAGCCAGAGCAGCTGTAATTACCAGGGTAAAAACTGCAATAAACGAGAGATAAGCCCTGAACTCTTCATTTTTCCAGATTCTCTTAAACTTGAATTTCATGGCCAGGTAGGAGAGGGAAAAGTTAACTCCTGCAACCATCATAAAAAAAGTAATCACATATTGAATATAAGGAGACGAATAGTAAGCTATGCTGGCCTGTTTGGTTGAATACCCCCCGGTAGCCATAGTGGTAAACGAATGACAAACAGAGTCGAACAAAGGCATTCCCCCTATAAACAAAAGTATCACTTCTGTCAGTGTTATAAGTGAGTAAATTACCCAGAGTCGTTTTGCTGTTTCTTTAATGCGTGGATGTAATTTATCGGGTGTGGGACCGGGAACTTCGGCCGTAAAAAGCTGAATTCCACCTATACCCAGGATGGGAAGTATGACAAGTGAAAGAACGATAATACCCATTCCTCCCAGCCATTGGGTCATGCTTCGCCAGAACAGCAAACCATGCGAAAGCGATTCGATATTGTTTAGGATGGAAGCACCGGTGGTTGTGAATCCTGAGATGGTTTCAAAGAAGGCATCGGTATAGGATGGTATGGCACCCGAGATCACAAAAGGAATAGCACCGAAGAAGGAGAAAAGTACCCAGCCCAGGCTGACAATAGTAAAGCCTTCACGTTTTCCTACATTCTTTTTGCTCTTACGAAAAATAACCCAGAGAAGTAAACCTGCTATAAGGGTAATACATGCAGACAGCAGGATGTATAACGCATCGGGATCACCATAGATCACCGATATAGGAGCCGCGATAAGCATAAACGCTCCTTCGAGAATGAGAAGAATACCTGCAATAAATGAAATAACCCTGATATTGATCATAACTTATCAGGTGAATAATTTACTAACCTTTGGAATGGCAGCAGGCAGACTAAATACAACTACTTTATCACCGGGTTTTATCAGGGTATAGCCGTTGGCGATAAAACTGGTATCTCCCCTGATAACTCCTCCCACCATCGAATCTTTAGGGAAATTTATCTGGTTCAGCGATGCCTGTGTTATTTTCGTATCAGGTTGAACTTCAAATTCCAGTACTTCGGCATCGGTACCTGTCAGGCATTTAACTGCCGAAACTGCTACGCTTGAAGTAAAACGGAAAATCCGGCTGGCAGCAATCAACTTTTTATTTATTATGGTATCGATTCCCATATTTTCGGCCAGGGCAATATAGTCGATAATTTCTACTTCACAAATGGTCTTTTTAACACCAAGTCGTCTGGCCAGCATGCAGGAGAGGATATTGATTTCTGAATCGCCGGTGACGGCAACAAAAGCATCCATATTTGCCAATCCTTCTTCAATCATGAGATTTACATCGCGGCCATCGCCGTTTATAACCAGGGTATTATTCAGCATATTGGAGAGGCGGTAACTCTTCTCCCTGTCCTGTTCAATCAGCTTAATATTGTGCTGTGTCCCTAAGTCTTTGGCAGTTAACATACCAATACGACTTCCTCCAAGGATCATAATATTTCGTACATCGTACTTTTTCTTCCCCGATAATTCCATGAGAATTTCAATGCCCTCCTGTGTAGAGATTACATAGATCAGATCACCGGTATTCAGAATAAAATCGCCATTGGGAATTATAGTTACATTATTTCGCGTAATAGCAACGGCACGGAATTCAATCTTTTCCTGTGAGGATGAGATTTCCTGAAGGCTTTTCCCGGCAATTTTCGAGTCTTCATCCAGGCGAAGCACAAAAAGAGAGAGCTTTCCTCCTGAAAAATCAACAGTGTCTGTACTGCCTGTCTGATGCAGAAGGCCAACGATTTCAAGGGATGCAATTTTTTCAGGGTAAATCATATAATCGATTCCCATACTGATGAAATGCTCCCGGTGTTTGACATACAGATATTCCTGGTTATCGATACGGGCAATAGTTTTTTTTGCTCCCAGGCGTTTGCTTAAAATTGAAGCAGTAATATTGGTTTCTTCATTACGGGCAACGGATATAAACAGATCGGCTTTTTTCACCCCGCAGTCAAGTAAATCGGAAATATTGGTAGCAGATCCGCCCCGTGTCATTACATCGAGTGTGGAACCCACCTGTCGGAGTTTTTCCTCGTCGGGATCTATTAATACAATATCATGATTTTCCTGACTTAACATCTTGGCCAGATGTGATCCAACTGCTCCAGCGCCTGCAACAATGATTTTCATTTATAAACGATATCAAAAACCCTGCAAAGTAAACTATTCTAACCATAATAAACTATAAGTATTTAATTTTTCTCATTATTTTATTACAGTCTTGATTTATTCTAAGTAAGTAGAATTCACCATTTTATACGATTAATAATTTATAATTTACTTTAGAATTCTAGCTCAATAGGATTGACCGTGTAACTAACCGGATATTGTTATAAAGTAATTTTAAGTTCTTATCGAATGTTAATTCGAATGATTAATTCTCTTAAAGGCGCTGTTGTTTTGAGGATCGTAATAACTGATCCCATAATTATCGGCAAAATCCTTCCAGGTGTTTTTTCGAAAACGAGAGAGTGAATTACTCACAAGAATTAGATCCGGCGCACAATTTAAGTAGACATCCTTATCAGGATACCCTGAGTCGTTATCAACAATCAGAATTCTTTCTTTAGTAGTTGGTGAAGGCGGAAAATTGGCTGCTTCAGAATCTTTTATATATAGGCATTGAGTAGTATAAAAATCGATCAGAAATCCTTGGGGTATTATTTTTATCTCCAGATTCCGGCCATTGATTATTTGTTCCGGAATTTCATTATCACCCGGTATCCATACTTTGTTCCGGTTTATATTTTGCGCGATCCAGTAATTCTTAATGTATCGGATGGTGTTATTATTCTCAAATGATTCAACTCCTTTTGTAATGACAGTATGATTGATACCATCAACTACACTTAAAACAATATCATTATCCCTGACATTATAAATGATTAGTTCTTTTTTATCAGATAAATTTCTGATGCTTATTATATCAGCAAGAAGGATAATAATAATCAGTGAACATAGCAGGTGTGGGATATAACGGTAATACTTCTGTATAATAATGATCATAAGGAGTACCAGAAAAAGATAGAATGCAATAAGATGAATAGTATTAAAACGAATTTCCGTAATAGTAGAAAAAGGTAACTCTCCGATTATAGCAATAGCATGGTTTAAAGTTTTTAACAATATATTAAGAATGCTGGCAATAAATGGCATCAGGAATGAAAGAGGAATTAAAATACTGAATACTACTGCCGAAGCCATTATTAACCATACCAATGGAATAACAATTATATTGGTTAGCCAGAAATACACAGGAAATTGATGAAAATAGTAAAGACTCAGCGGAAATGTAATTAACTGGGCAGCTATGCTAACTGTAAGCAATTGCCAGATACGGTCGATAATACCGTTTCGGATAAATATAAACCGTTCAAGTTTGGGTTGGAAATAAATTATGCCGGTAACCGCCAGGTATGAGAATTGAAACCCGACTTTGAAAAGTTCTGAGGGATTGATTAGTAATATCAGCAAAGCTGAGGCCGCAAGTATATTATAGTTGTTAATCTGACGCTGAAGATTTTTACCAATAAGAAACAAAGAAAACATTAAAGCTGCACGCAATACCGATGAAGACAAACCGGTTATAAAGGCATACATCCAGATGGCAGCGAGGATTATTAGAGTACGAAGTAACCTGTAGTACTTTTTCTGGTTGCGATTCCCGAAGAGTAATGTTAATAAAAGATAGAGTATTCCTACATGTAAACCCGAAACAGCAAGTATATGCATAGCTCCCACGGCAGCATAGTTTTCTCTTACTTCCTGTTCAAGATAGTTCCTGTTTCCGGCCACAAGTGCTGAGAGTACTGCCAGTTCATTGTTACGGATATTGTATCTTTCGAAACAGGCTATCAACTGCTTCTGAATATTGGTCGACAGGCGTATAATTTTAAATCTGCCTGAGTTATTCCCATAGGAATAGTCGGTTTTTCTGAAATAACCTGAATAATGAGTACCCTGGTGTTTCATATATTTTGCATAGTCGAATTCGCCGGGATTCCCCGGATTCCTTATCTCACTCAGTTGTCCTGAAATGAGAATAGTATCACCAACCTTTGGAAGCGGGCGTATGGTATCAGGTTCCAGGTAGATACGTACTTTCTCATTTAAATGGATTTTGTGGTTACCTTCTCCTATAGTCTTTATCCTGCAATCTAGCTGCGTACTTCTGTCTTTGGAAATAGGAGAACTTACTACAATCCCGGAGTAGTGCATTTTATCGGCAGGTAATTTATTATAACGATAACTTAAGTAATAATTAAAAATTCCTGCAGACACAAAAACAATATAGAGTAGCATTCCACGGTATATAAAACGCAGGGCCCTATCTTTTCCGACGAATAGCATCATGAAGAGTAGTGTTGTCAGGAAGATACCAAGGGTAAAAAGCATGCAGATTTCAAACTGATGAAAGAGCTCTGCGATACCTATGCCTGCAATATAAGCCAGTGTTATGCGGATGAGTGGGTGATTTCTTATGTAACCTGCTGTTTGCATATAACCTAACACAAATTAAGAAATGCTCTAAACAAGGGAATTATACTAGGGGAATTTACAAAAAATGAGTAATTTCCCCATCCGATAAAATTAAAATTATTGGAGCAAAAGACAGAAAGTGTCTCTTTTTCTTTCTGGTTCGCAGAAAACTAAATTTTTAATTTCTATAAATAATAAATATTAAAGAGTAGAGTATGGCAAATCTGAAAACCCGTTATCTGGGTATCGACCTGAAAAATCCTGTAATTGTTGGGGCCAGTAATATTGTGAATAATCTGGAGAATGTTAAAAAAGTGGAAGATGCCGGTGCTGCCGCTATCGTATTTAAATCGTTATTTGAAGAACAGATTCAGCTGGAGAGTGCCCAACTGGATGACAAGTTGCAGGAATACAGTGAGCGTAATGCAGAAATGATAAATCTCTTCCCAAAAATTGAGCATGCCGGTCCCGAAGAGCACCTGTTTAATATTGCACTACTTAAGAAAACGGTTAAAATTCCTGTAATAGCAAGTCTGAATGCTACTATAAAGGAAACATGGATCGATTATGCCAAACGTATCGAAGAAATGGGAGTCGATGCCCTAGAACTGAATTTCTTTTATGTTCCCCGCGATGTTGAATTTGATGGCCATACCCTGATTGGTGAGCAGGTTGATATGCTTAAAGCTGTTAAGGGAGCGGTTAAGATACCGGTGAGTGTTAAGCTTAGTCCTTTCTATGCCAATCCACTGAATCTGATAAAAAAACTGGATGATGCCGGTGCCAATGGTTTTGTTCTGTTTAACCGCTTATTTCAGCCCGAGATTGATATGGACAAGGAGGAACATTATACTCCATTTAACCTGAGTGTGCCTGAAGATAACCGGTTGCCCCTGCGTTTTGCAGGATTGCTTTATGGAAATCTGAAAGGGGATGTTTGCAGCAACACCGGAATATTTACAGGCAAGGATGTAGCAAAAATGATACTGGTCGGTGCCAACTGCGTACAGATAGTTAGTACTGTTTACAAGAATAAAATTGAATACATCAGTTCGATTATTAAAGAGTTGGAAACATGGATGGATGGCAAGGGTTACAAATCACTGAACGATTTTCGTGGTAAATTATCCAATAAAAACACAAACGATCCTTTTGTATACAGACGTGCCCAGTATATCGATCTTTTACTAAAGTCGGATGAAATCCTGGTGAAACATCCCGTTCGATGAAATTAAGATCAACATAAATCAGAAAAGGGAATTTCAAGGATTCCCTTTTTT
>CAZMVE010000001.1:7760-29735 GCA_964569585.1 uncultured Bacteroidales bacterium | reverse complement strand
TTCCCTTTTTTATATATATCCTGCTGATTTATTATTACTAGTGTTTTTGCATATCATGTTTGAATGGATAAATTTGTGGCAACAAATTCAACTTGTATTCAGCTTTAAAAAGGAATTGATAAATCCAGAAAGGAGTGGATTACAGAGCTGATCAAATTTTACAGTACTTTAGGTTAGTAATTCAACTATGAGCGATACATCTCAAAAACAAATTTATTTTCATGTAGGCACTGGGAAAACGGGGACTACCTTCCTTCAATATCGTGTTTTCCCGAAACTGAAAGGCATATATTATATTCAGAGAACACGCTACAGGCGGGTAACAAAGATTATTAATAATAGCCATTATACCAGGTTTCTTGTATCAAGAGAATTTGACCAGCAACTTGAAGATCAGGTTAAATTGTTTGCTGAAGAGTTCCCCAATACTACACCGATCATTGTTTTTAGAAAGCATGCTAGTTATATTGCCTCCCAGTACAGGAGATTTGTAAAGAATGGCTTCACAGGCAGGTTTGTTGATTTCATCGATCTTGAGAACGATCAGGGATACTTCAGAAAACAAGATCTGGATTATTCCCGGCAGATAGGTATTCTTGAAAAGTATTTCAACCCAAAACCTATAGTGCTTTTTTATGAAGACTTCAGCACCGATCCTGATGCTTTCATTGATAATTTAGCTGCACTTCTGGATGTCACGATCAACCCTAAAGATCTCAATTTAAAAAGGAAACATACCTCTTATTCCGAAAAGCAGTTGAAAGCCATTCTGTCTGCAGGGAAATACATCAATTTAAAAAAGAGGAGAGTTTTTAAGAATAGTGTCTTGCATCTTTTCTGGCGATTCTATCTGGGTTCTATTCGGTATACTATCTTATATGCTGCAAATTGTCTACCTGAAAAGTACTTCAGGAAGGAACCGCTGATTCCAAAGGATGAACTTGAAAAAGTGAGAAAGTATTATCAGAATGATTGGGAAAATTGCTTAGCTTACTCTAAGAAAAATATCAATTAATTTATTCCGATGAAGTTATCTATTGTTGTAAGTGTATATAATGAAGAGCTTAATGTAATCCCGTTAACAGGGAAGATAGTGGAAGCCTTGAAAGACATTGATTTTGAAATAATTTTTATCGACGATGGATCGAGAGATAAAACTGTGAGCAACATTAAATCGATTATTAGCCGGAATATTAAACTCATTGAATTTCGGAAAAATTACGGACAAAGCGCGGCACTTGCTGCTGGTATCGATCATGCCGAAGGAGAATATATTGCGACTATAGATGGTGACCTTCAGAACGATCCTTCCGATATCAGGTCTATGCTCCACAAGCTTGAGAACGAGGATATCGACGTTGTTGCAGGAATTCGTGTAAATAGAAAAGATGGCCTGGTTCGGCGAAAAATACCCAGTATTATTGCTAACTGGATGATACGCAGGGCCACAGGACTTAAGCTGCGCGATTATGGTTGTTCGCTCAGGGTCTTCAAATCGGAAATTGCAAAAGAACTGGGCTTGTATGGAGAGATGCATCGCTTTATTCCTCTGCTTCTTTACATGCAGGGAGCCAGTATCGAACAGGTTCCGGTTAAGCATCATCCGCGTATTCATGGAAAATCGAAATATGGTCTGGGACGAACTTTTAAAGTGATGACCGACCTGATCTTGATGCTTTTCTTTAAAAAATACATGATGCGACCCATGCACCTTTTTGGAGGAATCGGGTTAATATTACTATTCATTGGCGTTGTCCTGAACGCGTACCTCCTTGTTTTAAAAATTCTGGGTAACGATATCTGGGGAAAACCTTTACTGATACTCGCACTGATCACCTTCCTGTCGGGATTGCAATTCGTTACCAGTGGTATTTTGGCAGAAATTCAAATGCGTACCTATTACGAATCGCAGAATAAAAAGCATTATTCTGTTAAACGTATCACAAAGGGTGAAAATTAAAATTGATAAACGGGTAAAGTTTTTCGCAAAGTTATTACTCACTGCAGGGGCTCTTTTTATCGTTTTCAGAAAAATCAACTCGAAAGAACTTTTACAGGTTTTGCTGCAGGCGGACTTGTTTTATCTTCTTCTGGCGACCCTTTTTTTTATTCTTTCTAAAATTCTTTCCTCGTTTCGGCTCAACTATTTCCTGAGAGCGGAGAATGTTGTCATTACACAATTGTATAACTTAAAATTATACTGGCTTGGCATGTACTATAATTTATTTCTGCCCGGTGGTATTGGAGGGGATGGATACAAAATTTACCTCCTCAACAAAACAACCGGTGTAAAAGTGAAGTCGCTGTTCTGGGCTGTTCTTCTCGACCGGGTTACCGGATTACTGGCTCTTTTCTGTCTGACTACCTCCCTGGCATACGCTTTACCTGTCGGCGTTCAATGGAAACAATTTATCTGGCTCCTTATCCCATTTTCTGTAGTATTGTTTTATGTTGTTATCCGATATTTTTTTTCTAAGTATAAAGGTTCTTTTATTATCACTAATATACAATCGTTCGGAGTTCAACTGCTTCAGCTGCTTTCTGCATTTTTAATTCTGAAAGCTATTGGAGTAAGTGAGAATTATTACCTCTATATGTTTGTATTCCTGCTTTCATCTATTGTAGCTACTATTCCTTTTACCATAGGAGGAGTGGGAGCTAGAGAAATAACCTTTATTATAGGAGCAGAATTACTGGGATTACAAATGGAGCCATCTGTAGGGCTAAGTTTTCTTTTCTTCTTTATAACAGCCGTTGTTTCGCTAAGTGGAATGTACTATAGTTTTCAATTACCAAAAATAATTGCTGAAGTAAAAAGTTAGCAAAGACTATTTTAAAAGTTTAGTCTTATAGGTTGCAATTATTTTTCCCTTGGCAATATCATTCAGCTTACTTTTTAGCATTTTTTTTCGTAATGGAGCTACACGGTCAACAAATAGAATTCCTTCCAGGTGATCGTATTCATGTTGAATGATGCGGGCCTTTACACCATCAAATCTTTCATCTTTATATTCAAGGTTCTCGTCGTAGTACTGAATACGGATCTGCTGTGGTCGTTCCACATCCTCACGAATAGTGGGAAGGCTAAGGCAACCTTCTGTAAAGGTCCAATTTTCCCCGGTTTCTTCAACGATTTTCGGATTGATGAAAGCTCTTTTAAATCCGAGTAGCGAGGAATCATCCTCAGCCATTTCTGAACCATCGATAACGAAAAGCTGTAATGATTTTCCGATTTGCGGTGCTGCCAGACCAACGCCATCACTTACATACATTGTTTCGAACATATCGGCAACGAATTGCCTCAGTCCCGGATCTTTCAGATCAATTTTTTCCGTAACTTTGCGCAAAAGCGGAGAACCGTATAGAACAATAGGATAGATCATTTATTCGTTGTTGTGAGAATTTGTTTTCATTTCCATGTACGACTGTAGTATAATGGTTGCACTAATTTTATCAACCAGAGCTTTATTGCGTCGCTGCTGTTTTTTAACTCCTCCTTCAATCATAGTTTGCAGAGCCATTTTCGAAGTAAACCGTTCATCCATTAAATAAAACTTCTTTCCGGGAAAATTCTTTTCAAATTTTCTGATGAATTCATTCACATATCGAACAGCTTCCGAAGGAGAATTGTTCATTTGTTTTGGATATCCAATTACAACCAATTCAACCTCTTCTTTCAGGAAATAATCTTTCAGGTAATCAATAATAATTTCAGAACTAACGGTATCGAGTCCATTGGCGATTAGTTGCAGCGGATCGGTTGCTGCAAGTCCTACACGTTTTTGTCCGTAATCGACTGCAAGAATTCGGGCCATCCTGATTTATAAGAATTTGCGAGTATACAAATATTTGTGATTTTTATCAAATAATAAAGGGGATGGTTATACCACCCCCTTCAGTTTTATTTGGTTTAAATTATTGTTTTGAGTATTCCATAGCCGCCAGGCGCCTGTAACTCTCGTATCGCCATTTTGCATTTTCTTCGGCAGAGATAAATAGTTCAGCAGCTTCTTTCGGGAAAGCTTTTTTCAGTGAAGTATAACGTACCTCACCGTTCAGGAAGTTCTGGAATTCTGCCCAGACCGGATCTTTGGAATCGAGTTGGAACGGATTCTTACCCTCTTTTTCTAACTGTGGATTAAAACGATACAGGTGCCAGTAACCGGCTTCAACAGCGCGTTTTTCTTCTTCCTGCGATTTTCCCATACCAGCTCTCAATCCATGGTTGATGCAAGGTGCATAAGCAATGATGAGAGAGGGTCCCGGAAAGGCTTCTGCCTCTTTCAATGTCTTGAAATACTGGTTCATATTGGCTCCTATAGCTACCTGGGCAACATAAACATATCCGTAGGTCATTGCCATGGCTCCAAGGTCCTTCTTTCTGATTTTTTTACCCGATGAAGCAAATTTAGCAACGGCCCCGACCGGTGTCGATTTCGATGCCTGACCTCCTGTGTTTGAATACACTTCGGTATCAAGAACAAGAATATTAATATCTTCTCCTGAAGCAATAACATGATCCAAACCGCCATAACCGATATCATAGGCCCAACCATCGCCACCTATTACCCATACCGATTTTTTAATAAGGTATTGCTCAAGTTCCATAAATTTTTTTACAACAGGATCTTTTTCTGTTTTAAATGCAGCCAGTACTTTGGCTGTGGCTATTTTAGAAGCTTCAGCATTGTCCTTGCCATCGATCCATTCTACAAAGGCTTCCTTGGTCGCCGAATTAATCTTACCGGTTTCGATAGCTGTTTTCATTTTTAGTGTGATTCGCTCACGAAGTTTGTTAACACCGGTTGCTATTCCGAATCCGTATTCAGCGTTATCTTCGAAAAGTGAATTCGCCCATGCAGGACCTTTACCTTCAGCATTTGTACAATAGGGAGTTGATGGAGCAGAACCTCCATAAATTGAGGAACAACCCGTTGCATTGGCAATTATCATACGGTCGCCATAAAGCTGTGTAATGAGTTTAATATAGGGTGTTTCACCACATCCGGCACAGGCTCCCGAGAATTCGAAGAGAGGTTGAGCAAACTGGCTGGTTTTAATCGATTGAGTAATATCGATGCGATCGGATTTATGACTCACCTGACCAAACAGGTAATTCCAGTTAGCAGCTTCATCCATTTGCGTCTCAAGTGCTTTCATCACGAGAGATTTTTCTTTCGAAGGACAAATATTGGCACAAACACCACAACCGGTACAATCGAGCGGACTTACCTGGATGCGAAATTTCAAGCCCTCATAACCTTTCCCTTTAGTTTCCAGCAATGACATGCCTTTAGGTACCTTTGCTGTTTCTTTTTCATCGAGAAGGAAGGGGCGTATGCAGGAGTGAGGGCAAACATAGGCACACTGGTTACACTGGATACAATTCTCAGGTATCCATTCGGGAACATTCACTGCAATACCTCGTTTTTCGTAGGCTGTTGTACCTGAAGGGAAAGAGCCATCTTCACGCCCAACGAATGCACTTACCGGAAGATCGTCCCCTTGCAGTGAATTGATAGGGAATACTACATCCTTAACAAAATCAGGGACATCAGTTTCAGTTGTAAATTTCTTTTTACCATCGAGATTAGCCCATTCAGCCGGTATCTCAACTTTTTCAATATTACCACCGCGGTCCACTGCTAAATTGTTCATTCTGACAATTTCTTCACCCTTCTTTCCAAAAGACTTCTTGATGGCTTTCTTCATTTCGTCCACTGACTGATCGTAAGGAATAACCTTTGCAATCTTAAAGAATGCAGATTGCATAATAGTATTTGTACGATTACCTAAACCTATTTCAGTGGCAATTTGTGTGGCATTTATAATATAAAAATCAATATCCTTTATAGCCAGTGTTTTCTTGATATGATCAGGTAGTCTTTTTTTAGTTTCCCCGGCATCCCAAATGCTGTTAAGAAGGAATGTACCACCCTTCTTAAGCCCTTTTAGCATATCGTATTTGTCGAGATACGAAGGAACATGACAAGCAACAAAATCAGGAGTATTTACCAGATAGGCTGATTTGATAGATTCATCACCAAACCGGAGATGCGAAGTAGTTATACCTCCCGATTTTTTTGAATCGTAGGCAAAATATGCCTGACAGTATTTATCGGTGGTATCGCCAATAATCTTAATCGAATTTTTATTGGCTGTTACTGTTCCGTCGGAACCGAGGCCATAGAATTTAGCTTCAAAAGTACCCTGATGTTCGAGGCTGATTTCCTCCTTCATGGGCAGGGAGGTGAATGTGACATCGTCGATAATACCAACAGTGAATCGGTTTTTAGGTTCTTTTTGTTCGAGGTTCTCAAATACAGTTATAATTTGAACAGGAGTGGTGTCTTTCGAACTTAGACCATAGCGACCACCTACAATAATGGGCGCATTTTCCTTTCTGTAGAATATCTCACAAATATCGAGGTGAAGAGGTTCACCGTTTGCTCCGAGTTCTTTTGTACGATCAAGAACTGCAATACGCTTTACATTCTTTGGAAGTACATTGAGGAAGTATTTGGCCGAGAAGGGACGATACAGATGAACCGTAATTAATCCAACTTTTTTACCCTGTTTCTTTAAATAATCGATAGTTTCTTTTATGGTAGTGGTAACCGATCCCATGGCAACAATAATATTTTCGGCATCGGGATCGCCATAGTAAGTAAAAGGATGATATTCGCGGCCGGTTAGTTTTGAAATCTCTTTCATGTACTCGTCAACCATGTCGGGGATGGGCAGGTAAAATTTATTGGCAGCTTCCCTCGTTTGAAAATAGATATCGGGATTTTGGGCGGTACCGCGTGTTACAGGATGATCAGGATTAAGTGCCCGCAGCCGGAATTCCTTTAATGCTTTATAATCGACAAGCTGAGCCATTTGTTCAGTAGTTGGGGCTTCAACTTTTTGTATTTCGTGGGAAGTCCGGAAACCATCGAAAAAGTGAAGGAAGGGTATCCTGGACCTGATTGCGGTTAAATGAGCAACTGGTCCAACATCCATGATTTCCTGCACACTGCCCGATGCAAGCATAGCAAATCCGGTTTGGCGCACACTCATCACATCACTATGATCGCCAAAGATAGAAAGCGCCTGAGCGGCAAGGCTGCGGGCAGAAACATGAAATACACCAGGCAATAACTCACCGGATATTTTGTACATATTGGGAATCATGAGCAATAAACCCTGTGATGCTGTATAGGTAGTAGTAAGAGCACCCGATTGTAAGGAACCATGCATTGCACCGGCAGCGCCACCTTCCGATTGCATCTCTGTGACTTTTACAACTTCACCGAATATATTTTTCCGTCCATTTGCCGACCACTCATCGATATATTCAGCCATGGTAGACGAAGGTGTAATGGGATAAATGGCTGCTACTTCACTGAACATATAGGCAATATGCGAAGCTGCATAGTTTCCATCGCAAGTAATAAAAAATTTCTTATTAGTCATACTAATTCACTTATAATTAACACTTTAAGATAAAATTCTAAGAAATAAGATTACAAAATTAATATAAATCGTTATTTCTTGACATTGTACTATTTAAAATACCGCTTATTCATTTTAATTACAAATAAGCAATAAAATAAAAAAAGGGTGTTTGCATGAAACTGAAACACCCTGTATCAAATTCATGAAGGTTGTTATTCCCCATTCATTGAAATGAGAAACTCTTCGTTGGTTTCAGTTTTAGCCAGACGTTCCCGTAAAAATTCCATAGCTTCCACCGAATTCATATCGGTAAGGTATTTACGTAATATCCATATTTTGTTTAATATAACCCTGTTGAGAAGAAGATCCTCACGGCGGGTGCTGGAAGCTGTTATATCAACAGCAGGATATATACGGCGGTTGGAAAGTTTACGATCGAGCTGTAGCTCCATATTACCGGTTCCCTTAAACTCTTCAAATATCACATCGTCCATTTTCGAGCCGGTTTCGGTGAGGGCAGTAGCAATAATTGTAAGTGAGCCTCCATGTTCAATGTTACGGGCAGCACCGAAGAAACGTTTTGGTTTATGTAATGCGTTGGCATCAACACCCCCTGATAATACTTTACCTGAAGCCGGAGCCACTGTATTATAGGCTCTGGCAAGACGAGTGATGGAGTCGAGCAGAATAATAACATCATGTCCGCACTCAACCATCCGTTTTGCTTTTTCCAATACAATATTCGATACGCGAACATGACGTTCAGCAGGTTCGTCGAATGTTGAGGAAATAACCTCACCTTTTACATTACGTGCCATGTCGGTTACTTCTTCCGGTCGTTCATCAATCAGTAATATAATAAGGTAAGCTTCGGGATGATTAGAGGCAATAGCGTTTGCAATATCCTGAAGAAGTATTGTTTTACCTGTTTTAGGTTGGGCAACAATAAGGCCGCGTTGTCCTTTCCCGATAGGTGAAAACATATCGATTACTCTGATTGACATGTTTCCTGGTTCGTCTTTTCGTATTAAGGTGAATTTTTCGTTAGGGAAAAGAGGAGTAAGGAAGTCAAAAGGTACACGATCCCTGATATATCCGGGATCACGGCCATTGATTTCTTCAACTTTAATAAGAGGGAAGTACTTTTCACCTTCTTTTGGAGGACGAATGGTACCTTCAATAGTATCACCCGTCTTTAAACCAAATAATTTGATCTGCGATTGAGAAACATAAATATCGTCGGGTGAGTTCAGATAATTGTAATCGGCTGAGCGAAGAAAACCATATCCGTCGGGCATAATTTCCAATACGCCTGAATTACTGATTATGCCATCAAAGTCAACATTTTTTTCAGGTTTTCGTTCATCGGCAAACCTGATCTTAATATCACTCTCAGTTGTTATTACTTTCGATGTTTCAGGTTCTTTCGATGTTTCAGGTTCTTTCGATACTTCAGTCTCTTTGGGTATTTCAACTTCTTTTGTTTCTATCACCGGGGCATCATCATCAAGGGTATCAGTAAACGGAATATCAAGCAGAGTATCATTTTTCAGTGATGCTTCCACTTCAGCCACTGCAGCATCTATTTTCTCTTTTTCCTTAGAATTTTCATTTTTAACCAAACCGTTTGATTCAGGTACTTTATCAATTCGCCTTCTACGGATCCTGGGCTTACGACTATAATGCTCTTTTGAACCAGCTTCATTTTTATGTTGCTGGATAGGTCTCTTTTCCTGAAGCGGACTCTTTTTTTCCTTATTTTTTTCGGTGGCTGAAATAGCCTGCTGATCAAGTATCTTATAGATCAGGTCCTGTTTACGCAGGGTCTCAGCTCGTTTAATTTTTAAATCTTTAGCTATTTCTTTTAACTCAGAAACAAGCTTCTTATTCAGTTCAAGAATGTCGTACATAATAATAACTATAGGAGATATAATAATTTTACTTTCAAATCGTAACTAACGGTAAAGAAATTTTCACAAGGAGTTTCTTAGAATAAAAAGGACTTTCTTCAGAGGGAAAATCAATGCAATAATAAGTATTTAATGAGAATATCCAAAATAATCTTGAAATTTATTTTGTGAGAAAAAAAAGAATTGGATTTTTTACTATTTTTAGCATGCTTTCGGGGTAACTATCTGACCTGTGAATACGTATGATTAATGTGAAATAATCTGAAAACCCTGATTTCATTATTACATTAGGTCCAAACCACAACACCCTCTCATCATGAGACAATTAAAAATTATTAAGCAGGTCACAAACAGGGATACCCCTTCTCTTGACAAATACCTCCACGAGATAGGCAAAGAGGAATTGATCAACGCTGAAGAAGAAGTAGATCTTGCCCGTCGGATAAAAAGGGGAGATCCGTTGGCATTAAATAAACTTATTAGAGCAAACCTACGCTTTGTTGTCTCTGTATCCAAACAATACCAGAATCAGGGTTTAAGCTTGCCTGATCTAATAAATGAAGGGAATTTGGGTCTTATTAAGGCTGCCCAGCGTTTTGACGAAACAAGGGGTTTTAAATTTATTTCTTATGCCGTTTGGTGGATAAGGCAATCAATTCTTCAAGCTCTGGCTGAACAAGCCAGAATAGTTAGATTACCCTTAAATAAAATTGGTTCAATTAATAAAATTAACCGGACTTTTGCTGATTTGGAGCAAAAATTTGAACGGGAACCTTCGGTACAGGAAATAGCACAAGTCCTCGAAATGGCTCCTGAGGAGGTTAAAGAATCGTTAAAAAGTTCAGGAAGGCATGTATCGATGGATGCACCTATTACGCAGGATGATGAAGGTAATCTTTATGATATTATACTTAGCCACGATACACTGCCTCCCGATAAAGGATTATTAACTGATTCACTCAGGAAAGAAATTGAACGGGCGCTTTCAACACTTACATACCGCGAAGCGAATATTGTCCGGCTTTATTTTGGTTTGAATGGCAAGTACGCTCATACCTTAGAAGAAATAGGCGAAGAATTTAGTTTGACACGCGAGCGCGTCCGACAAATCAAAGAAAAAGCTATCAAACGTCTTAAAAATGTAACCCGGTGTAAAAACCTGAAGGCATATCTGGGCTAAAGCATTCTACCTATAAATTTAAAAGTATCTGTTTCGTTATTTTATACTCTTTCGGGTAATAAGACTATTTTTGGAAAAAAAAGTATGTCACGTCATATTTCACCCTCTATACTTGCAGCCGACTTTGGAAATCTTGAGAGAGAGATCAACCTTATAAATGATAGTGATGCAAGCTGGTTACATTGCGATGTAATGGATGGAGTTTTTGTGCCTAATATCTCATTCGGGATGCCTGTGGTAGAATTGGCAAGTAGAATTTCCAAAAAACCACTTGATGTACATCTAATGATCGTTGAGCCTGAAAAATATATCGATCAGTTTTGTGATTTTGGTATCGATATACTTACTATTCATATTGAGGCATGCCGGCATGCGCAAAATGCCATTAAGCAAATCAGAAAGCAGGGTGTTAAAGCCGGAATTACACTTAAACCTCATACTCCTATTAATGCTCTGAAGGATATTATAACCGAAGTGGATATCGTATTAGTTATGAGTGTAGAACCAGGATTCGGAGGACAAAGTTTTATTGAGCACACCTATCAGAAAGTAAAGGATTTAAGACAACTAATTCAAAATTCAAATTCGAAGGCTCTGATCCAGGTTGACGGTGGTATTACTCTCCAAAATGCCCGAAAACTTTTTGATTCAGGAGTTGATATACTCATTACCGGGACAACTGTCTTTAAATCGAATGATCCTGTTCTGACAATTGAAAAACTATTAACTGTTTAATAATTCCAAAAGAGGTATCACTGAAGAAAACACCTTTTCTCATCTGTAAATGATTAGGAGATTTTGTAAATTTGCTTCGTTTTACTTATCGGGGCTGATTTTGGTTTTGACAGCAAGTTTAATCGTTAAGTAAGCATGCCGGGCTACGCACATTTCCCGTAAAACAGTTGTGCAACAATTATAGTTGGCGAATCTAACTTTGCGCTCGCTGCCTAATCGAAGTATAGTAGATTATGGTAATTTCCTTACCCTAGGTGGTAGGGACGAGCTGTCTCTCCAAAACCTTTCCCTGCGGTTTTGGATCAAGAGGCACACGTGAGTCGGGGATAGTGTGGCAAACTCCCTTAATGCCATGCGAAAATTAAAGGGGATAAGTTTAAACTCGGCTGTCTGTTGCCAGGTTTAAGTCGAAAACCAATAACAGAATAAGCATGTAGAAAGCTTATGGGTTGCTTGTTTGGACCCGGGTTCGACTCCCGGCAGCTCCACCTTCGATCACCGAAGCCTTGGCGTAGGTAAGTTTTGCTTTAATAAAATACGCTTTTTTGGTTGATTTGGATTTTTATTTATAAACTCATTCCAGGCTTTATAGTGAAACATAATTCTTAAATAACTGGAATACAAATTTTTGAATAATTCAAGAGCTTAAAAATTTTAATAATTTTCTCATATTTCGGTATTTTCGTGTATATTGTGCGCTTACCAATAGCTTATACCTATGAAAAGAATCATTTTTTTATCGGCTGCGGTACTGATTTCAGGTATTGCTTTAGCCGGAGGTATTGTAACCAATACCAATCAGAGCGCTATGTTTACAAGGCTTCAGGCAAGAGATGCCACACTGGGTATCGATGCGGTATATTTTAATCCTGCCGGGCTTTCGTTACTGCCAAACAATGGATTATACATTTCACTTAATAACCAAACTCTTGGTCAGACACGTACCATTTCCAGTAACTATGAAAACCTGAACCAATCAGAGTTCATTGGCAATGTTTCTGCTCCTTTCTTTCCTGGATTGTATGTGGCTTATAAAATGAATAAAATTAGTTTGTCAGCAGGTTTTAATCCTATTGGAGGTGGTGGTGGAGGAACTTACGAAGATGGGTTACCTTCATTTGAATATAGTGTAGCAGATCTGGTACCTGCATTAGCCAGTCAGGGTGCAACAGCTTACCGTTCCGATGTTAATTTCGAAGGTTCCTCGACTTATTTCGGTTATCAGGCGAACGTATCGTACAAAATTAACGACATGTTTTCAGTAGCTATAGGTGGTCGACTTGTAACTGCACGCGATGCTTATAATGGTTACCTGCGCGATGTGGAGCTGAATATGGGAGGAACTTGGATGGCTGCTTCAGATGTTTTTACTGGTATCGCAGATCAGTTTCGTCCTGGTTTAACCGGAACAACTGCCATTGTTGATGGGGGCGGAGGCGACTTAACCTTTACTCAGGCTGAAGCAGGTATGGTAATTGATGCTGCAACACGCGCTCAATTGGAAGGAGGCCTACTCGCTCTGGGTATACCCCAGTCTACGATAGATGGATTAACCATTACTCAGGCTCAGACTTATTACCAGGGTGCTGTAAACCAATACGATGCTACGGCTGCTATCTTACAAGATCAGGAAGCCGAAACCGAAAAAACAGCCATGGGTTTCACACCCATTATCAGTGTAAATATTCACCCGAGCGATGCCTTGAATATAGCCATCAAATATGAGCACAGTACTACACTCGAATTTGAAAATAATACTACAAGTGATTTTATAACCGGTTTAAACGATGACGGAACACAAATTACCATGTTTCCCGATGGTGCAAAATCGCGTTATGATATACCGGCTCAACTGACTTTGGGTGCTACTTATCGTCCTATTGATCAATTAATGCTTTCAGGCTCTGTTCATTACTATTTCGATGAACAGGCCGATTGGGCAGGGCGTGAAGAAACACTGGATGGAAACGAAGTTGAACTGGGTATAGGCCTTGAGTATGCCCTTACAGAAAAATTAGCGCTGAGTGCAGGGTACCTGTATACAAAATCTGGTGCAACTGAAGCCTATCAGACCGATTTAAGTTATAGTCTGCCTACAAGTAGTATAGGCGGAGGTTTTGCCTGGACTATCACTCCCAAGCTGGAACTTAACCTGGGAGGATCGTACACCATTTATCAGGACGGAGAAAAGAACTTCGATCATGATGTTGCTGGTTCAGGACTTCTGGTTCCGGTTATGGAAACCTATGATAAAAATGTATGGATAATTGCAGTAGGAGTAAATATAAATCTTAATGCTGGCAAATAGCCAGCAGCATTTTTCAATTAACCTACGTATTACGTTTGAATATTTAATCCGGCTCCGCTTACTATGAAATCTCTCAAAGAGATCAGTATAAGTGGAGTCGTTTTTTTAAGGCTCTTTTTCTTTTGATAATTGCCATCCTCAGTTCTGTAATTCTTCTAAACTAAATTGGTGCTGTATAATGTAAAGGTGCCTTTCGATAGGTGAAAAAATGAAGCATGAAAGACGATAATTATTTAAAATCAAGCGACATTTTAAAGTTGCCTGACAGGAGTATTTAGTTGGCCTAAATCCCTGATTTTATACTAGACTTTCAGAAAAGGGGATTAATTATACGGATTTTTATCTGATAACTTCCTGTTATTTCTAAAATCAAACAATTAAATAGCTTATACCGTCTGCAAAAGGTAAGCGTTTGTGCTAAAATTTTTTTATTTTAGGACACTCAAAGAAAGACAGATAATTGAATCCTCTCTCAAAACAGGAAGAAAAGGAACTGCTTATCAGACTTATCGAAGGCGATGGTGATGCTTTCGAGAAAATATACCATTGCTATGTCGAAAGGGTTTATTATTTCGCTTTTCGTTATATTAAGAATCCGGGGGATACAGAAGAAATAGTTCAGGAAGTCTTTACAAAGATATGGGAAAGCCGCAGGAATATTAATGTTGAAATGTCGTTTAGCGGATACCTACTTACCACGACAAAAAATACAATATTTAATCAGCATAGAAAAAAGGTGAATCATCAGGCATATTGTAATTACATAATTACTTATTTGCAAAAAAACATGCAGAATGTTGAGAATGAAATTATATTTAATGATCTGATGGACTTGTTGAACCAGATTGTTGCCGAATTACCTCCCAAACGACAGGAAATCTTTAAACTTAGCCGGTTTCAGGGTTTACCTTATAAGGAAATTTCGGAACGACTTTCAATCTCGGAAAAAACAATTGAGACACATATGCGCCTCGCTCTACGTGATATAAAAAATGCAATTGAGCCTGTTCTGGATAAAATTATTTAGTAATATCGCACAATTTATTAAATATTTGCCATTAGGGGACAATGTCTCTATTTGAGTATTTAATGAGTATAAACTAAAAAAAGACGAAGACGATGAAGTTTGGTTACTTTGATGATGAGAGAAAAGAATATGTAATTACAAATCCCCGAACCCCTTACCCCTGGATAAACTACCTTGGAAATGAAGATTTTTTCTCAATAATCTCTAACACTGCAGGAGGTTACAGCTTTTTTAAAGATGCACGTTTACGAAGGATAACAAGATACAGGTACAATAATGTTCCGCTCGATAACGGAGGTAAATATTTTTATATAAACGACAACGGAACCATCTGGTCACCCGGATGGAAACCTGTAAAAAAGCAACCCGATGCATATGAATGCCGGCATGGAATGGGGTATACCCTAATTAAAAGTGAACTTAATAAACTTGAAGCAGAGGTGCTGTACTTTGTACCTTTAAAATATTGGGGTGAGGTACAGCGTGTTAGATTAACCAACAAAGATAAAACTACAAAAAAGGTCAGCCTGTATTCCTGTATTGAATGGTGTTTATGGAATGCACTCGACGATATGACAAATTTTCAACGAAACTTTAGTACGGGTGAGGTTGAAGTTATCGGATCGACTATTTACCATAAAACAGAATACCGTGAACGCCGGAATCATTATGCATTTTATACGGTTAACTCTCCGGTCAAAGGATTCGATACCGATCGTGAGAGTTTTCTGGGTATTTACAACGATTTCGACTCTCCGGATGTAGTTGTGCAGGATAAATCTTTTAATACCGAGGCACACGGTTGGTCGCCTGTTGCTTCCCATGCACTTCAAATTGAATTGAATCCCGGCGAAACAAAAGACTTTGTTTTTGTTTTGGGTTACGTTGAAAACGAACAGGATCAAAAATTTGAAAGTCCCGGTGTTATTAATAAAGTAAAAGCACTGGAAATGATAAGTCGTTTTGATACATCCGAAAAAGTTAATACCGGACTGGAGGAATTAAAAACCTTCTGGGATAAGTTGCTGGCTATTTACAATCTGAAATTCGAGGATCCTAAACTGGAGCGTATGGTGAATATCTGGAACCAGTACCAGTGTATGGTTACTTTTAATATGTCGCGCAGTGCTTCTTATTTTGAATCAGGCATAGGGCGTGGAATGGGATTTAGGGATTCAAACCAGGACCTGATAGGATTTGTACACCAGATACCTGAAAAAGCTAAAGAGAGAATAATCGATATTGCTTCCACACAATTTGAAGACGGCGGTGCTTACCATCAGTATCAACCTATGACAAAACGTGGGAATTCCGATGTTGGGGGTAATTTTAACGACGATCCTCTGTGGCTGATCCTTTCTACTACTGCCTATATTAAAGAAACCGGCGATTTTTCCATTCTCGATGAACAGGTTCCTTTTGATCACGATCCTGCGAAAGCAAAACCACTTTACAATCATCTTACTGTATCTTTCGATCATGTTATCAATAACCTGGGACCCCACGGATTACCGCTCATTGGCAGGGCCGATTGGAACGATTGTCTCAACCTGAACTGTTTTTCTACTAATCCTGATGAGTCGTTCCAGACAACTGAAAATAAAAGTGGGGGCAAAGCCGAATCCTTAATGATTGCCGGGCTTTTTGTACTGTACGGAGAGGACTATGCAAAACTATGCGATCGTATTGGAAAAACTGATGAGGCCAGGCGGGTTCGCAAACATATTGCCAAAATGAAGGAGACAGTACTCAAACATGGCTGGGATGGTGAATGGTTCCTGAGGGCCTACGATTTTTCTGGAAATAAAATTGGAAGTAAGGAAAACGACGAAGGGCAGATATTTATCGAATCTCAGGGTTTCTGTATTATGGCAGGTATTGGAATGGAAGATGGAAAAGCTGGTAAAGCGCTTCATTCGGTAGAAGAACGATTGGCATGTGAGTATGGGATTGTATTAAATAATCCTCCTTTTACCGGATATAAACTCAATATAGGAGAAATTACTACCTATCCGGAGGGATATAAAGAAAATGGAGGTATCTTCTGTCATAATAATCCCTGGATCATGATTGCTGAGACTATGCTGGGTAATGGTGATAAAGCCTGGGAATATTTCAGAAGAATATGTCCGTCCTATCTCGAAGAAATAAGTGATTTACACAAGACCGAACCCTATGTGTATGCGCAAATGATTGCAGGTAAGGATGCTTTTCGTCCCGGAGAAGCTAAAAACAGTTGGCTTACGGGTACAGCTGCCTGGAATTTTTATACTATCACTCAATATATCCTTGGTGTTAAGCCTCAGTACAATGGTTTGGAAATATCACCCTGTATACCTAAAAAATGGAGACAATATGTGATTCAGCGGAAATTCAGGGGTGCAGACTATGAGATCACTATTCAAAATCCTGATGGAGTGAATCGTGGAGTTAAAAGTTTGATAGTAAACGGAAACAAGGTAGAGGGCAATATTATCCCTGTTCAGCCAAAGGGTACAGTTAACCGGGTTGAAGTGAAACTCGGATAAAATATTCCTCTATTTGAGAATGGAATTAAGGGGTATCATATAATTAATTGTATTATTAGGTTAAGTAATAAAAGCCAGGAATGATACAGAAACATCTAGATAAAAAGTTATTGAGCGATTTATTTATTGGAAATAATGATCCTGAAATGAATTCTGAAATTCTTGAAACCGAAGAGGTTAAATCAATGATGTACCACCAATGGAAGAATCCTCAGGAAGTACATGTTACTACTAAATCTGATTTTAAAAAGCTTTTTGAAAAAATAAAAGAGAGGACTCATCCTGAAACTGCATTGAAATCTCCCACAACACAATTTCTTATCGCTGAGATTGAAGATCTGAAATTGTATAACCGTATTCTCAGAAAAAGGTTTATTACTGCCCTGGCAATTGCTGCTACCATTGCGGTGCTTATAACAGTAAGCGGATTGTTTATTATCGGACAGAATCAGGTTTTCCGGAAAACCTATACAGAAAATATTGCGCCAAAAGGACAAAAATCACATGTCATACTTCCCGATGGTTCCAAGGTATTTCTAAACAGCGGATCAGTCATTCGATACGATAATTTTTTTGGTAAAAAATACCGCAAACTGCAACTTACAGGTGAAGCCTATTTTGAAGTTCAGCGGAATGAGAAACTTCCCTTTATAATTAGTACAACCGATGTTGAGGTGGAAGTCATAGGCACGAAATTTAATATTATGGCTTATCCCGAAGATGAAATAGTAGAAACTATCGTAACAGAAGGATCAGTATCGGTAACGGAGATACATAATCAATCGTCTTTGATGCTGAGTGCAAATCAAAAAGCTACTTTTCATAAGAAATCACAAATATTGTTACTGAACGATGTAAATCCCAGCCCATACACAAGCTGGAAGAATAACCTCCTCACTTTTGATAATGAAAATTTTGCGGATGTCATTAAAAAATTGGAAAGGTGGTACGATGTAAGCATTCAGGTCGAGGGTACTGATTCAATTAAAGACAGGTTTACTATGACAATTAAAAGTGAAAGTCTGCGTGAAGTACTCGAGCTTATCAGTCTGACAACTAATATTGAATACATGATCCAGGCCAATCATGTAATGATATCCTATAAATAATTGGAAACTTAAAATAACTAACCGATGAAAAAACCAAGAGAAACTACACCCGGTGAAACCTAAGCGTTTTCACTGATTACCATTTACTGGTAATGGAATATGTCTATATTTAACTTTTAATAACTCAACTACTTTAGAATTACTAACAATCATCAAGTATGAAGAAAAAGCTTTCTAACCCCAAAAGACCCGCGGATGAGAAATGCGCCAACTCTTTCCTTAGAGTACTGGGCATGGTTACTTTAGTTGTTACCATGAACTTTTCGTCATTTGCGGTTAACGAGAATCTACTTAATGAGCGTGTTCAGCTCCAGGTAGATAATGTTACACTTAAGGATGCATTGAAAGAAATTGAGCGTCAAAGCAAATTCACATTTCTTTATAATGATGCATCGATTGATGTAAATCAGGTGATTACTGTCAATACCAATGAGCTAACAGTTAAAGAATTGCTCGATGCTATTTTAGATGACAAGGGTATTGAATATACGATCATCGATAATCAGATTGTTCTAACCAGGTCAGCTGTCAATCTTCAGGAGAAAAAAACAGTTACGGGTGTCATTACCGATTCCGAAACAGGTGAGGGTCTCCCCGGAGTAACTATCCTGGAAAAAGGGACAAGCAATGGAACTATTACGGACCTCGACGGTAATTATACACTATCGGTTGCCGAAGATGGTATACTGTTTATATCCTATGTTGGATATGTAACAGAGGAAATCAGTGTTACCGGAATGAACGAGGTGAGTATTGCCATGATACCTGATATTATAAGCCTTGAAGATGTTGTGGTGATCGGTTATGGTACTATTAGAAAAAGTGACCTCACCGGAGCTGTAGCCTCTATTTCCGCTGAGGAAATGCAACAATCTGCAGTATCCGGTCTTGACCAGGCTTTGCAGGGACGAACAGCTGGTGTTAGTATTACGGCAAACAGCGGTTCACCAGGTGCTGCTCCTATGGTAATGATCAGGGGTATGGGTACTGTAACTGACCCCGATCCATTATTTGTTGTCGATGGCATGCCTATGTCAGCATCAGCCGTCGGGGCACTGAATCCCGGCGATATCGAGTCGACAGAAATATTAAAAGATGCTTCGGCTGCAGCCATTTATGGATCACGTGCCGGTAACGGTGTAGTAATTATTACGACTAAAAAGGGTAAAGCCGGAAAAACATCGCTGAGTTTCGATGCTTATACAGGTATTCAATCGGTGACAAAAACTCTTGATCTGGTCGATGCCTCCGATTTCGTTACCCTTCGGAATGCAGCCGGACAAACCTGGGAAGACAGCTCGCTTGTTTCGAATACAGATTGGCAGGAGGAGATTTTCAGACCCGCTGCAATATCCAATTATCAACTCTCGTTCCTGGGTGGTACCGAGAACATTAATTATGCACTTTCAGGAAGCTACTTCGATCAGGAAGGGATTATCAAGGGTAGCGACTATCAAAGGTATACTTTCAGGATAAATACTTCGGCCAATATCAAACCCTGGATATCTGCCGGTGAAAACATCAGTTACATCCACTCAACACAAAATATTATTCCTGAGGAAAATGAATATACCTCAGTAGTAATTACAGCGCTGACCATGGATCCTGCTGTTCCGGTTGAATACCCCGATACAGCCGAATTTACCAATCCCTATGATAGGTTTTATCCGGCTCAGCGTAATAATATCCGTAATCCGGTAGGGATTATTGATAGAAATCATCATATTTTACAGACCAACAAATTACTGGGCAATGTTTTTGTTGATTTAAAACCTGTGAAATGGATATCGTTACGCACTAATTTTGGATTGGAATCGACCCGCCAACAGAGAGAGATCTATGAACCGGAATATTTTGAATCGGCTGATGCTCTCCGGCCACAAAATCTTCTGATTAACTTGGATTATCATACTACCTCACTACTTTGGGAAAACACGGTGACAATTAAAAAAGTGATAGCCGAAAAACACGATATTACCTTGCTTGGAGGCTATACCCGCGAACTCAACAGTTACCGTTATATGGCAGGAGCAGCTTTTAATGTGCCTATTGATGATAATCTCTGGTTCTTTAGTAATTCCAGTCCCGATCCGGACGGTGAATCAAACAATTTCCAGGATATTACTACACAGATAGGAGATTATGTTCTGACTGATGCAATACCTTATGATGCCGCCCTGATTTCATATATTGGACGTTTGCTATACTCCTACGATGGGAAATACGATATTAATGCTACTATCCGTCGCGATGGTTCCAGCCGTTTTACTGGAGAAGACAAATGGGGTCTTTTCCCATCCTTTGCAGCAGGCTGGAAAATAAGTGAAGAAGCGTTTTTTAAGAATGTGGAATTTATCAACTTCCTGAAATTACGGGCAGGTTGGGGCAAACTGGGTAACCAGCAGATAGGCGATTATGCAGCCTATACCGATGTGACCTATAACATTAACTATTCATTTGGCAGTTATCCACAGACTGGTTATCAGGGAGGGGCTCCTCTTGGATTAGGAAACAGAAATTTGTACTGGGAAGAAACAGTAATGACCAATATCGGTCTGGATATCAATTTCTGGAACAACAAACTGGCATTTAATATCGATGCTTATGTCAGAAATACCAGCGATATGCTAAGCCAGGTACCCATTTCACTGGTGGTAGGAGTTACCAATCCGCCTTATGTTAATACAGGTGAGGTTCAGAACCAGGGTATTGAAATCAACGGTATTTTTAAGGAAAAACGCGGAGACTTCAGCTATTCTGTTGGTGCCAATATTGCTTTCATCAGGAATGAAGTCACTTATTTACCCAGCGATATCCCCGCAGGTGATTTCAGGGATATTGGATATGTCAACCTTACTCAGGAAGGTCAGCCAATTGCCAGTTTTTACGGTTATGTAACCGACGGTTACTGGCAAACCCAGGAAGAAATTAATGCGGCTAACTTACTTGCACAGCAGACTGCGGGTGATGATGGTGTTAACTATGATCAAAATCGTACTGCACCTGGGGACATTAAATATAAAGATCTCAATGGTGATAACAGGATCAACAGTGATGACCAGACCTTTATAGGAAGTCCGCATCCCGATATGACCTATGGTATCAGTATCGATCTACAGTATAAGATTTTCGACCTGAAAATATTTGGTCAGGGAGTATATGGTAATGAAGTCTTTTTTGGGCCCATATTCTACCTGGAATCACCAACTGCTTACTGGAATGTGCTTAGTACTATGAACGATCACTGGGAACAAACGGGTGATGATCCATCAGTTCCACGTCTGGATTTTAACAACTCCAACCTGAACCTGAGGAAATCTGACCGGTATATTCATGATGGCAGCTATTTCAGGATCAAGAATGTGCAGCTGGGAGTGACCCTGCCTGATCAGATCAGCCGGAAGGTAGGAATTGAAAGGTTAAGGGTGTATGTAGCATCACAGAATCTGCTAACTTTTAGCAAATATCCGGGATTTGATCCGGAAATCGGTCGCGGACCGGAACAGACAAACAGTCCTGCCCAACTCGATATGGGAATCGATCGTGGTCTGTATCCTCTGGCCCGGAGCTATATGGTAGGTGTAAACCTCTCATTTTAAATTTTTGAATCAATAAAAACACTATAGTCATGAAAAAATTAATTCTAACTATAATATCCATATCGCTCTTCGCAGTGGCTTGCAATGATGAGGAGTACCTTGACAGGGAACCTCATTCTCTTACTGACAGAGCATTTTA
>CAZMVE010000001.1:0-7660 GCA_964569585.1 uncultured Bacteroidales bacterium | reverse complement strand
GACCATGTGCTTCTGCCTGATGAATGGATGCCGGTAAGGCCCGAGCTGGAGTATACCTGGAGCAGGATTGAAGAAGATTTCACCAATGCAGCAGCATCGCTTCCCGAAAAAAGCGAATATGCTGCCGAGGATCTGGGCAGGGCTACAAAAGGTGCTGCATTATCCATGCTGGCGAAAACATACCTGTACCAGGAAAAGTGGCAACAGGCATATGAGGCTGCAAAACAGGTTATTGAGTCGGGCGAATACTGGCTCGAGGGTGATAATGACCATAAAGGTCCCTTTATCATTACCCGTACATCAAAAGATGGTGAAGTACAGGTTGATGTAAAAGGTTATAAATGGATCTGGCAGCCCGAAGCCAACAATTGCGGCGAATCGATATTCGACGTGCAACACTGGCAGCAGGGTTCAACCCGCTTCCCCCAGGGACAGGAAGGTAACCTGGTACCCCGTTATTACGGACCCCGTGCAGTATGGGCTTATAATACCGATAATGAACTGGTTGCAACCGAATACTTCTGGGGTTTTATACTCCCTACCGATTATTTCGTAGCGACTGCTTACGCAGATATTGATTGCGAAGTGGCAGGCGAGATACTTGATCCCCGATATAAGCTTTCGGTTGTTGATGAAGGCGATTCCCTGCCTTATTACTATCAGGACGAGGTACTTCGTGCCACCTATCCCGATTCGGTAGTTTATAATTCCTGGTATAACTGGCCATCGACAGGACGTTGTACCTGGAAGTACTTTACCGATCCCATTTATTCCAGCGGGGTAGCTACTCTTGGCGACTATCCGCAAAATACCAAGTATTTCCGCTTTGCCGACTTATTACTGATGGGCGCCGAAGCTGCAGTGCATGCAAGTCAGAATACCGATGCGCTGGAATGGATCAACTGGGTGCGCACCCGCGCACGTAATTCAGGGAATACGAATACGAATTATCCGCAGGATTATTCCGGAACCATCACGCTGGATCAGGTATATGCCGAACGCCGTGTTGAGCTGGCATTTGAAGGGCATCAGTTTTATGATATTGTTCGTACCGGAAGGGCTCAGCAGATACTTAAAGAAGATGCCATGGAGTATCCGACGGCTACAAATCCGATCAATAACGCTACGGCACCCCAACAATTTGGCAGCGCTTTCGTGATAGGACAGCACGAAATATGGCCGATTCCGCAACAGGAAATCGTTAATAGTGAGGGTTCTATAACACAAAACCCCTACTATTAATGCAAATATTTAGCATAGGGCATCATTTTTTGGTGCTCTATGTTTGTGATATTTAAAGAAATTGACTATTATTGTACCTGTCATAATTAATCGTATTACTAATACAAACTTAATCTATCAGTATTATGAAAAAACAATTACTAAACCTTAGCGCATGTGCTGTCTTTATAGCGCTTGCGAATTTTGCATTTGCCGTTCCGCATCATGCACCGATTAGCACAATGGAAATTCCTTATGCTAACACGGGAGTAATTACTATTGACGGAATAGCTGAGGCTGCATACAGTGCTTCAGAGGCAACCGTGGCTTTCAACGTAACAGGAAGTACCGGGGATGACGCTGATTACACTATGTCATTTCAGGCTGCATTCAACCCACAGTACTTGTATATATTATTTACTGTTCTTGATGAGTTCGACAATCCTCCTGAGTACACAACAGATGGCACTCCACATGAGTATGACAACGTTGAAGTTTTCCTCAGCCTTGACACTGTAGGTACAACTGTAGCTTACGACAGCAACACCATTCAGCTGCGGTTTAGCAGTGGCCTCGATTCAGTTCAGCAGCGTGGTAATGCAGCAGAGGAAGAGTATGATTTGCATTTCGAAAAAACAGCCAGTGGCTTTATAATCGAAGTAGCAATCCCCTGGACTTGCGTTTTAAGTACTGCTCAGGTACGAGAGGATATGGAAGATTATCTTGAAGCTATTCATGGTTTTGATGTGTCCGGTGGCGATTCTGATGTTATAGGTCTGGGTGGAAGAGATTGCCAGGTTGCCTGGGACTCTGACGATCCAGAAATGCCGGACGCAACAGAAGACCTTGCCTGGAATGACCGTACCATGTTTGGTATAGTTAGCCTGGCTACTGTTACTGATTGGGTATGGCCGCCAAGTTCCATTGAACCTACAGTAGAAAGCAACATCAGTGTTTATCCGAACCCGGCTGTCAACAGCATCAACTTCGATATCGAAGGTCTGCAGACTGTTGAAATATACAGCATCACAGGTGTTCAGGTAATGGTTGTTGAATCAACTGGTCAGGTTGACATTTCTGATCTGAATAGCGGTCTTTATGTAGCTCGCATCGGAAATCATTCAGTAAGATTTGTAAAAGAATAATTTATCTTATTCTAAATAATAAAAGGACGCCCGCAAGGCGTCCTTTTTGTTTTTATAGTTTACACAAAAACCGGTATCAAAGTTAAAGTTATTCTCACCAACGAAATCACTCCGTTAGTCAAGATTCTGAAGCCGTAATGCCTTTATTGCCGTACTTTAGGGTACTTAACTTGGGCAAAAAAGTATGCGATTTCACAAAATTTTCATATCGTTCACATTCTTAATCTTTTCCTATACTGCATTCCCTCAGGTATTTCACGGCACACAGGCACGGGAATATATTCAAAACAGCCATTTAGTCTGGATTCAGGAAGAAACAGGAAAAATAAGATCTATTGACTTTGAACCAGGTAAAACTTTCGATGCTGCTCAGGCCGGAGAAAATTTATCCTCATTGCTGAATCTTCCGGAAGAAAACGTTTTTACTTTTAAAAAAGACATAAAAGATCAACTGGGAATTTTTCACTCCAGGTATCAGCAATACTTTATGGGGATACCCGTTGAAGGCGCGTTTTATATAGTTCATTCACGGGATAATAATCTTATAGGTGCAAACGGGGAATATTTTGAGGTTATGGATTTGAATATAAATCCCGGTATCACTGCTATGAGGGCATTTGAATTAGCAACCGCACACGTTGGAGCTTCGAAATATTACTGGGAGTTCGACAAAAATTATATACCGGTACCTGAACTTGTAATTCTCCCCGTTGATCAGAAATCGCATCTTGCCTATAAGCTTGATATATATTCCGCCGAACCGCTGTTCCGGAAATTTGTTTATGTCGATGCTCATTCGGGCGATATTCTTAAAACAATTGACAGAATTCATAACGACTTTCAGCCAGGGACAGCTGTAACAAAATATGAAGGTACCCGGGAAATTATTACTGAAAGCACTGATGAAAACTACAGGCTCATTGACAATGTGCAGGGAACAGCGATAGTAACCTATAACATGCAGCACCTGACTAACTATACCATGGCTGTTCATTACACCGATCCTGATAATTACTGGGATGAGACAAGCGATCAGGAAGATGCTGCCACCAATGCTCATTTTGCTGCAGAAAAAACCTTCGATTATTTTTATTATACCTATGGCAGGAATTCATTTGATGACGAAGGAGGCGCATTGATCAGTTATGTCAATTTCGGTACCAACTATATGAATGCCTTTTGGAATGGCAATGTGTTTACCTTTGGCAGTGGCGACAACTACAATTATTCGGCATTCACATCAGTGGAAGTGGTTGCTCATGAAATTACCCATGCTGTAACCCAGCATTCAGCAGGCTTGGAATATGCCTACGAATCAGGAGCATTAAATGAATCATTCAGCGATATTTTCGGTGTATCAGTCGATTATTATGTCGATCCCGTATCCTTTAATTATATACTGGGTGAGGAATTTGCCTTGCTGGGGAATCCATTCAGGAATATGGCCGATCCGAAAGAGTATGGCGATCCGGATACTTATGAAGGTGAGTACTGGGTGTCGGGTAGTAATGATAACGGGGGTGTACATACAAATAATGGTGTGCAGAATTACTGGTTTTACCTGCTGGCTGAAGGAGGTGAAGGAATCAACGACCTGGGGAATAATTACCATATTGAAAGTATTGGCATAGAGAAAGCAGCAGCAATTGCCTATCGCAATCTTACCGTGTACCTCACACCCTATTCACAGTTTGAAGATGCCCGCTTTTTTTCCATACAATCGGCCATTGATCTTTTCGGGCCTTGTTCCGAAGAAGTAATTGCTGTTACCAATGCATGGCATGCCGTTGGTGTTGGTGAAGCCTTTACACAAGAAGTACAAGCTGATTTTTTTGCATCCCGTAATTATTCCTGCACTGTAAATGCAGCCGTTGAGTTTTTCAATACCAGCAACAATGCTTCTGCCTTTTTATGGGATTTTGGTGATGGAAATACCAGCACAGATACAAATCCGACACACACATACACTTCGTCAGGTGATTATACGGTAAAACTTGTTGCACAAGGCATCAATTATTGTATTGGGACCGATTCAATAGCAAAAGCAGATATCATCAGAATTACCAATGGTGTTTTACTTGTTGAGGCATTATGCCAACCTTCCGGTTCATATCCGGATCAATTCGGAATTTCGAATTTTCAATTGAATTCGATCAATAATTCCTCCGGGCTTTCAGTTAAGGAGGGATTCTATCTCGATTATACCTGCGAACATGCTACTTATTTGATAGCTGGTCACGAGTATCCTGTTAACGTTCAATCTGGTCCCCAGCAGCGGGAGAATGTATATGTATGGATCGACCTGGATAATAACGGTGATTTTTCGTCCGGAGAACTGATTTTTAAATCGATAAATAACTTACAGCACCATTCAGGATTCGTTATTATCCCTGAACCGGATGTCTATAATGTTCCGCTTCGCCTGCGGCTTGCATCCGATCATGCCTCTTATCCGGTTACCAGTGCCTGCGGAACTTTACATTTCGGACAATATGAAGATTATACTGTATTTATTCAACCTAATACGGAGGCTCCGGTGGCTGATTTTCAATTATCTGACTCAATAGTAAGTACAGGAGAAATTATAGAGCTATCCGATCGTTCGTTGAATCTTCCGCAAACGTGGTTATGGCAAGTGTCTGGTGGAGTGCCGGGAGACTCGGAGGAACAAAATCCGGAAGTTTTATTTGATACACTGGGTGAGTATGATATATCCCTGAAAGTATCAAACAGCTATGGAACCGATAGTACTTTCCGGACTAATGCAGTTGAAGTATTGCCGGGATTTGTGACTGGAACCGTCAGTAGTTCGAACAGTAAAGCAGGAATTCTGTACGATACGGGTGGACCCGAAGGTTCCTACCAAAATGGTGAAGATCTTGATTTTTTAATTCAACCTGAATGTGCGAAGGCAATTACAATTAGTTTCCTGAGTGTTTCCATCGAAGAATCGTACGATAATCTCTATATCTACGACGGAGTTGATGAAACGGGAGAACTTCTGCTAACAGTAACAGGCAATACTATTCCTGATGCAGTTACAGCCTATTCAGGCAGTATGTATATCCGATTTGTATCGGATGGAATTATTAACAGGGAAGGATTTAAAGCAGTATGGAGAGCAGAGGTACCTGCAAACATAGCGGTTCAGGCCGATTTTTCAATTTCTGATCTGAATCCTGCCTTCTATTCGGAAGTACAATTCACGGACCTGAGCCAGGGCAATCCGCTGGAATGGTTTTGGAATTTTGGTGATGGTAATGTTTCATATGAGCAACATCCGTCTCATAGGTTCAGCCAATCGGGACAAGTAAATGTTTCACTATATACTTCAAATTGTTTCCGTTCCGACACTATCACAAATGAATTTACTATGCAGGCTATGCCTGAAATGGATATTGCCGATACGATGTTTTCCGAGTCGCTCTTGCAGGGAGAAATTACTGAAAATGCCTTAATCATTACTAATCGCAGCAATTCCGGCGATTTACTTTATGAAATAAGTGTTCATGAACGATTGACTTCTAAAATCCTGGAAAAAAGTGAACTTTATGAATCGGATGAGTACTTTACAAAAGAGAACAACCAGCCGGTTAAAACGCAGGACCTTTTAGTTACCCAGTCATACAAAGGTTATCAGGTGGTAATACCCTACTCATCAGCAGATCTGGAATGGGTTATGAATAGATTTATTACCGGATATGATCAACTTACCGATCTGATACCGGAAGTATATGAATTCGACGGAGGCATTGATGGCTATTTGATTGAAGAAGGGGGTAATGATATGTACGACGGAGGCAATTACCTTTCAACTGACCTATATTCGGGTATTATGTATCACGACAATGAAGTGACCGATAACCAGGCTTTCGGTTCCTCAGGAAGGTATTTTACCAGTAAGCAACCCGGGTTATTTCTGATGGCGGCCGATATGGACCATGTATCCACTTTCAGTATTGCCGGGAATCTTGGAGCCGACGGCCATGGAACAGTTGATGGAAGTGTTATTACGGTTCATCAGGGTTTACAAACCTACACAGGTTTTGTTAAGAGAGTATCCGGTGCAGGCGACGCGTCGGTAAATCATCTGATTATAGTGCCGAATGCAAACCATGAAACGGGTCATACCTTCAATACTAATTCTAATTTCGACGACCATACGGTCTTAAATCTTGAACAGAGCGACAGAATATATTACCTGCTTTTTTCCACGCTGAATGGATCTTATATCCCCGATTCTGTTATAGCCTCATTAATGGAAACTTTTATTCAGCTTATTACTCCGGAATGCAACTGGCTTGTTGCCGATAAGGATAGCGGTACTGCAGGGACATTGTCATCTGTTACAATAAGCCTGCTTGCCGATGCGGAAAATCTGCAGGAAGGTTTTTATAGTGCCGATATTTATATTCGGAGCAACGATACGCTGAATAAGGAATTTATTATTCCTTATAATCTTACAGTATATGGGATTCTATCTCCTGAACTTGAAGTTGCCGATTCAATTTTCTTAACTATAAAGACCAACGAGATAAAAGATTACGAACTTACTATAGGAAATGATGGCGGAGGAATTCAACTGGAATACTCTATCGAGATTCAGAAAGGTACTTTTAATGAGGAATGGCTGGAAATAACTGCCAATGCCGAGGGCGTTATCGAGGCCGGATCGTCAATGGTCAGTATGCTTCAGGTCGATGCCGAAAATCTAGGAGCGGGCAAATACACAACTACACTTACTATTAACAGCAACGACCCTAATAGAAGTACAAAACAGATAGCCATAGTACTGTTGGTACTTGACACTCAAATTTCAGTGCATGATAATGTACCGAAAGATGAGGATACCCCATTAAGTAATATAATAAAGGTATATCCAAATCCGGTAACTGATTTTCTGAACATCGATCTTTCATCAATGGAATACCGGAATGTTGAGATAAGTATTGTAAATACAGCGGGTATGTTTATCAGTTCAACTCAGTATGATCTCGATAATGAATTCGGTACAATCAGTTTTACGATAGCTGATCTTAAGCCCGGAATGTATTTGCTACGGGTTGTTGGAAATGGTAATACCATACACTCAATTCGTTTTGTGAAAGAATAGATCTGAACCTGTATAGATTTGATAGCTGATTTCGAAATGCCGGCCAAATTCCGCGTCATATTAACACATCTCCTGATCAAGTTCGGTTTGGTGACGCGGGAGATTAAATAACTCTATTGTGCTACAATTATTTAACTGGGGTATGCACATGCTACATACTCTTAATTAGTTTATATTCAAC